>NZ_JBIVRQ010000007.1:203165-353334 GCF_044755745.1 Micromonospora sp. NPDC092111
GGGCCGCATTACCCGGGCCGGCGTGATTCCCCGGCCGGGGCCGGGCTACCCCGGTGCGGCGGGCGGCATTCCTGGGCCGGTCGGCGTTATCCCGCCGGGCAGGCGGGAACGCCGGCCGTTGACGAAGGAGGATGCCATGACCAGAGCATCGAACCCGAGCGCCACCTGGCGACCCGGGATGCCGGGCGGCGACAACCTCCCGTCCGGCCCGGCCGGTCGGCCGGCGCCGCCCAGCGGCGACGGGCACGGCCCGCAGGTCGGCCCGGCGGCCGTGACGATCGGCTCGTATCCGGACTACCCGTCCGCCCAACGGGTGGTGGACTATCTGGCGGACAACCGGTTCCCGGTGGAGCACACGGCGATCGTGGGCACCAACCTGACCCTGGTGGAGACGGTGCTCGGCCGGCTCACCACGGGGCGCGCGGCGCTGCTCGGCGCCGGCACCGGAGCCTGGTTCGGCCTCTTCATCGGCCTGTTGTTCGGCCTCTTCACGGCCGGCAACTGGATCGCGGTGATCCTGGTCGGGCTGGTGATCGGCGCGCTCTGGGGTGCGGTGTTCGGTGCGGTGGCGCACGCCATGTCCGGCGGCCAGCGCGACTTCACCTCGGCCAGTTCACTGCGGGCCGGCCAGTACGCGGTCACGGTGGACGCCAACCTCGCCGACCAGGCCCGGCAACTACTCGGACGGATGCACCTCACCCCGACCGGGGCGACCGCCCGCTGACCCGCCCGACTCCCGACGCCCCGGCGCAACCCGCGCCGGGGCGTCATCCCACCGCCACCCCACACCCCCACCGCGCCCCCGCCCCACGTCCGCGCCGCTCGGCGCCCCACGTCCGCGCTGAGCCCCACGTCCGCGCCGCGCCCCGGCCCACGTCCGCACCGCGCGCCCCGCCCCACGTCCGCACCGCGCGCCCCGCCCCACGTCCGCACCGCGCGCCCCGCCCCACGTCCGCACCGCGCGCCCCGCCCCACGTCCGCATCGCGCCCCGCCCCACGTCCGCGCGGCGCGGCATCCCGACGCGCGCCGCGCCCCGGGCCCGTTCCACGATCGGGTGAGAGTTTCCGAGCCGACCCGCCGGGCAGACCACTCGGAAGTGCTCACCCGATCATGGTGGCCGGCCGGCGACGGTGGACGACACGGTGGACGATCAGGGACGATAGGTCAGCTCGCCGGCCCGGATCGGCACGGGCACCTGATTCTCCGGGGGCGCGAGCGGGCAGGCCCAGGTGTCGGCGTACGCGCAGCTCGGGTTGTAGAGGTAGTTGGCGTCGAGCCGGACCCGGTCGCCGGGGAGCACCGTGAGCCCCCGGCCGAAGGTCCCCTTGACGGTGTCGGTGAGGTACCGCCCGCCGCCGTACGTCTCCCGGCCGCTGGTGCCGTCGCGCACCGGCACGAACAGGCCACCGCCGTACGCCTCGATCCACCACAGGGTCAGCGGTCCCCACGGGGTGTCGGCGACCGCGATCCGGCGGTAGCGCAGCACGCCGTCCGGGCCGCCGGTGTCGATGCTCTCGGTGCCCGAGGCGGGGCGCAACGGGGCCTCGACCACTACCGCGGGGTCGGGCGGAAACCAGCCCAGTCCGGTGAAGGCGGCCCGGTCGGCGGCCGACAGCGGACTGGACGGATGGGTCCGGAACAGTTCGTCACGGGCCGCGCGGAAGCCGGTCAGGTCGAGGTCGGACAGGTGCAGCCGGGCGACGTGTTCGCGCCAGTCGAGCAGGTCGAGGTCGTTCACGCCTCCGACCCTAGCCAGCACGCGCCGGGCGTCCACCCCATGCCGGCCCGGCGGGCAGGAGGCGGTGAGGCCGAGCGCCGAGGTGGACGCCCGGCACGGGCCACCGAGAGCGGTGGGCGGTCGGTGCGGAAGGCGGTGGGCTGCCGGCACAGGGCCGTCGAGAGGCCGACGCGTCCGGGCCGGACCGGCGACGGGTGGGCTGGTTGGCGTCGTCCGGTGGGGGAACTGCCCGGGGTCGGTGCGGAGAGCGGTGAGCGGCCGGCACAGGGCCACCGAGGGCCGGTGGAAGGCAGGCTCGGGGCCAGAACGTCAGGAGTCGGCGGCCAGCCGGGCGTGCAGGTGCTCGTCGTGGCGTCGGCCGTCGCCGTAGCGGTACGACTCGCGCAACGTCTCCTCCAGCCGGTAGCCGGCCCGCTCGGCCACCTGGCAGGAGGCCCGGTTGCCGACGGCGTGGCACAGCTCGATCCGGTGCAGGCCACGTTCGGCGAAGCCCCACCCGGTGAGGGCGGTGACGGCCCGGCCGGCCACGCCCCGACCCCGGGCGGGTGCGGCGGTCCAGTAGCCGATCGACGCGTTCGCGCCGTGCATGCTGTGCAGCGAGACCCCGCCGAGCAGCGTCCCGTCGGCGTGGTCGGTCACGGCGAGCGATAGCTGGGTGTCGTCGCGCCGGTCGCCGCGCCGGCGGAGCCAGGCGGTGGCCTGCGCCAGGTCGGTGACGCCCTGCCCGTTCCACCGGACGATGTCGGGGTCGACCAGGGCGGCCAGCACGGCCGGCGCGTCCGCCGCCCGCCAGGCACGCAGCAGCAGGCCGGGGGCGGTGATCTCCACGGGGTCCACGCGCGAAGTCTGCCAGCCGGCTGGGTTCGGCCGCCCCGAGTTGACGAATCCTCTCTTTCAAATCCTGAAGTTCCCCTCGTCAAGATGTGCTGTTGTCCCGCTCACAGCCACCACACCGGTCTTGTTTAAATTTTAAGGAGTGCTACTCTTCGAGACATGACGGAGAGCCTGGACAGCGAGCGGATGGCTTGCTGGCGCGCCTACATCGAGGCGAGCCAACGGCTGTTCACCCAACTGGAGGACGACCTGCGCACGGACGGCGAGCTGAGCTTCGCCGACTACCACGTGCTGGTCCTGCTCGCCGAGGCGCCGGGCCAGCGGCTCCGGATGGGCGAGCTGGCCAGCCGCCTGGTCTTCTCCCCCAGCCGGCTCACCTACCAGGTCTCCACCATGCAGCGGCGCGGCCTGGTCGCCAAGGAGTCCTGCCCCGGCGACCGCCGGGGCAGCGAGGCGGTGCTCACCGCCGCCGGGCTGCTGACCCTGCGCGAGGCCGCGCCGGGGCACCTGGCCTCGGTGCGACGGCACCTGATGGACGACCTCGACGACGCCGAGGTCGCCACCCTGACCCGGGTCTTCGATCGGCTCGGCCGGCGGCTGCGCGCCGACCGCGACGCGTCGTCCACCCACCGCGACACCTGAGGAGCCCGAGATGCCCGCGATCACCGTCGACGACGTCCTCGTCCTGCCCCGCCTGCCCCGGCTCGACGAGAGCACCAGCTACCGGCCGGTCCGCCGGCTGACCACCGCCCCGAGCGGGTACGAGGGTGAGGGCTTCCCGGTCCGCCGGGCCTTCGCCGGAGTGCCGGTGTCCGAGCTCGACCCGTTCATCCACCTCGACCAGATGGGCGAGGTGGACTACGCGCCGGGCGAACCGAAGGGCACCGCGTGGCACCCGCACCGGGGCTTCGAGACGGTCACCTACATGATCGACGGCATCATGGACCACCAGGACTCGCAGGGTGGTGGCGGCACCATCACCGACGGCGACACCCAGTGGATGACCGCCGGTCGCGGCCTGCTGCACATCGAGGCCCCGCCGGAGCACCTGGTGGCCAGCGGCGGTCTGTTCCACGGCCTTCAGCTCTGGGTGAACCTGCCCCGGGTGGCCAAGATGATGCCGCCGCGCTACCAGGACCTCCGGGGCCGGGAGTCGACGCTGCTCAGCACGCCGGACGGCGGCGCGCTGATCCGGGTCATCGCCGGCGAGGTGGCCGGGCACCAGGGGCCGGGCTCGACCCACACCCCGATCACCATCGCCCACGTCACGCTCCAGCCCGGCGCCGAGCTGAGCCTGCCCTGGCGGCCGGAGTTCAACGCGCTGGTCTACGCGCTCTCCGGCCGGGGCACGGTCGGCACCGACCGGCGTCCGTTCCAGGGCGGTCAGCTCGCCGTGCACGGTCCGGGCGACGCGCTGCGGGTGACCGCGGACGGGAGGCAGGACAGCAACACCCCGGCGCTGGACCTCTACCTGATGGGCGGCCAGCCGATCCGGGAGCCGGTGGCGCACTACGGGCCGTTCGTGATGAACACCCGCGCCGAGCTGGTCCAGGCCTTCGAGGACTTCCAGGCCGGCAGGCTGGGCGTCGTTCCCGCCGAGCGGCTGCCGCACACCGGCGGCCAGGGCGAGCGCCCCTGACCCGTGGGTGCGGGCGCCCCGGTCCGCCGGGGCGCCCGCACCAGCGTCAGGAGACCGCGAAGATCCCGGCGACGCCGAGGATCACCATCAGCAACACCGCCAGGATCGCGCCGCCTTCGCTCTCGACCGCCTGCGGGCGGTACTCGGTCGCGGGGTTCGTCGTCTCGGCGGGCATTGCGGGGCCTCCTCGGCGTTCGGTGTCTGGACGGTGCGTCAGGTCACCACCTGGGCGCTTCCGGGTCCACCCGGCGTGCGCACCTGCGGCAGTCGTCCTACCGTGAGGACGATGTCGACCTCGGGAGGCGGGAACGTGGCGATGCAGGACTGGTTCCTGACCGCTGAGGAACGCGCCAACCCGGTCTCGGAGTTACCCGTCTGGACGAGCGGAAACCTCGCCGAGCCCCTGATTCACGGTGCCGCGTACTTCGACCGGCTGGCCACCGAGGTGGCCGCCCTCGGCGAGGGTGACCACCTCTTCTTCACCGACTGGCGCGGCGACCCGGACGAGCGGTTACGCCCGGACGGCCCCACCGTGGTCCAGCTCTTCGCGCAGGCCGCCCGGCGCGGGGTGGTGGTCAAGGGGCTGATCTGGCGCTCGCACCTCGACTCGCTCTCCTACAGCGAGGCGGAGAACCGCAGCCTGAGCGAGGCCGTGGGCGCCGCCGGCGGGGAGGTGCTGCTCGACCAGCGGGTCCGCCGGGGCGGATCACACCACCAGAAGCTGGTGGTGCTGCGGCACCCGGGCGCGCCGGAGCGCGACGTCGCCTTCGCCGGCGGGATCGACCTGTGCCACAGTCGCCGGGACGACGCCGACCACCACGGCGACCCGCAGGCCGTCGCCATGTCGCCGAGGTACGGCCCGCGCCCGCCGTGGCACGACGTGCAGCTCGCGGTCCGGGGGCCGGTGGTCGGCGCGCTGGACACCACGTTCCGCGAGCGGTGGACCGACCCGACGCCGCTGGACTCGGAGAACCCGCTGGCCTACCTGCGGGACAGGCTGCGCGGCGCCGACCTCAGTCCCGATCCGCTGCCCGCCCAGCCGGCCGACCCGCCGCCCTGCGGCCCACACCGGATCCAGGTGCTGCGCACCTACCCGGCGGTCCGGCCCCGTTACCCGTTCGCCCCCGACGGCGAGCGGACGGTGGCCCGGGGCTACACCAAGGCGGTACGCCGGGCCCGCCGGCTGATCTACCTGGAGGACCAGTACCTCTGGTCGACCGAGGTGGCCGAGCTGTTCGCCGAAGCGCTGACGGCCAGCCCGGACCTGCACCTGGTCGCGGTCGTCCCCCGCCACCCGGACGTCGACGGCGCGCTGGCGTTGCCACCGAACATGGTGGGTCGAGAGCAGGCGCTCTCCCTCTGCGAGCGGGCCGCCCCGGACCGGGTGCACGTCTTCGACGTGGAGAACCGCCGGGGCGAGCCGGTCTACGTGCACGCCAAGGTCTGCGTGGTGGACGACGTGTGGGCGAGCGTGGGCAGCGACAACTTCAACCGCCGCTCCTGGACGCACGACAGCGAGCTGTCCTGCGCGGTGCTCGACGACACCCGCGACGAGCGGGGCCCCACCGACCCGGCCGGGCTGGGCGACGGGGCCCGGGTGTTCGCCCGGGACCTGCGGCTGCGGCTCTGGCGCGAGCACCTGGACCGGGACCCGGACGGCGACGACCGCGACCTGCTGGACCCGGCCGACGCGGTCCGGGCGATCACCTCGGCCGCGACGGCGCTCCAGCGGTGGCACGACGCCGGCCGTGCGGGCCCCCGGCCACCGGGTCGGCTGCGTCCGCACCGGCCGGAGCGGCTGGCCTGGCACACCCGGCTCTGGGCGCTGCCGGCGTACCGGCTGTTCTACGACCCCGACGGCAGGCCGCTGCGGGCCCGGCGGAACGGCACCTGGTGATTCTCCGGCCCCACCCCGGGCACCGGCGGCGGCGGGACCCGGCCGGGCCGGGCCGGCTCGGGTACGCCTGACCCGGGCAGGCCCGGGTCGGGGCTGGCCGGGTCAGGGCTGGCCGGGTCAGGGCTGGCCGGGTCAGGGCTGGCCGGGTCAGGGCTGGCCGGGTCAGGGCTGACCGGGTCAGGGCTGGCCGGGTCAGGGCTGACCGGGTCAGGGCTGACCGGGTCAAGGCGGGCCGGGTCAAGGCGGGCCGGGTCTGGCCGGGCCGGCGCCGAGGTGGCCGACCGTTGCCGGGGCGACTCCGGTGCTCCGGGCCGGGTCGACTCGACGCGGTGTGCCCCGGGGCCGTCCGGCGCGGCCGGCGTCGACGCCGGGTAGGGGGTCAACCCGCCCGGGTAGGCGAACGAGGTGCGTGGGGCGTAGAAGCCCCAGCCGATGAGGAGCGGGTTCTCCGGGCGGAGCGCGTAGATCGGGTGCGTCGGGTCGAGGAACTCCACCGACTCGATCTCGAACGGGGTGACCGGCTCGGCCACGAACGGGTAGACGGCGCTGAGCAGCTTCCCGTCGCGCAGCGTGAAGTACCGGTTGTGCCCGGTGCGGACGGCGTGGCCGGTGTGTCCGACCCGGGCCCGGGCCCGGATCAGCGCCACCCCGTCCGCCTCGGTCTCGGCGACCAGCGAGTCGCCGCGGATCGCGATGGTGGTGCGGCCCAGCACGGCCGGGGCGCCACGGGCGACGGCGTAGTCCCGGACCCGGTGGCTGGAGGTGACGTAGTGGGTCCACCAGCCACCCGGGGTAACCCCGTCCGGCGCGTCCGCCCCGCTGAGGGTGACGCCGACGTAGGTCAGCGAGTACGCGCCGAAGCCGGAGGTCTGGGCGTCGTCCTCGACGACGTACTGGTTCATGAAGACCTGCCGGTCCGACCGGGGACGCAGGCCCGCAGGGACCAGGGCGGCGACCGCGTCCGGGTCCGCCGGCAGCCAGCTGAAGTGCAGCGTACGGCTGTCGACGACGAGCTGCGGTTCCGCGGGGTCGAGCACAACAGCCTCCGTACCAGGGGTTGGTCCACCGCGACGGTACGGGCGGTCCCGTCAGCGGGACAACGACGGAAAGCCGACAGTGCTGTCCCACTGTCGGATTTCACGTTGACCGCTCGACCGGAAGCGGCGGTCCGGCCGGCGACCCAGGGCTGGACGGACGGCGGCAAGGAGTCAGCCGGTCGTACCGGCGATTGTGATCACAGGACGACCAAATTATGTCCGCCTTGCCCGATAGATGATCGGAAATCACTTAAGTACATCAGCCTTTCGGCTAGATTTCGGCTCACCGATCAGGCTAAGGTGGCTACCGAACGGCCCATCTGAAGCTAAACCGAAGCGTCACGTCTATTTGTCCGCGGACGAGGTGCAGGGAGGACCACCAATGACCGCGTCAACCATGAGCGAGCAGGCGACCACCACGCCGTCCACCACCGAGAAGCTGGACCCGCGGGCACTCACCGACAGCGCCGCCGACCTGCTCAACGCGATGGCCGCGCTGCCCGCCCAGCACCCGTCCCGGGCCGCGCTGCGGGACCGGGCGATCGAGGCATGGCTGCCACTGGCCAACCACCTGGCCCACCGCTACAGCGGCCGGGGTGAGCCCACCGACGACCTGGCCCAGACCGCCGCCGTCGGCCTGATCAAGGCGATCGACAAGTTCGACCCGTCGCGCGGCGTCGACTTCGCCGGCTACGCCATCCCGACCATCATCGGCGAGCTGAAGCGGCACTTCCGCGACCGCACCTGGGACATCCGGGTGCCCCGCCGGCTCCAGGAGCTGCGGCTGGCCATCTCCGACGCCAACAGCTCGCTGTTGCAGACCCTCGGCCGCTCGCCGACGGTCGCCGACATCGCCGCCCACCTCAAGCTCACCGAGGAAGAGGTCCTGGAGGGGCTGGAGGGCGCCCGCGCCTACAACGCGGTGTCGCTGTCCACCCCCACCGGCGACGGCGACCGCGCCACCGAGCTGGGCGACATGCTCGGCGGCGAGGACGGCGAGTTCGAGCTGGCCGAGCTGCGGGTGGCCCTCGGCCCCGCGCTGGCCACCCTGGACGAGCGCGAGCAGAAGATCCTCACCCTGCGCTTCTACGGCAACCTGACCCAGTCGCAGATCGCCGAGCAGATCGGCGTCTCGCAGATGCACGTGTCCCGGCTGCTCGCCCGGGCGCTGACCAAGCTGCGGGGTCAGCTCGACGGCACCTACTGATGCGGTGACCGGGGCCGGCGGCCCGGTCCCGGTCACCAGGCACGGAGCCCGGCCGGCGATTCGCCGGCCGGGCTCTGCCGTGTCCGCGCTCGCCGACCCGGTGCACCGGCGCGACGCGGTGCCGGCGCGGCAGGGCGACCGACCCGGAAACCGGGGCCCCGGCGCGAGCGCGTCGGGGCCCCGGTCGTACGGCTGTGGTCAGCCGCCGGCCGGCTCCCGCCACATCGGATAGAACGGGCAGCCGTCGGGCAGCCGGAAGACCTCCCGGAGCTGGTAGCCGTGTCGGGCGTAGAGGTCACGACCGGCCTCGCTGCTCGCCTCCAGGTAGCCCGGCACGCCGTGGGCGTCCAGCCAGGTGTGGTGGTGGCGCAGCAACGCGCTGCCCAACCCGTGCCCCTGCCGGTCCGGACGGACGGCGAGGAAGGCCAGGTGGTGGTGGTCCGGATGCGGGTGGTTGGCCGCGAACAGCTCGTCGAGGTGCTGGAACCGCCCGGTCCACTCGCCGCAGGCCGCGGCGAGCCGGTCGTCGTAGTCCACCGGGGCCGGCACCTCGTCGCCGACCTGCGGGAACCAGACCGCCACCGCGTCCCGCTCGGCGGTGCCGTAGACCAGCCCGTGCCGCATCGCGTGGTCGACCAGGATCTCGAAGTTGTCGGCGAAGACGGCCTCCCGCTTGGACTCGTCCGGCACCAGCCACCAGGTCGCCGGGAGCACCATGAACGCCTCGGCGATCCGCTCGGCGACCAGCCGGGTCTCCGCCGGGCCGAGCCGGTCGACGGTCACCCCGCTCACCGGCCGGCTCCCACCCGCTCCGGCCCGCTCGGCGCGGATCCGAACAGCGAGGTGGCCGCGCTCTCCGCCCCCAGCCCGATCCGGGCGTAGACGTCGGGCCGGCTGGTTCGCAGCACCAGGCCCCAGATGAGGCCGAGCAGCGCGGCGACCGGGTAGACGGCCGGGATGACCCAGCGCAGCGGCGAGTCCGGCGGGACGCCGAGCAGGGTGGCGAAGTTCGCCACCGCCACCACGACGATGGTGGCCAGCGCGACGGCGGCCAGCGCCGGCGCGAGGGCCCGCCGCCACAGCGTCTCCCCGGTGTCGGACTTGGCGAAGTACATGATCACCGCGACGCTCGTGGTGGCGATGAGCAGGAGCACGCCGAAGCCGCCGCCGGTGCCGGCGTAGTAGAAGAGCTGGACCACCGGGTCCCAGCCGTTGACCGCGTAGAGCACGATCACCGCCAGGCCGAGCAGGCTCTGGGCGAGCGACGCCACCCGGGGCGCCCCGCTGCGTGGCGAGGTCTTCCCGAAGGCGGCCGGCAGCACGCGTTCCCGGCCCAGCGCGAAGGCGTACCGGGCGGTGGTGTTGTGGAACGAGATCATGGCGGCCAGCACCGAGGTCATGAAGAGCGCCTGGCCGATGGTGACGGCGGTGTCGCCGAGGTGCGCCGCGGCCAGGTTGAAGATGAGTTCGACACTCTGCTCGCCGGCCTGCTCGGCGACCTTGTCCGGCCCGGTCGCCACGGTCATCGACCAGGAGGAGAGCGCGTACAGCCCGGCGATGATCGCCACCGAGAGGTAGGTGGCCATCGGGACCGTCCGCTTCGGGTCCTTGCTCTCCTCACTGAAGACCACCGACGACTCGAAGCCGACGAAACCGGTCATGGCGAGCACCAGCAGCGCACCCGCGCCGGGCACCAGCAGGTTCGACGGGGCCAGCGCCGAGAAGCTGACCGAGCCGCCGTCGGGGTGGCTGAGCTGGCCCAGGTCGAAGACCAGGATCAGCACGATCTCGGCGATCAGCAGCACCGCCAGCACCAGGCCGTTGACGTCCACCCGCAGCAGGCCGAGGAAGGCGACCAGGGCCCAGGCGACCAGCGCCACCACCGCCCAGTGCGGTGCGACGCCGAAGAGCGTGCCGAGGACCGGGGAGGCGGCGGCGCCGATGGCGCCGTAGAGGCCGACCTGGAGGGCGTTGTACGCGACGAGCGCGACCCAGGCCGCGCCGACGCCCGCCGGCCGGCCGAGCCCACGCGAGACGTAGGCGTAGAACGCACCGGCGTTCTCCACCCGGCGGGCCATCGCCACGTAGCCGACGGAGAAGAGCGCCAGGACGGCGCCCACCGCCAGGAAGGCCAACGGCATCCCGGTGATGCCGGTGACCGCGTAGCCGGTGGTGACCACACCGGCCACCACGGTCAGCGGCGCGGCGGCGGAGAGGACGAAGAAGATGACCGACGGCACGCCGAGCCGGCCACGGGCCAGGGCGTCACTGACGTTGCTCGGTCGTTCGACTGTCGCATGTGGGGGCATGGGGGTTGCTCCGGGGAGAGGGGGAGGAGGGAGGAGGGTGGGGTGGCACGCGGGTCAGGGGGTGCCGCGCAGCACGGCCGCGCCGACGGCGGCCTCGGTGTGCACGACGATTTCCTTCAGCGGTGCGGGCAGCGAGTGGACGAGGGTGGTGAGCCGGTGGTGGGCGCGGGGGCCGGCGCTCCACAGCACCTCGCGGGTCAACCCGGCGGCGGCGACCAGCCCCAGCAGGGTGGTGTCCGACACCGACGGCGGCTCCGGCCGCTCGACCAGGGCGCGGAGCCGGGTCGCCGGCCAGGCGAGCGCGTTGAGGTCGATCGGCAGGTAGCTGACGCTGGTGCGCAGCAGCCGCCGGGTCTCCTGGCGGCGCAGCACGCCGGCGCGGGCCAACCGGTCCCCCACCGACGTGGTCGACGTCTGGGCCAGGAAGCTGAGCCAGGTGCGCACCGCCTGGTGCTGGGACTCGCCGACCAGTTGGTCGAGCACGGTGTGCGCGAGCGCGTCGGCCGGCGGCCGGCGGTCGACCACGGTGACCAGACCGCCGGCGACGGTGATCTGTCCGAACAGGACCAGCTCGGCGAGGAGACCGGCGGCGAGGCCCAACCCGGTTGCGCTCGGGTGGAGCTTCGCCCTGCCCCTGCTGTCGTTGTGAGCGATCAGGAAGAACTCGTCGGCGACCAGCACGCGAGCCTCCCACGCATTGTCTACAAATGATCGACGCCGGGTGACAGGATGCCCGCAGGCTGCCGGTATTGCAACTCCCAGATTTGATGGTTGCACTCCGTGCACATGCGACCTGCGGATCTTGTCGTGACAGACTCGGAGGGTGACCGTCAGCCCCACCGTCCGCCGCCGCCGCATCGCCCGCGAACTCCGCCAACTGCGGGAACACGCAGGGATGACACTCGATGTCGCCGCCCGCCAACTCGACATGTCCAAGAGCAACCTGTCCCGGATCGAGAACGCCCAGATCGGCATCAAGCCCCGCGACGTCCGCGCCGCCCTCGCGCTCTACGAGGTGACCGGCGCCGACGCCGAGGCGCTCATCGAGATCGCCCGGGGCGCGCAACAGCGCGGCTGGTGGCAGAACTACAGCGACGTGCTGCCCGAGTGGTTCGAGTTCTACGTCGGACTGGAGGCCGAGGCGGCGAGCCTGCGCACGTACGAGGCGGAGTCGGTCCCCGGGCTGCTCCAGACCGAGGCGTACGCCCGGGAGATGTTCCGCCGGACGGCCGGCGAGGAGGGCCTGGAACGGAAGGTGGCCGCCCGGCTGCGCCGGCAGGAGGTGCTGCGTCGGGACTCGCCACCGGTCGAGTTGTCGGTGGTGCTCAACGAGGCGGTGCTGCTGCGGCCGGTCGGCGGCCCGGCCGTCATGGCGGAGCAGCTAACCCACATGACCCGAGTTGCTCAATCACCGAACGTAACTTTCCACGTACTTCCATTCACGGCCGGCGGGCACCCGGCCATGAGCACCCCGTACGTGATCCTCACGTTCGCCGACGCGGCCGACAACTCCGTGGTCTACCTGGACAATCTCACCCTGGGACTGGCTCTGGAGGACGCCGGGCACGTGCGCGGGTATACCCTTGTGCATGAGGAGCTGTGCCGGATGGCACTGGATCCGGCGGGGTCGTTGGCCCGCCTGAAGGAGGCTGCTCGTCACTTTGCGTGACCGCTTGGCGGCGGCACGCCCCGGGGGAACGTGAGGTACGGGGATGCGGGTACTCCATCTGTCCACGATGGACTGGCGCACCAGCAGCCGCAGCAGCGGCAACGGCAACTGCGTGGAGGTCGCCGCCGACGGCGGGCGGATCGCCGTCCGGGACAGCAAGGACCGGGGCGGGCCGGCGCTGGTCTTCCCCCCGTCCGCCTGGACCGCCTTCGTCACCGGCCTGGACGCGGTGCGCCCCGGCTGACCGCCGGGCGTGCCACAGTGGCAGCCGTGCTCTCCGACGTCCGACTCGACCTGCCGGTCCGACCGGCGCTGCCGCCGCTGCTGCGGGCGCTGACCGCCACCGGCGGCGCGGTCCTGGTGGCCCCGCCCGGCACCGGCAAGACCACCCTCGCGCCGCTCGCGGTGGCCGACCGGGTCGCCGGCCGGGTGCTGGTCGCCCAACCCCGTCGGGTGGCCGCCCGGGCGGCGGCCCGACGGATGGCCGACCTGCTCGGTGAGCGGGTCGGCGACCGGGTCGGGTACGCCGTCCGTGGCGACCGGCGGGTCGGCCCCGGCACCCGGATCGAGGTGGTCACCACCGGCCTGCTGGTCCGCCGGCTGCTGCGCGACCCGGAGCTGCCCGGGGTCGACGCGGTGCTGCTCGACGAGTGCCACGAGCGGCAGCTCGACGCGGACCTCGCGCTCGCCTTCACCGTGGAGGCGCGGGCCGCGCTGCGCCCCGAACTGTGGCTGGTGGCGATGTCGGCGACCCCGGAGGCGGACCGGTTCGCCGCGCTGCTCGGGGCCGACCGCCCGGCCCCGGTGATCCGGGCCGAGGCGGCCCTGCACCCGGTCGACCGGGTCTGGGCGCCCCCGCCCCGGCCCGTCGCGCCGCCCGGCGCGGGCCGGGTCGACCCGGCCCTGCTCGACCACGTGGCCGCCACCGTCCGCCGGGCGCTGCGCGAGCAGGACGGGGACCTGCTGGTCTTCCTGCCCGGCGCGGGCGAGATCGGGGCGGTGGCCCGCCGGCTGGCCGAACTGGCCGACCAGGTGGCCGTGCTGCCGCTGCACGGGAGGCTTCCCGCCACGGCGCAGGACGCCGCGCTGCGCCCCGCCGGACGTCGTCGGGTGGTGCTGGCCACCTCGGTCGCGGAGAGCAGCCTGACCGTGCCCGGCGTCCGGGTGGTGGTCGACGCCGGGTTGAGCCGGGTGGCCCGCACCGATCTGTCCCGGGGGCTGGGCGCGCTGGTCACCGTGCCGGTGTCCCGGGCCGCCGCGACCCAGCGAGCCGGCCGGGCCGGGCGGGAGGCTCCCGGGGTGGTCTACCGCTGCTGGTCGGAGGCCACCCACGCCCGGCTCGCCGCGCAGCCCGAACCGGAGATCGCCACCGCCGACCTGACCGGGTTCGCCCTGGACCTGGCCGCTTGGGGCAGCCCGGACGGCGTCGGCCTGGCGCTGCCCGACCCGCCGCCCGGCGCGGCGCTGGCCGTGGCCCGGGAGACCCTGGCCACCCTCGGCGCGGTCGACGTCGACGGCCGGATCACCGCGCGGGGACGGGCCATCGCCGGCACCGGAGCGCATCCCCGGCTGGGCCGGGCGCTGCTCGACGGCGCCGCCCGGGTGGGCCCGGACCGGGCCGCCGAGCTGGTCGCCCTGCTCGCCGAGGACGGCCTGACCGGACGACACGACGACCTCACCGCCGGCTGGCGGCGACTGCGCGCCGGCGCGGACCCGACCGCGACCGCCCGCTGGCGGGCCGAGGTACGCCGGCTGCGCGCCGCCCTGCCCGAGGACGGACCGCCGGGCCGCCGCAACGACGGGGACCCGCGACCGGACCGGCTCCCCGACGACCTGGCCGCCGGACTGCTGGTGGGGCTGGCGTACCCGGAGCGGCTGGCCCGGGTACGCCGGGCCGGCGGGACGTCGTACCTGATGGCGGGCGGGACCGGGGCGGAGCTGGCGGCCGGGTCGGCGCTGGCGGGGGCGGACTGGCTGGCCGTCGCGGTCGCCGACCGGTCGCCCGGCGCGCCGACCGCCCGGGTCCGGCTGGCCGCCCCGGTGGACGAGGCGACCGCGCGGGAGGCCGGCGGCCCGCTGCTGACCGAGGCGCGGGAGGTCGGCTGGGTCGACGGCGACGTGCTGGCCCGGGAGGTGGTCCGGCTCGGCGCGGTCGAGCTGGTCAGCCGCCCGCTGGCCCGGCCGGCGCCGGAGCTGCTGGCCGGCGCCCTCGCCGAAGGGCTGCGCCAGACGGGGCTGGACCTGCTGACCTGGACGCCTGCGGCCCGGTCGCTGCGGGAACGGCTGGCGTTCTGCCGGCGGGCGCTGGGCGAGGACTGGCCGGACGTCACCGACGCCGGGCTGCTCGCCGCCGCCGACCGGTGGCTCGGGCCGGAGCTGGCCGCCGCCCGCCGCCGCGCCGACCTGGCCCGGATCGACGTGACCGGGGCGCTGCGCCGGCTGCTGCCCTGGCCGCAGGCGGGCCGGCTGGACGAACTGGCCCCGGAGCGGATCGAGGTGCCCAGCGGGTCACGGGTCCGGGTCGACTACGCCGACCCGGCCGCGCCGGTGCTCGCGGTGAAGCTCCAGGAGACGTTCGGCTGGCAGGACGCGCCGAGGCTGGCCGACGGGCGGGTGCCGGTGCTGCTGCACCTGCTCTCCCCGGCCGGGCGACCGGTGGCGGTCACCGCCGACCTGGCCTCCTTCTGGCGGGGCGGGTACCCGCAGGTGCGGGGGGAACTGCGGGGCCGCTACCCGCGCCATCCCTGGCCCGAGGACCCGACCACCGCCACGCCGACCCGGCACACCACCCACCGGCGGCGCTGACCCGCGCCGCGCCCGCCCCCGGTCAGCCGGGTCGACGCGCCCGCCTCGGGCCGGTGGCGCGTGTCGCGCAGCCCCGGCGTCGGCCGGGCGGCGGCTGGTTGGTGGGCTACTCGTCGACGACGTCGGCGATGAGCACGGTGACGTTGTCGGGGCCGCCGGCCCGCAGGGCCAGGTCGATCAGGCGCCGGGCGCAGCCGTCCCGGTCCGGGGTCTCGCGGAGCACTTCGGCGAGGGTGTCCGGGCGGACCACGTTGGAGAGGCCGTCGCTGCACAGCAGCCACCGGTCGCCGTCCCGGGGAACCATGGTCGCGTACGACGGGGAGACCTCCTCACCCTGCAACGCCTGGGTGACCACGGCGCGCCGGGGGTGGCTGGACGCCTCGTCGGGGCTGATCACGCCCTGGTCGACCAGCATCTGGACGAAGGTGTCGTCCCGGGTGACCTGCTTGAGGGTGCCGTCGCGGAACAGGTACGCCCGGGAGTCGCCCACGTGCGCCAGGGCCAGGCAGCTTCCCGTCCGGGCGAAGAGCAGGGCGGTCAGCGTGGTGCCCATGCCCTGCCGTTCCGGGTCCTCCTCGACCGCCTGGTGGATCCGCGTGGTGGCCAGTTCGATGCCACTCTGCAGGGCGGCCACCAGGGCGTCCTCGGGGGTCTCCAGGTCGAGGGGGGCGACCGCGTCGATGGCGATCCGGCTGGCCAGGTCGCCGGCCGCCATCCCGCCCATGCCGTCGGCGACGGCGACGAGCCAGGCACCGGAGTGCAGGGCGTCCTGGTTTCCGCTCCGGATCAGCCCACGGTCGCTCGTCCCGACGGAACGAAGCTTCAGGGTCATGGGAGGCAGCCTGCCAGGCGAAGGGCGTTGTTGTCTCTAGGAGATCAGGACGACTGCGCGTGGCGCGGCGAATCTCACTGCCGGCCGGCGCTCCACCGGCGCGGGCCGGCGGGGCACCGGACGGCGGGCCGGCGGGGCACCGGACGGGCGGTCGGCCGCCGCGAAGGTCATTCAGTCGAATCGATTGACACGGGCGAGACGCGCTGGAAACATCGGACTGATGCTGGGAGCGCTCCCAGCATGATCACACCCCCACCACTCCCCCTTCCGCCCGGAAAGGAATCCCCGTGATCCTGACCCGACGACGCCGGCGGCACCTCGCGGTGCTGGCAGCGACCACCCTGGTCATCACCGGCGCCGGCGCCGGCGTGGCCCGCGCCGAGGTCCCGCCGGACGCCCCCGAACAGATCAGCAACGGCGACTTCAGCGAGGGCGTCACGCCCTGGTTCTCCTACGGCACCGGCGCGCTCGACATCGTCGACGGCCGGCTCTGCACCACCGTCCCCGGCGGCCTGGCCAACCCCTGGGACGCCGGCATCGGCCACGACGGGGTGCGACTCAACGCCGGAGCCGAGTACCGGCTGGGCTTCGACATCTCGTCCGCCCCCGGGGCCAGGGTCACCGCCGTGCTCCAGCTCGGCACCGCCCCCTACACGTCGTACGCGAGCGTCCCCGCCGTCGCCGGCACCGAGACCCAGCGGGTCGAGCAGACGTTCACCGTCCCGGACGACAACCCCAACGCGCAGCTCATCTTCCAGGTCGGTGGGACCGCCGCCGAACAGCGGCTCTGCCTGGACAACGTCTCGCTGCGCGGCGGCGAGGCCGCCCCGCCGTACGTGCCGGACACCGGCCCCCGGGTCCGGGTCAACCAGGTCGGCTACCTGCCCGGCGGCCCGAAGAACGCCACCGTGGTGACCCCGTCGACCGAGGCGCTGCCCTGGCAGCTCCGCTCCGCCGCCGGCGCGGTGGTGGCCAGCGGCCAGAGCACCCCACGCGGGGTCGACGCCGCCTCCGGGCAGCCCGTGCAGACCATCGACTTCTCCACCTACCAACGGCCGGGCACCGGCTACACGCTGGTCGCCGACGGCGAGACCAGCCACCCGTTCGACATCTCCGGCGACCTCTACGACCGGCTGCGCGCCGACTCGCTCCAGTTCTTCTACGCCCAGCGCAGCGGCATCGCGATCGACGGTGACCTGATCGGCGAGGAGTACGCCCGCCCGGCGGGCCACCTCGGCGTCGCCCCCAACCAGGGCGACACCGCCGTGCCGTGCCAGCCCGGGGTCTGCGACTACTCCCTCGACGTGCGGGGCGGCTGGTACGACGCGGGTGACCACGGCAAGTACGTGGTCAACGGCGGCATCGCCGCCTACCAGCTACTGAGCGCCTTCGAGCGGACGAAGACCGCGGAGACCGCCGCCGGCGGCGCGGCGCTCGGCGACTCGACGCTGCGGGTGCCCGAGCGCGGCAACGCGGTGCCGGACATCCTCGACGAGGCGCGCTGGGAGATCGAGTTCCTGCTGCGCATGCAGGTGCCGGCCGGCAAGCCGCTGGCCGGGATGGCCCACCACAAGATCCACGACAGGGCGTGGACCGGCCTGCCGCTCGCCCCGCAGGACGACCCGCAGCCGCGTGAGCTGCATCCGCCGTCGACCGCCGCCACGCTCAACCTGGCCGCCGTCGCCGCCCAGTGCGCCCGCCTCTTCGCCCCGTACGACGCGCCGTTCGCCGCCCGCTGCGGCACCGCCGCGTCGACCGCGTACGCCGCCGCGAAGGCCCACCCGGCGATCTACGCCAGCGTCAACGACGGCACCGGCGGCGGCGCGTACGAGGACAACAACGTCACCGACGAGTTCTACTGGGCGGCGGTGGAGTTGTACCTGACCACCGGCAAGAAGGCGTACCTGGACGACCTGACCGGCTCGGCGCTGCACACCGGGGACGTCTTCGGCGCGGCCGGGGCGTTCGGCTGGCAGAGCGTGGCGGCGCTCGGCCGGCTCGACCTGGCCACCGTGCCCAACGGCCTGCCGGCCGCCGACCGGGCGCGGATCCGCGCCTCGGTGACCGACGCCGCCGACCGCTACCTGACGGCGCTGCGCGCCCAGGCGTACGGGCTGCCGATGCCGGGCGACGCGGGCAGCTACGTCTGGGGCAGCAACAGCAACGTCATCAACAACACGGTCGTGCTGGCCACCGCCTTCGACCTGAGCCGGGACGCGAAGTACCGGGACGGGGCGGTGCAGGCGACCGACTACCTGCTCGGCCGCAACGCGCTGAACATGTCGTACGTGACCGGCTGGGGCGAGCAGAACGCGCACCACCAGCACAGCCGGATCTTCGGCCGCCAGCTCGACCCGTCCCTGCCGAACCCGCCGGCCGGCTCGCTCGCCGGTGGCCCGAACGCCGCTCTCCAGGACCCGTACGCCGCGCAGCTGCTCAACGGCTGCGCCCCGATGTTCTGCTACGTCGACGACATCAACTCGTACGCGACCAACGAGGTGGCGATCAACTGGAACTCGGCGCTGGCCTGGCTCGCCTCGTTCCTCGCCGACCAGGGTGCGGCCACGGCGGTCGCGCCACGCACCTGCGCGGTGACCTACCAGGTCCACGGCACCTGGCCGGACGGCTCGAACACCCAGGTCACCGTCCGCAACACCGGCACCGCCGCGATCAACGGCTGGACCGTCCGGTACGCCTTCACCGGCGACCAGCAGGTCACCCAGGCGTGGACGGCGAAGGTCAGCCAGGCCGGGGCCACGGTGACCGCGCGCAACGAGTCGTACAACGCGAAGATCGCACCCGGCGGCAGCGTCACCTTCGGCCTGCTGAGCCGGACGGGCACGCTGGCCAATCCGGCACCCGAGCTGATCACCGTCAACGGCGGCGCGTGCACGGTGTCCTGAGCACCACCCGCCACTCGGGCCCCGGGCTGCCACCCGGGGTCCGCGGCGCCGGGCGGTCGCCCCGACCGCCCGGCGCTGCCCGACCCACCGGTGGTACCGAGTTCCCGGCACCGGTGGGCCACGACGTGGCGGTGATCGGCTCGACCGCACCCGCGAGGGCGCCCGCTCCCGTTGCGGGAGGAGCGGGCGCCCGGTGACGGGTGGCGCTCAGGCGACGGGCAGGCCGCCCACCTGGGTGTTGATCCAGGTACGGATCGACGGCAGGTCCTCGTAGATGGACGGGCCGGTGGCGCAGGTCGAGCTGTTGTTGCCGGCCCGGCTGGTCGCGCCGATCAGGTTCCACACCCCGTTGACCTTGCGCACCTGCGGGCCACCGGAGTCGCCGTAGCAGGCGCCCGCGACGCCACCGGTGTTGTTGGTGCAGATCTCGTAGGTGGCGTCGATCCCGCTGCACCGGCTGTCGGCCACGATCGACGTGTCCAACTCCCGGGCGACCGTCGGCGCGGAGCCGCAGCCGGGGGTGGCGCAGCTCTGGCCCCAGCCGATGATCCGGGTGGCGGTACCGACCGCACCGGACGTGGTGGGGATCGGCGCGGGGGCGTAGCTGACCGAGCTGGCCAGTTGCAGCAGCTTGACGTCGATGGACGGGTGGTTGACGGCGCGGGAGACGCTGACCACCGTGCCGCCGCTGGTGCGGTTGGTGCTGCCCACCCGGACCGACGACGGGGTCGAGCAGTGCTTGGCGGTGACCGCCCAGTTTGCCTTGATCAGCGTGCCGGTGCAGCCGGAGACGTAGACCAGCCACGGGTAGTTCTCGGTGACCGTACCGCCGCCGACGATGGTCGGCACGACGTCGTCGCCGCCGTTCCAGACGTAGGTGGCGCCGGCGGCCGGCGCGGCGAGCGCCCCGGCGAACAGCGAGTTGACCCGGGACGCCTCGGCCGCGCTCGGCTGCGCGTTGCGGCACGAGACCGGGGCGCTGCTACCCGACATCAGGTCGGTGCAGAGGCCGGTGCGGTTGTCCGGCAGGCCGAGGATGTGGCCGATCTCGTGGGTGGCGATCCGGGTCCGGTCGTACCCCTGGTCGACGGCCTGGGTACCCATCCAGACCCGGCCGTTGCCCAGGCTGGTCGTCTGCGCCCGGGGCCAGCCGGTGTCGACGTAGATGGTGATGTTGCCCGGCGTGCGGGGGGCCAGCCGCACGTTGGTCACCGAGCTGTTCCAGATCGTCGCGGCCTGGTCGAAGTTGGTGCGGAACTCCCCGGCCCGGCTCGCGTCGTAGTAGACGGTCCGCGCCGCGGCGGACGCGGCGGTGCCGACCCCGGCGACCACGCCGGTCGCCGTGAGCACGAGCGCCAGCAGGGTCCCGGCGGTACGCGAGAACTGTCGTCGTCGGATCATCCGACCTCCCATCAATAGATATTCATTGATGTTAAGGGGATGGTCGCAGCCTGGTCGAATAGCGGCTACGTCATACCGCTGTGACAGGTGTCGCGCCCGCCGGGCCTTCGGCCGCCACATCTGACCCGCCCGGGCCAGCGGGACGCACCGGTCAGCCGGAGCGCACCGGTCAGCCGATCTCCTCGTCGACGAAGCACCAGCGCCAGGTCTCCCCCGGCTGGACCGAACGCATCACCGGATGTCCGGTCGACTCGAAGTGCCTGGTCGCGTGCTGGTACGGCGACGAGTCGCAGCAGCCCACGTGCCCGCAGCCCAGGCAGGCCCGCAGGTGCACCCAGTCGTCGTTGCCGAGCGCGACGCAGTCCGGGCAGGCATCGGCGACGGCGGGCTCGGCGGTGCCCGCCCCCGCCAGGTGCTGGCAGCTCATCAGTCGGCCTCCGGTCGCAGCAACGACTCCTCCAGGTCCAGGTCACGATAGGCCCGCACCAGCACCTCCTCGGGGATCCTCCCGGCGTCACGGGCGGCCCGGAAGACCTCCCGCTCGGCGTCGATCATCTCCTGCCGCAGCCGACCGTACGCCCGGGAGGGGGTCTCCCGGTCGGAGCCGCCGAGCCGCTCCCAGGCCAGGTTGGTGCGGCTCTGCACCAGGCCGCGCAGCCGCTCCACGACGGCCGGGGGCGCTCCCTGCGCCAGTTCGTCCAGCCGCTCCCGGGCCGCCTTGCTGGCCTGCTGCTGCACGGCCGCGGCGGAGAGCGCGTCCTGCACCGGGTCGTCCGGCGGCAGCCGCAACCGGCGGGCCACCCAGGGCAGGGTGGCCCCCTGACCGACCAGGGTCGCCACGATCACCGCGAACGCCAGCCAGATGAGCAGCGCCCGCTGGTACGGCTGGTCCCCGGCGAGGGTGAGCGGCAGACCCAGCGCGGCGGCCAGCGTCACCACGCCACGCATCCCGGCCCAGCCGATGACGATCGGGAACTGCACCGGCGGGACCGGGTCCCGCTGCCGGACCCGGGGCACCAGCCGGGTCAGGTAGGCGGCCGGGAAGATCCACACGAACCGGGACAGGAAGACCGCCGCCAGCACCGCCACGGTGATCCCCACCAGCCGCCCGGTCGGCTCGTCGAGGTCCTGGAGCACCTCGGGCAGTTGCAGGCCGACCAGCAGGAAGACCAGCCCCTCCAGCAGGAACCGGGCGAGCCGCCAGAACGCGGCGACCTGGAGCCGGGAGGCGGCCGACATCAGCAGCGGCAGCTTGTGCCCGATGCCCAGCCCGGTCACCACCACCGCCACCACCCCGGAGGCGTGCACCTCCTCGGCGGCGAAGACCACCGCGAACGGCACGATCAGCGACAGCGCGTTGTCCAGCACCGGGTCGGTGATCCGTTTGTGCAGGTACCCGAAGACCACCACCCCGAGCAGCCCGAACAGGATGCCGCCGCCGGCGGCGACCAGCACCTCCCGGGCCACGTCGCCCACCCCGACCCGGCCGGCGGTCGCGGTGGCCGCGACGATCGCCACCCGCAGCAGCACCAGCGCGGTGGCGTCGTTGACCAGGCTCTCCCCCTCCAGGATGGTCACCACCCGCCGGGGCAGGCCGACCCGCCGGGCCACCGCCGTGGCGGCGACCGCGTCCGGCGGTGCCACCACCGCGCCCAGCGCCAGGCAGATCGCGTACGGCAACTCGGGCAGGAGCAGGTGCACCACGGTCCCCACCACGAAGGCGGTGAAGAGCACCAGCCCCACCGCGAGCAGCAGGATCGGCCGCAGGTTGAGCCGGAACGCCGGCACCGAGGTCTCCAGCGCCGCCACGTAGAGCAGCGGCGGCAGGATGCCCACCAGCACCAGGTCCGGGTCGAGCCGGACGTGCGGGAAGCCGGGCAGGAAGGAGAGCCCGAGGCCGAGCACCACCAGCAGGATCGGTGCGAGCAGACCGAGCCGGCGGGCCAGCGCGGCACCGAAGGTCGCGATCGCCAGGAAGACCACGACCTCGAACAGAGCCTCCATGGGAGGAGCCTAGGCGTACGGGTGGGCCGGCGTGATCACCCGGCGGCACGCAGTTTCGGCAGCACCTCGGCACCGAACGCGTCGACGAAGGCGCGCTGCTCCTGCCCGACGTGGTGCAGGGCGATCTGGTCGAAGCCCAGCTCGACGTACTCGGCGAGCCAGCCGACGTGCCGGCCCAGGTCGGCGGAGACGTTGACCACCTCGGCCACCCTCGCCAACGGCACCTGCTCGCTGACCATGTCGAAGTGCTCGGCGGTGTCCAGGTCCCAGCAGACCGGCGGCGCGAAGACGTTGCTGCGCCACTGCTCGTACGCCACCGCCTCCGCCTCGGCCTGCTCCGGGGCCCAGCTCACGTGCACCTGGAGGTGCAGCGGCCCGCGCCCGCCGGCGTCCCGGTAGGCGTCGATCATCCGCCGCAGGTGCGCGGTCGGCGCGTTGACGGTGATCAGGCCGTCCGCCCACTCGGCGCACCAGCGTGCGGTGGCCACGCTGACCGCCGCCCCGATCAGGGCGGGCGGCTCCGCCGGCCGGGTCCACAGCCGGGCCCGGTCCACCCGGACCAGGCCGTCGTGGCTGACCTCCTCGCCGGCCAGCAGCGCCCGGATCACGTCCACGCACTCGCGCAGCCGCGCGGCCCGGACGTCCTTGCGGGGCCAGCCCTCACCGGTGATGTGCTCGTTGCTCGCCTCGCCGGTGCCCAACGCCGCCCAGAACCGGCCCGGGTACATCGCGCCCAGGGTGCCGATGGCCTGCGCGATGATCGCCGGGTGGTAGCGCTGCCCGGGGGCGTTGACCACGCCGAAGGGCAGCCCGGTGGCCTGGAGCGCGGCGCCGAGCCAGGACCAGGCGAAGCCGGACTGGCCCTGCCGGGCGCTCCACGGGGAGAAGTGGTCCGAGGACATGGCGGCGTCGAAGCCGGCCCGCTCGGCGTGGATCACCGCCGCCAGCAGCCGGCTCGGGTGGATCTGTTCGTGGGAGGCGTGGAAGCCGAACACCGTCATGGCGTCCTTCCGTACCCATGACGGGGTCCGGCTAAAGCCGCGCCCGGCTGCTACTCGGCGTGCGCGCCGGCCCCCGCCGAGGCGGCGCCGTCCCCCACCCAGACGGTCTTGGTGTTGCAGAACTCCCGCATGCCGACCGCCGACAGCTCCCGGCCGTAGCCGGAGTTCCGCACCCCGCCGAACGGCAGCTCGGGGTAGGAGGTGGTCATGCCGTTGACGAACACGTTGCCGGCGTCCAGGTCGTCGGCGAAGCGCTCCTGCTCGGCCGGGTCGGTGGTCCAGGCGTTCGAGCCCAGGCCGAAGGGGGTGCCGTTGGCCACCTCGATCGCCTCCGCGTACGACGACACCCGGTAGAGCCCGGCGACCGGCCCGAAGACCTCCTCGGACCACATCCGCATCTGCGGGTTCAGGTCGGTGACCACGGTCGGCGGGTAGTACCAGCCGTCGCCGGACGGCTTCTGCCCGCCGCAGAGCACCGTCGCCCCGTGGTCCACCGCGTCCTGCACCTGGGCGTCGACCTCGTCCCGGCCGCCGGAGCTGGCCAGCGGGCCGACATCGGTGTTCTCGTCCATCGGGTCACCGACCCGCAGCGCGGCCATGTTCGCGGCGAACCTCTCGGCGAAGGCGTCGAAGACGTCGGTGTGCACGATGAACCGCTTGGCCGCGATGCAGGACTGGCCGTTGTTCTGGCAGCGGGCGGTGGTGGCCACCTCGGCGGCCCGGTCCACGTCGGCCGAGGGCATCACCACGAACGGGTCGCTGCCGCCCAGTTCCAGCACCGTCTTCTTCAGTTCCCGGCCGGCGATCTGGCCGATCGACCGGCCGGCCCGCTCGCTGCCGGTCAGGGTGGCGGCGCGGACCCGGGGATCGCTGAGGATCCGGTCGACCGCGTCCGAGCCGACCAGCAGGGTGGTGAACGCGCCCTCGGGGAAACCGGCCCGGCGGAACACCTCCTCCAGGTAGAGCGCGGTCTGCGGCACGTTGGAGGCATGCTTGAGCAGGCCGGTGTTGCCCGCCATCAGGGCCGGGGCGGCGAACCGCAGCACCTGCCAGAGCGGGAAATTCCACGGCATCACCGCGAGCACCGGCCCGATCGGCTGGTAGCGGACGAACGCCCGCTTCGCCGTGACCGCCCCGGCGTCGGCGGGCTCGTCGGCGAGCATCCGCTCGGCGTGGGCGGCGTAGAACCGGCAGGCCGCCGCGCACTTGGTCACCTCGGCCTTCGCCGCGACGTACGTCTTGCCCATCTCGGTGGTCATCAGCCGGGCGGTCTCGTCGCGCTCGGCGTCGAGCAGGTCGGCCGCGGTGTTCAGCCACTGCGCCCGCTGCGCGAACGTCGTCCGGCGCAGCTCGTGGAAGGCGAGGTCGGCCCGCTCGATGGCGGCGTCGATCTGCTCGGTCGACATCGGGTCGTACGACTTGAGCACCTCACCGGTGGCGGGGTTGGTGGTGGCGATGGCCATCTCGTACTCCTGTCACTCGAAGAGTGAGTGCCGTGCGCCCGGCTCCTCACGGCGTCGGGCGGCCCGGCGACGCTGGATGACGACCAGGTCGACCACGGCCACGACGGCGAACAACGCGCAGACGACGCCCAGCCACGACACGCCGGCCCAGAACGCCAGGACCGCGAAGACGGTCATGGTGACCAGGCCGAACAGGGCCAGCGCGAGCCGGAGGTTCAGCGCGCTGTACGCGTGGCCGACCGTGCCACGGGCCCGCCGGGGCTGCGATCTCGTCATCGTCCCGGGCTACCCCCGCACGGACCCGGCTAACCGGCTCCGGGCGCCCGGATCGCCCGGCCGCCCACCGCCGGGCAGCCGGGTGATCCCGGCCACGCCCCGGGTACGCCCCGGACGGTCGGCCCGGTGGGTTGCGTTACAACCGTGCGCGGCGACCGGCGGCGGCGGGGAGGATGAGGGCATGACCATGACCCACGCGGTGCCGGTGACCGTCGCGATCGCCCGGCGGGCCGATCCCGCGCGCACCGGTGAGATGGTGGCGTGGATGCGGGCCGGTACCGCGCTGGCCGAGGGCTTCCCCGGTTTTCTCGGCGCCGGCTGGGTGCAGAACGCGCCCGGCTCGCCCGAGTGGCACATGCTCTACCGCTTCGCCGACCACGAGACGCTGCGCCGCTGGGAGGAGTCCCCGCAGCGGCACTGGTGGCTGACCTCCGCGCAGGGCATCGTCGAACACCGCCGGGTGGAACGCCGCACCGGCATCGAGGGCTGGTTCGAGCCGCCGGTCGACCACGTGGTGGAGACCCTGACGCCGGCTGCCGAGGGCGGCCCGGTCACACCGCCCCGGTGGAAGCAGGCGGTGACGATCTGGCTGGCGTTCTTTCCGCTCAGCCTGACCGCGACCCTGCTCACCGCCCGGTTCATCGGCGGGGTGCCGCTGGCCGCCCGGACGCTGCTGATGACGCTCTGCCTCACCCCGTTGATGACCTACCTGGTGTTGCCCCGGATCACCCGGGCCCTGCACTGGTGGCTGCACGGGCAGCGGGCACCGTGGCGGACGGCCCGCTGAACCATCCCTAACAGATTTATGTTTCTGGATTTTTAATCTGCCCGGAAGTCGACACGGGCGGCCCATTCCATCCCGTCCGGACCGTAGAGTGACCACGCTGTCGCTCTGCGCCGTCAGACCGGGGGAAGACGCATGCCTCGACGCTGGGTCGCCGCCGTGGCCTGCCTGCTGGCGCTGGCCGCGCTCGCCTGCGAGGAGGGCGGCGGAGCCACTCCCCGCCCGACCCCCGGGGGGTCGACCCCGACCGGGCTGCCCGGCAGCATGGCCGCCCTCGGCGACTCGATCACCACCGGCTTCGGCTCCTGCCTGGTGCTCACCTCGTGCCAGCGCAACTCCTGGTCCACCGGGGACGGCATCCGGGTGGACAGCCACTACCAGCGACTGCTCGACGCCGGCGCGCCGGTCCGGGGCCGGGCCCGCAACCACGCCGCCCCGGGGGCCCGCGCCGACGCGCTCGCCGGGCAGGCCGGCGCCGCCGTCCGCGACAAGGCCGACTACGTCACCGTGCTGATCGGCGCGAACGACGCCTGCCGCGACGACATCGACCGGATGACCCCGGCCGCCACCTTCCGTACCGAGGTGGACCGGGCGCTGCGGGTGCTCCGCGACGGCCGCCCGAAGGCCCGGGTCCTGGTCACCAGCATCCCGGACCTGAACCGGCTCTGGGAGGTCGGGCACACCGAGTCCCGCGCGGTCCGGGTCTGGAAGGCCGGCATCTGCCCGGCCCTGCTGGCGAACCCCACCTCGGACGCGCCGGCCGACCGGGCCCGCCGGACCCGCTTCGCCGACCGGATCGACGCCTACAACACCCAACTCAAGGCGGCCTGCCGGGCGTACGGGTCGCGCTGCCGCTACGACGGCGGGGCGGTCCACCGGGTGCGGTTCAGCCTGGACGAGGTCAACGCCCTGGACTGGTTCCACCCCAACGTCGCCGGGCAGAACCGGCTCGCCGAGGTGACCTTCACGGCCGCCGGCTGGCGACTCTGAGCACCGTCGACCGTCCCCGGGCCTGGCCCGCCGGCCGGGACGCGGTTCCGCCGCGCCCGGCGGACCGGACGCGGCGGAGCAGGTCGACGGGTCAGGGACGGCGCGGCTGCGGCACCCCGCCCCGGCCCTGCCGGTAGAGCGCTCGGGCCCGCTCGGCGAGGTCCTTGGTTGCCGACGAGTTGGCCCAGGTGCCGAGGATGATCGCGGCGCCCGGGACGACCTTGGCGAACATCCGCTTCGCCGCCCGCACCCCGGCCATCCGGGCCAACCGGACCCCCAGTTGCAGCATCACCCGGCCGAGCGGGTGCTGCGCCGCGTGGCCGAACAGCGCGCCGGCGCGCTCCCGGCCGGCCGCGACGCCCAGCGCCAGCCGGGCCGCCTCGGCAGCCTTGTGCACCTTCTGCAACACGAGCAGGTCGGTGGCCCGGTCCGGATGCACCGGGTCGACCCCGTACGCGGCGGCGACGTGCAGCACCAACCGGGCCTGGGTCCAGGCCAGCACGCCCACGTCGATCACGGCGCCCGGCAACCCGGCCGCCCCGGAGACCGCCCCGGAGAGGCGGGCCCGGTTGACGAACCGCCGGACCGCCTGCTCGGCCAGTTCGTCGGCGGTGACGTCGGGCCGCTCGGCCCGGATCCGGGCGGCCCACTGCGCCGCCTCCGGACCGAGCCGCCGGACCGCCTCCAGGGCGAGATGCTCCGGCGCGTACTGCGGGTCGTCCCGCATCCGGTCCCAGAGCCGCGCCGGCGGCGCCTCGGGGGCGTCACCGACCGGCACCGGGGCCGGAGCCACGGGCGCCGGGGCAGGGGCCGGGGCCGGGGTGGCCGCCGGGGCCGGGGCGACCGGCGGCGTGGGGACGGTGGGTTCGTCGGCGGCGGGCGCGGCGTCGGTCACGGGGGCTCCCGGGGGTGGCGTCGGCGGAGAGGTGGTCAGCGGCGGCGGCCCGACAGCTTGCTGGCCGCCTGCCTGAGCCGGGCCTGGTTCGCCGGCTTGGCCAGCTCACGCCGGCCCCGGTCGACCAACTGCTGCCCCCTGGGCGAGCGCAGGAAGGCGCTGATCCGCTGCATCAGTGCTGACATGTCGTCCTCCGATCAGGTGTCCTCCGTCATGTGTACCCGCTCACGGCAACCGACAACCGTCCATTGTGTCCGGTCAGGCCAGGATGGCGCCGACCACCTCGACCGCCCGCCACTCGTGCTGGGCGTAGAGGTCCGGGTACGCGGAGACCTGCACGGCCTGCGCGGCGACGGTGAGCGGCAGGTCCTCCCAGCCGGGGATCTCCTGCAACGCGCCGAGGAACGCCTGGGTGGCGTACTCGGGGTCCATGAGCTGGCCGACCTCGCCCCAGCCGCTGCTGGGCCGCTGCTGGAAGAGGCCGACCGAGTCGTGGTCCCAGCCGATCGCCTGGTGCGGGTACTCCTGCGACTCGGGCAGCACGCCGCTGGCGTAGTTGTAGAGGTTGCTCTCCTGCATCGCGGTGGCCACCGCGATGACCAGCCCCCGGCGGGGCACGCCCATCTTCTGCCCGGCCCTGACGATCGTCTTGGCGTTGTCCATCTGGGCCTGGTCGAGGCCGGCCACCGGGTAGATCCGCTTGGGCTTCGGTTTGGGTTTGGGCTTCGGCTTGGGCTTGGCCGTCGCGGTCGGGGTGGGCGACGGGGCGGCGGTCGGGCTGGCGGCGGCCGGGCTCGGGACGGTGCCGACCGGGGTGCGGGCCTCCCCGCGCGACGCGGCCTGCGGCGCGCGCTCGGTGAGCGCGGCCTCGGTGCCGATCCGGTCGGCGCGGTCGGTGGGCAGGGCCTGCACGCCGGCGAAGGCGGTGGCGCCGAGGCAGCAGAGCACCCCGGTGGCCAGCGCCACCCGGGTACCGGCCGGACGGCGGGTCAGGGGGTTAGCCAGCCCGCCGAGACGGGTACGGAGAGAGCGGGGGTTACGGAGAACGCCAACCTGAACGGACGAGGGGGTATCGTCCGAAAGGCCAGTCGTGCCCACGGGGGCGTCCTGGTCGTCGATGGTGTCGTCGTCACGCATCCGACGAGGCTAGGCAGGCCTCCTGCCGGTCACCCACCGTCACGGAGTGGCCCTCGTCACAATCCACCCCACCACAAGCGGACGCCCGGCCCCGGCCAGGTGCCCACGGTCGCACACCGCGCGTAGCGGGCATCCCGGTCAGCCGCGTCGGGTCGCGCCGCCCGGCGTGCTCGACGGCGCAGACCTCCCCACCCGGTCCCATGATCCACCATGTCCACCTTTCGGGGGATCCGATCGGAACCGTCCGACCCGGTGGCACCCTGGATGATCGCCGAATTGAGGACTTCATCCGGGTTTGATCATCGGGTTTGGCCACGACTCGCCCACTGATGGAATGGATACCGGCGGCGGGTACGTTCCCCGAACCGGGTGCCGTGTGCGCACGGCCGCCCGTACGCGCGTTTCCTCAGGAGGTCCGACCGGTGCTCGACCCACACGAGCTGTACCAGCTCACCGACGATCTGCCCGACCTCGGTCAGCCGGTGCTGATCCAGGCGCTCACCGGCTTCGTCGACGCCGGCAGCGCCTCCCGCCTGGCCCGGGAGCAGCTACTCGGCTCGCTGGACGCCCGCCCGATCGCCACCTTCGACGTCGACCAGCTCTTCGACTACCGGTCCCGCCGCCCGGTGATGACCTTCGTCGAGGACCGCTGGGAGCACTACGACGCGCCCGAACTGGCCCTGCACCTGCTGCGCGACGACGACGAGACGCCGTTCCTGCTGCTCACCGGCCCGGAGCCGGACCTACAGTGGGAACGCTTCGTGGCCGCCGTCAGCGCGGTCGCCGCCCGGCTCGACGTCCGGCTCACCGTCGGGCTCAACTCGATCCCGATGGCCGTCCCGCACACCCGGCCCACCGGGGTGACCGCGCACGCCACCCGCCGGGAGCTGATCGCCGGCTACGAGCCGTGGTTGCAGCGGGTGCAGGTCCCCGGCAGCGTCGGGCACCTGCTGGAGTACCGGCTCGGCGAGGCCGGCCGGGACGCCCTCGGCTTCGCCGCCCACGTCCCGCACTACGTCGCCCAGACCGAGTACCCGGCCGCCGCCGAGGTGCTGCTCTCCTCGGTGTCCCGCAGCACCGGGCTGCTGCTGCCCAACGACGGCCTGCGCGCCGCCGCCGAGGTGGTCCGGGTCGAGATCGACCGCCAGGTCGCGCAGACCGACGAGGCCGCCACCCTGGTGCGTGCCCTGGAGGAGCAGTACGACGCGTTCGCCCGGGGCCGGGGCGAGAAGAACCTGCTCGCCGCCGAGACCGGGCCGCTGCCCACCGCCGACGAACTGGGCGCGGAGCTGGAACGCTTCCTGGCCGAGCAGACCCGCCCCGGGGACACCCCGGGCGCCTGACCGGGCAGCCGGTGAGCGGACGGCGGCGACCCGCGACGGGGTCGCCGCCGTCCCTCGCCGTCGGACCGCCCGCGCCACCGCCTCCCGGCCCTGCGCGGCGACACTCGCCCCCGCCTGCCCGGCGGGCCGGGCCCGGATGCGGCAGGCTGGTGACATGCGCCTGGCGACCTGGAACGTGAACTCGGTGAAGGCCCGGCTACCCCGACTGCTGGACTGGCTGGCCGCCACCGACCCGGACGTGGTCTGCCTCCAGGAGACCAAGTGCCCCGACGGGGCCTTCCCGGTCGCCGAGGTCGGCGCGCTGGGCTACGAGGTGGCCAGCCACAGCGACGGCCGGTGGAACGGGGTGGCGATCCTGTCCCGCGCCGGCCTGGCCGACGTCGCCGTCGGCTTCCCCGGCGAACCGGGCTTCCCCGCGCCGGAGGCACGGGCCATCTCGGCGAGCTGCGGCGGGGTCCGGGTCTGGTCGGTGTACGTGCCGAACGGCCGGGCACCCGACGACCCGCACTACGCGTACAAGCTGGCCTGGTTCGCGGCGCTGCGTGACGCGCTGGCACCGGAGCTGGCCACCGGCGGCCCGGTCGCCGTCTGCGGCGACTTCAACGTCGCGCCGACCGACGCCGACGTCTGGGACCCGGCGCTCTTCGCCACCTCGACCCACGTCACCCCGGCCGAGCGGGCCGCCCTGGCCGCGCTGCGCGACCTCGGGCTCAGCGACGTGGTGCCCACCCCGATGAAGGGGCCGCACCCGTACACCTACTGGGACTACCGGGCCGGCATGTTCCACCAGAACAAGGGCATGCGGATCGACCTGGTGTACGCCTCCGCGCCGCTGGCCGAGACGGTCCGCTCGGCGTACGTCGACCGGGAGGCCCGCAAGGGCAAGGCTCCCTCCGACCACGCCCCGATCGTGGTCGACGCCGACGTGCCCGATTGAGCAGTGGCTAGGCGAGCTCGGCGGCGACCCGATCGGGCCGGGGTCGTGGTGGCACGCGGCATCGCTGGCGGACCGGCGCGCGTTGGTGGCGATCTTCGTACACCGGATCACCGCCCGGAAGGCCCCGGCGCGAGGGCACCGCGCGCCGGTCGACACCCGCGTATCGCCCGAATGGGTTCAGCCTGACGTGGCCGTGTAAACGCGAGATAGCCCGCCGCCGGGGGCGTCTGCGGGTACGCCTGGTGACGCGGAGGTGATGCCGGGTGCGGAAGAGCGGCGCGGGAGTGACGGAGTGCTCCCAGTTGCTACGTCACGCCGTCAGCGTCGGCCCATAGGGTCTCGAAGTGCTCGACATACCGGCTGAACGGCCCGTCGCCCTCCCTGCGCCGAAGGTGCAGAGTGACCGAATCCTGCCCTAGCGCGCCGCCGATGTGGGTCGCCACGACCGCGTCGTTGTCGAAAACCCAGACCGACATCGCGATATGCCGGTCAGACAGCCGGACGGGCAGAGGGACCGGCGACTTAGCGATTTCGGCCTGCGTCATGGCGATCCGCGTTGCGAGGTTGAGGGGCGTCGCCTCGATCTGGTCCCGGCTGGTGGTGACCGGACTGGCCGAGTCGCCCAGGAGGAAGCGCACGTCTGCTCCTGCCTGGGCCTTCGCGCCGATGGTCTCGGCCGCGTGTGGCACTCCGAGCCAGACGAAATAACTCGTGTAACCGCCGAACCACAGTCGGTGCTGCGCCCCCTCGATCAGACCCCGGAAGAGCGAGCGGGGTAGGTCAGAGCGCCGCGAGTAGACGCCGACCAACTCGCGGTCTGCGCCCAGCTTGATCGCGCGGCGAACAGATTCAGGCCACAGCACGTCTTCATCTTTACCTAGGACCCCGGCCGCCCGCACCCGCGACCGTGGGTGTGGAATCCGACCCGGCTGACCCACCGCTCAACGGTTTTCGCATCGACGTCGCAGCGGGCCGCAAGCTCGCCGACCGTCAGACCTGCGGTGGCGAGCGCGTCCCGCAGAGATTCGTTTCGGGGCATCGAGAGACCTTTCCTAGACGTCCCTCGACGGTCGCACACGGGTGGTTCATTCGTCCGTCACTCGCTGGGAGGGTTTTGGGCGGGACGACGCCGCCGGGCGGGAGGAAGGGGCCCCGGTCGCGTCGTCCTCGGGGGTCGTCTCTTGTGAGGGGTGAGAGGCGCCCCCTTCCCAAACGCCACGACGTCAGGGGAGCACTGTGCCGGACGACACGCCGCAGCCACGCCCGAAGCCCGACCGGAATCCCGAGACCGACCCGACGCCACCACCCGCGCCGCCGATCGTGCCCGGTCCGATCGGGCCGTTCATTCCGCCGTACCGGGGGCCGGGGCGGATGACGAACGTCGTCCCGGCGTCGCGCTGGGCCGGCGGGCGGAACGGGGGCCGGTGGTGACCGAGCAGACGATCACGCCGGGGGACGTGTTGCACCTGGGCCGCGCCGCGAGCGTGCAATTCATCAGGCCGATCACCGTGCGGGTCATCCGGGTGCTGCACGACTGGCACACCTATCAGGGGTGGCTCTGGGTCGACGCTTACGAGCTGGGCCCTGGCGGGGCCGCGGTTGCCCGCCGGAGCCTGTACGTCATGCCGGCGGGGGCGGATGTCGTGAAGCGGGCCCCGCGCACGGAGGTACCGCGCCGGCCGCTGGCGCGTACGCGGGTGCCCGCGTGACGGCCCCGCTGCCGGGCCGGCACACGCCGCTGCGGCCCACCTGGCTCTGCCGGGTCGACGCCCACCCCTGGCCGTGCGGAGAGGCGAAACTCGCCCTCCTCGACAAGTACGCCGGCGCCCGGGCGGGTCTGTTGGCGCTACTGGCGACGCTGAAGGAGGAGGCGCAAGACCACCTCGCGCGGCTCGACAGCAGCCGACCGATCGACGTGACCGACCGCTTCCTAACCTGGGCACACCCACCCAGCACCTGAGCCTTACTCTCCCCCGGGCTCGCCCCGGGTTGCGCGCCTCGCGCCCCCGAGCGCAGCGATCCGGGGCGGGTCTCCTGGCCGGTGGCCTCCGGCGCGACGCTGCTGGAGTTCGAGGTCGTCCAGCAGGTCACCGGCAGGGGCTGAGCGGCGCACCGCCCCTCGGCCCGATGAGGGGCGCGGCGGTCAGGGCTCCCGGGTCCCGGCCAACGAGGCGAAGGCGATGACGTTGTCGGCGTAGCCGGTCCGCCCGCCGATCCACTGGCCGCCGCAGGTGATCAGCCGCAGCGCCGGTGCGCCGTCGTCGCCGTAGACCCGGTCGGCGGGCAGGGCCGACTTGGCGAAGTACTCCACCGAGTCGACCCGGAACACCACCACCCGCCGGTCGTCGCGGGTCACCTCGATCTCGTCGCCCGGCTTGAGCTTGCGCAGGTCGTAGAAGACCGACGGACCGTCCTTCGAGTCGACGTGCCCGACGATGATCGCCCGGCCCGGCTCGCCGGGCGTCGGGCCCCGGTCGTACCAGCCGGTCTCGTCGTGCCGGTCCAGCGGCGGGACGTCGATCGACCCGTCCCGGGCCTGGCCGACCGGGGTGACCGGGGCGGCCACCTTGATCGCCGGAACGGCGAGGCGCACCGGGCGGCTGGCCGGCAGGCCGCTCCGCGGCCCGTTCTCCTCGGCGGACGCCGGGCGCGGCGGGGGCGCGGCGGCCCAGTCCAGCGGCCCGACCGTACGGCCCAGCCCGGCCCCGGTGGCGAAGACACCGAGCAGCACCAGCGCCACGGCCAGCGGCGTCGACCAGGGGCCGCGCTGCCGCGCCCGGTCGGGTCGGCGGGCGGGCGGGGCGGGCGGCAGGGCCATGGTCAGCGCCCGACGGCACCACGGGGCCGGCGGGCCGCCGCGATGCCGACCACCGCCCCGGCGATGGTCAGCGCCAGGCCACCGGGGACCAGCAGCCCACCGGGGACGCCGCCGCCGGCGGCGGCGCCACCGAACCCGGTGTGCGGTCCGGGGCTGGGCTTCACCGACTTCACCACCTGGAGCATCGTGGCGGCGGTCGCGCCGTCGGGGCAGTCCAGCTTGACCCGGTAGTTGCCGGGGCGGGTGCGGTCGTTGACCATCGGGGCGGCGGTGAGCAGGCCACGCTGCGGCTGCACCTGGACCCGGCCGAAGGCGTCGGAGACGACAGTCGCCGGGATCGCGTTGTCCTGGCAACTGGCCCGGATGCCGACCAGGTAACCGGGCGCGACGGTGCCCGGGGTGACCTCGACGAAGACCACCCCGGGGGGTGGCGGCTGCGCTCCTCCGCCCTGGTCCGGACCGGGCTGCGCCGGGGCGGTCAACGGCGGCGAGGCCGCCAGGGGCTGTGCCGGAGCGGTCAGCGGCGGCGGGGCGGCCGACGCGGCGGCGACGCCGGACAGCGTGGGAACGAGGGCACCGAAGGCGACCGCCAACGCGACGCGGTGCAGCACGACAGACACCATTCCCCCTCCCGGCGCTCGGGCAGCGCCGGAGCGACACAGGCGCTGACCTGCCGTACGGGATGAATCGTCTCACCCCCGGGCGGACATCACATCCGATACCGCGGAACCGTCGCGTACGCTCGGGTCGCTGTGACCTCCACCGACCAGAACCCCGCCGTCCCGGTGGCCCCGCCGGCCGCCCGGATCCGCACCTTCCACCCCCGCCGTGGCCGGATGAGCGGCCGGCAGACGGACGCGCTGGACCGGCTCTGGCCGGCGTACGGTATCGACATCGCCGGCCTCGACGGGCCGGTCGACCCGGCCGGGTTCTTCGGGCGGGACGCCCCGGTGGTGCTGGAGATCGGCTCCGGCATGGGTGACGCCACCGCCGCGATGGCCGCCGCCGACCCGGGCCGGGACTACCTCGCCGTCGAGGTGCACACCCCCGGCATCGCCAACCTGCTCGACCTGGCGCAGCGGCACGGCCTGCGCAACGTGCGGGTCGCCCGGGGCGACGCGCTGGACCTGGTCCGGGCCATGCCGGAGGGGTCCCTGGACGCCGTGCACGTCTTCTTCCCGGACCCGTGGCCGAAGGCGCGGCACCACAAGCGCCGGATCATCCAGCCGGAGCACGTGGCGCTGCTGCGCTCCCGGCTGGCCGGCGGCGGGACGCTGCACTGCGCCACCGACTGGGCCGAGTACGCCGAGTCGATGCGGCTGACGTTGACCGCCGACCCCGAGCTGTACGACGTGCACGACGGCTACGCGCCCCGCCCCGCCCACCGCCCGGTGACCAAGTTCGAACGCCGCGCCCTCACCGCCGGCCGCCCCGTCTTCGACCTGATCCACCACCGCAGCTCGGTATCGCCCAGGTAGCGGTATCCGCCCGCTGGCGATGCCGCCAGATCAGCGATATTGCCACCCCCGACCCTCCCGGGCCGGGGCCCGGCGGGCTGGGTGGGGGTGGCCCGGGTGGCGTGGGGGGTGGTGGTGCGGGCACGATGGGGGGCGCTATGACGCTCACTGCCGCGCTGCCTCGACGCGCCGACCCCGACACCCTCTTCGACGCGTTCGCCGGCTGGGCGAAGGAACGTGGCCTCGACCTCTACCCCCACCAGGAGGAGGCGGTCATCGAGATCGTCTCCGGGGCCAACGTGATCATGAATACGCCGACCGGCTCGGGCAAGAGCCTGGTGGCGATCGCCGCGCACTTCGCCGCCCTGGCCGACGACCGCACCACCTTCTACACCGCGCCGATCAAGGCGCTGGTGTCGGAGAAGTTCTTCGCGCTCTGCGAGGTGTTCGGCGCGGAGAACGTCGGCATGCTCACCGGCGACGCCAGCGTCAACGCCGACGCCCCGATCATCTGCTGCACCGCCGAGATCCTGGCCAACCTGGCGCTGCGCGAGGGCGCGAAGGCCGACGTCGGCCAGGTGGTCATGGACGAGTTCCACTTCTACGCCGAGCCGGACCGGGGCTGGGCCTGGCAGGTGCCGATCATCGAACTGCCGCAGGCGCAGTTCGTGCTGATGTCGGCCACCCTCGGCGACACCACCCGGTTCGTCGACGACCTGACCCGGCGCACCGGGCGGGCCACCGCCGTCGTCCGCTCGGCCGAACGACCGGTCCCGCTGATCTTCACGTACGCGCTGACCCCGCTGCACGAGACCCTGGAGGAGCTGCTCCAGACCAAGCAGGCCCCGGTGTACGTCGTGCACTTCACCCAGGCCGCCGCGCTGGAACGCGCCCAGGCGCTGATGAGCGTGAACGTCTGCACCCGGGCCGAGAAGGACATGATCGCCGCCGCGATCGGCAACTTCCGGTTCACCTCGGGCTTCGGCAGGACGCTGTCCCGGCTGGTCCGGCACGGCATCGGCGTACACCACGCCGGCATGCTGCCCAAGTACCGGCGGCTGGTGGAGACCCTGGCCCAGGCCGGGCTACTCAAGGTCATCTGCGGCACCGACACCCTGGGCGTGGGCATCAACGTGCCGATCCGCACCGTGCTGTTCACCGGCCTGAGCAAGTACGACGGGGTGCGTACCCGACTGCTCAAGGCCCGCGAGTTCCACCAGATCGCCGGCCGGGCCGGCCGGGCCGGCTTCGACACCCTGGGCCGGGTCGTGGTGCAGGCCCCCGAGCACGTCATCGACAACGAGAAGGCCCTCGCCAAGGCCGGCGACGACCCGAAGAAGCGCCGCAAGGTGGTCAAGAAGAAACCACCGGAGGGCTCGATCGGCTGGGGCGAACCGACCTTCCAGCGCCTGGTCGAGGCCGATCCGGAGCCGCTCACCTCCAGCTTCCAGGTCAGCCACTCGATGCTGCTCAACGTGATCGGCCGACCCGGCGACGCGTTCGCCTCGATGCGGCACCTGCTCACCGACAACCACGAGGACGCCGCCGCCCAGCGCCGGCACATCCGGCGGGCCGTCGCGATCTACCGGGCGTTGCGCGCCGGCGGGGTGGTCGAGCAGCTCGACCAGCCCGACGAGCAGGGCCGGCGGGTCCGGCTCACCGTCGACCTCCAGCTCGACTTCGCGCTCAACCAGCCGCTGTCGCCGCTGGCCCTGGCCGCCATCGAACTGCTCGACGTCGAGTCCCCGTCGTACGCCCTGGACGTGCTCTCGGTGATCGAGTCGATCCTCGACGACCCCCGCCAGGTGCTCTCCGCCCAGCAGTTCAAGGCGCGCGGCGAGGCGGTCGCCGCGATGAAGGCCGAGGGCATCGAGTACGAGGCCCGCATCGAACTGCTCGACGAGGTGACCTGGCCCAAGCCCCTCGCGGAGCTGCTGGACGCCGCGTACGAGATGTACCGGCAGGGCCACCCGTGGGTCGCCGACCACCAGCTCTCCCCCAAGTCCGTCGTCCGGGACATGTACGAGCGGGCGATGACCTTCACCGAGTACGTGCAGTTCTACTCCCTCACCCGCTCCGAGGGGCTGGTGCTGCGCTACCTCGCCGACGCGTACAAGACGCTGCGGCAGACCGTCCCCGAGGACGCCAAGACCGAGGAGCTGGTCGACCTCATCGAGTGGCTGGGCGAGCTGGTCCGGCAGGTCGACTCCAGCCTGATCGACGAGTGGGAGCGGCTGCGCAACCCGTCCGACGTCGCCGACGCCGCCCAGGCCCACGCCTCGCTGGAGGAGCGGGTGCCGGCGGTCACCCGTAACGCCCGCGCCTTCCGGGTGCTGGTGCGCAACGCGCTGTTCCGCCGGGTCGAGCTGGCCGCGCTGCGCCGCTGGTGGGACCTCGGCGAGCTGGACGGGGCGGCCGGCTGGGACGCCGACGCGTGGGCCGAGGCGCTGGAGCCGTACTTCGAGTCGTACGACTCGATCGGGGTGGGGCCGGACGCGCGCGGACCGGCGCTGCTCATGATCGAGCAGGGTCGGGACAGGTGGGCCGTCCGGCAGATCCTGGACGACCCGGAGGACGACCACGACTGGGGGATCAGCGCCGAGGTCGACCTCGCCGCCTCCGACGAGCAGGGGGCCGCGGTGGTCCGGATCACGGACGTCGGGCAGCTCTAGGTCGCATTTCTCGAAGGGGCCGTCCGGTGCGTCCGGACGGCCCCTTTTCTGCCCTGGGCGATGTCACCCCCATCGATTAGAATGTGTGTACTAATCGAGTTCCTGACCTGGGAGGACGCTCGTGACCGCGCCCATCGCCACCCCCCTCACGCCGTACGCCACCCTCCTCGGTTTCACCCGGTACGTCGACCGCACCGGGCCCACCAAGGCCACCTTCGTCGGCGGCCTGCGCCGGCAGCGCGCCAGCCGGCACGGCTTCAACCCGCACGGCCAGTTCGTCAAGGCACTCAAGGCCGACATCGCCTTCCACACCGGCGGCACCCACCTGGCCGGCGTGGCCGACGTGGTCAAGCCGCGCTGGCGTCCGCTCTACCAGGCGCTCGTGCCGGGCGCCACGGCCTGGCTGGAGTCCCTCGGCGAGCCGGCCGCCGTCGACCTGGCCCAGACCCGCGACGCCCTCGCCATGCTCGGCGACCTGCCCGTCAAGATCAACCCCCAGTTCGGCGTCCGGTACGCCGACGGCCACGCCGAGGCGGTACGCCTGCACTTCGACGAGGCCCCGCCGAGCGAGGAGGCGGCGCTGGCCACCCTGCACCTGATGGCCCGGCACATGGACGCGGTGCTCCCGCACGCCGAGCCGGTCCTGGTCGACGTACGCCGCGGCGTCGCGCACCGGACGCCCACCGACGTCAAGCCGGCGCAGGTCGAGCAGTGGCTGGCCGGCGAGGCCGCCGCCTTCCGCGCCATCTGGTCCACCGCCGCCTGACAGCACCACCCACGCCCCAACCACGCGGCGGCGGCGTTGGGGTGCGGAGGTCTGGCGCCACCGCCCGCACCCCTGCCCGCCACCGCCTCCCTGACCGCCACGGCCTTCCCGACCGCTACCGCCTCCCCTGACCGCCTGCCCGCCTGCTGCCCCGCCCTGCCTGCCTGCCTGCCTGCCTGCCTGCCTGCCTGCAAGATCGTGCTCGATCCAGGATGTAGTGGCCTCCCGGCGGCCGGGAGGCCACTACATCCATGTCGCAGCACGATCTTGCTCGTATCGGCAGCGATGTTCATGGAAACCGGGTTATCCACAGGGGACAGCACGGGGCACGGCACGTTGGCAGGGTGGAGGGCATGCCGAAGGCTCCCCGTCGCCCGCCGCAACTGCGGGGGCGCATCTTCCGTGGATCGGTGGCCGTCTCCCGAGGGCTGCTCACCCGTAACGACCTGCGCAGCACCGCCTGGCGACCGCTGTTCCGGGACGTCTACGCCGACGCCCGACTCCAGGTCACCCACCGCCATCGGTGTACGGCGGTGGCCCGGTGGCTGCTGCCACCCGGTGCCGCCATCGCCGGCCGCTCCGCCGCAGCCCTGTTCGGCGTCGGAAGTGTGCCACCCGACGATCCGGTCGACGTGCTCGTACCCCGACCAGCAGCAGGTGTGTGTCGCCAAGATCGACGTCCTCCTCCGGGCCTGACCGGGGACCCGACAGTGGTCGGGCGACGACGCGGACCGGCAGCGGGGCTGGGGGTGCACCACGCCGACCTCGCCGCCGAGGACATCGTCGACCGGGCCGGAATGCTGGTGACCTCGCCGGCGCGTACCTGCTGGGACCTGGCCCGCTGGCTGGACGTGGTCGAAGCGGTCGTCGTCATCGACGCGCTGCTGGCCCGCCGCCTCACCGACGTGGCCGCGCTCCGGGAGTACGCCCTCGCCCGCGCCGGACAACGAGGGTGGCGGTCCCTGCTCCGCGCGGTCGACCTGGCGGATCCGGGAGCCGAGTCGCCGCCGGAGTCCCGGACCCGGGTCCGGCTGGTGCTGGCCGGGCTGCCCCGACCGGAGACCCAGTGGGTCGTCACGGCCGGCGGCCGGTTCGTCGCCCGGCTGGATCTCGCGTGGCCACAGTTCAAGGTCGCCGTCGAGTACGACGGGCTGTGGCACGGCGACCCGGAGCAGTTCCACCGGGACCGACGCCGGCTGAACCGGCTGCTCGGCGGAGAGTGGATCGTGCTGCACGTGACCGCCCGGCGCCTCCGCGAGGACTTCGCCGGCTTCCTCGCCGAGGTTCGCGCCGCGCTGCGCCTGCGCGGCCACCGCGACCGCGCGTGACGGGCACCCCGGCCCCGGCAGCATCACGACCGTCGACACCTACCGGCCGATGATCCCACCCTTGCCCAGCCCGGCCCACCTTGCCCAGGCCGGCCCACCTTGCCCAGCCCGCTCCCCAGCCCCAGCCCGCTCTCCGTCGCCCAACCCAGTTCCCCGAATCCCCGGCTCTCCGGCTCTCCGGCTCCCGGGTCCCGGCTCCCGGCTCGTCGGCTCGTCGGCTCCTCGGCTCGTCGGCTCCTCGGCTCGTCGGCTCCTCGGCTCCTCGGCTCCTCGGCTCGCTTGCTTGCACACTCACCTGCGGAACTAGCGGAAGATCACGCTCGAACATGGAAGTAGTGGCCTCCCTGAGACAGGAGGCCACTACTTCATGGATCGAGCGTGATCTTGGCTAACTCCACGACGCCGGTACCGGGCACAAGCGCGAGAGCAACAGGCGCGAGAGCACAAGCGGGGCAGGCAGCGGCGCGGCGTCCCCGGGCGCTGGTCACCGCACGGCAAACACACGGACCCTCGGCAGAGACCAGCAGGCCCAGACCCTCGCCACTGCACGGCAAACACGGAGACTCGGCACGGGACCAGCAGGCCCGGACCCTCGTCACCACACGACAAACACGGAGACTCGGCACGGACCAGCAGGCCCAGACGCTCGCCACCACACGACAAAGCACGGACGCCTGGCCGGGCCAGGCCGAGGCCAGGCCAGGTCAAGCCAGGCTCAGGCGGTCAGGTACTTCGTTAGGTCGTCGAGGATCTTGTTGGCGGCGCCGACACCGATGCCGGTCATCCAGGTCTCGTCGGAGACGACGTGCGCCCTGCCCGCCTTGACCGCGGCCAGACCCTGCCAGAGGCTGCCGGTGGTCACCTTGGCCTGCTCGGCGGCGGCCTTCTCGCCGTACGCGGTCACGAAGATGACGTCGCCGTCGACCTCGTTGACCCGCTCGGCGCTGACCAGGTCGAAGCGCTTGTCCTCCTTGCCGTCGAGCCGCTGCCGTTCGGGACGGCCCAGCCCGGTGTCACCGACCACGATGCCGGAGAAGGAGTCCGGGCCGTACACCCGGATGTTGCCCGGGATGAAGCGGACGATGGAGACCTTCCGCGAGGCGGCGTCACCCAGCTTCGCGCCGACGTCCTTCGCTCGCTTCTCGTAGCTCGCCAGCAGGTCCTTGGCCTGCTGCTCCTTGCCGAGGGCCTGGCCGTCGAGGAGCAGGTTCTCCTTCCAGTTGATGCCGACCTTGGCGGTGAAGACGGTCGGGGCGATGGCGCTCAGCTCGTCGTAGAACTTCTCCTGGCGGAACTTGCTGCCGAGGATCAGGTCCGGCTTGAGCGCGGTGATCGCCTCGAGGTCGGGCTCGGTGAGCACACCGACCTCCTTGATGCCGGCCAGTTTCTCCGCGCCGAAGTAGGTCGGCCAGCTCTTCGCCTCGCCGGCGGTGGCGGCGCCGACCGGTGTGACACCGAGCGAGAGCGCTGTGTCGATCTTGTCGGTGTCGAGCACCACGACCCGCTTGGGGTCCGCCGGCACCTTGGTGGTACCCATGGCGTGGGTGATCTCCCGGGTCTCTCCGGTGGCGGTGTCGGCGACCGGGTCGCTCTCACCGCAGGCGGTGAGTCCGAAGCCGAGGGCCAGGGCCGCGGTGAGGGCGGCGGCGAGACGGCGCATCAGTGTCCTTTCGAGGGGTACGAGCCGACGCGCGGGCCAGCCGCGTCGCCGGAGTGAGAGCGGACCGCCGGAACGGTCGGGTCCACGGAAACGGTCGAGTCCACGGAAACGGTCGAGTCCACGGAAACGGTCGAGGCCGCGGCAACAGTCGGGTCCGTGGCAACGGTCGAGGTCTGGTCGCCGGGGGACCTGGATGGCGGCAGCGCGGGGCCGGTCAGCGCGGGCACCACCAGCGGCGCCCCGGTCACCGGGCAGGGCACGACCACACAGTCGAGCCCGAACACCTCCCGCACCAGCGCCGCGTCGAGGATCTCCCGGGGCGGGCCGGCGGCCACCACCGCGCCGGCCTTCATCGCGACCAGGTGATCGGCGTACCGGGCGGCCTGGTTGAGGTCGTGCAGCACCGCCACCACGGTGCGGCCCCGCTCCACCCGCAGCCGACGCAGCAGGTCCAGCACCTCGACCTGGTGGGCCAGGTCGAGGAAGGTGGTCGGCTCGTCCAGCAGCAGCGCCTCGGTGTCCTGGGCGAGGGTCATGGCGATCCAGACCCGCTGCCGCTGGCCGCCGGAGAGGGTGTCCACCGGCCGGTCGGCCAGGCCGGCGACGTCGGCGAGGACCATCGCCCGGTCGACCGCCTCGGCGTCCTGCTCGGACCACTGCCGCCACCACCGCTGGTACGGCTGCCGTCCCCGCCCGACCAGGTCGGCGACGGTGACGCCCTCGGGCACCAGCGGGCTCTGCGGGAGCACACCGAGGCGGCGGGCCACCTCCCGGGTGGGCAGGTCACGGATGGCGGTGCCGTCGAGCAGCACCGTGCCCCGGCGCGGGGTGAGCAGCCGGGCCATGGTGCGCAGCAGGGTGGACTTGCCGCAGGCGTTCGGCCCGACGATCACGGTGAACGCGTCGGCTGGCAGCGCCAGGTCGAGCCCGTCCAGGACGGTCCGCTCGTCGTAGCCGGCGACCAGGTCGCGGGTGGACAGCATCACGCCTCCTTGCCAGGGGTGGGGTTCACGCGGACCGCCGACGGCGTCGGACCAGCAGGAACATCAGGTACGGCCCGCCGATCGCGGCGGTGAGCACGCCGGCCGGCAGTTGGGTCGGGGCGAACAGCCGCCGCCCGGCCAGGTCGGCCAGCACCAGCAGCAGCGCGCCGACCAGCGCGGCGCAGAGCAGCGGGGGCCGTTCGGCGCGGACCAGCCGGCGGGCCACCTGCGGGGCGACCAGCGCGACGAAGTCCACCGCGCCGACCTGGGCGGTGACCGAGGCGGCGACCGCGACGCCGGTGACGGCCAGGCCGATCCGGCGGGCCACCGGGCGCAGCCCGACGCCCCGGGCGGTGTCGTCGTCGAGCGCGCTGCCGTTGAGCGCCCAGCCGGCCCAGGCCAGCACCGGCAGCAGGACGGCGAGGGTCAGCGCGATCCAGCCGGTCTCGGCCCAGCCCCTGCCGGCGAGGGTGCCGACCAGCCAGATCTGGGCCCGCAGCCCGTCGATCGGGTCGGCGGAGAGCATGACCACCTCGGTCAACGCCCGCAGGGCGAACGCCACGGCGACGCCGGCCAGCACGAACCGCTGCGCGGCCAGGCCGTGCCGGGCGCCGAGGACGAGCAGCAGCAGCGCCGCCCCCACCCCGCCGACCAGGGCGGCCGGGGCGACCAGCACGGCGGCGGCTCCGGTGGTGATGGCGACGGTGGCGGCCAGGCCGGCACCCTGGGTGATACCGATGACGTCCGGGCTGGCGAGCGGGTTGCGGGCCACGCTCTGGATGAGCGTCCCGGCGATCCCGAAGGCCGCCCCGGCCACCACGGCCAGCACCGTCCGGGGCAGCCGCAGGTCGCGCACCACCAGGTCGTACGGGGTGCCGGCGCCGGCCAGCGAGCGGAGCACGTCGGCCGGGGCGACGTACGGGGTGCCCAGACAGAGGCTCAGCACCACGGCGGCGGCGAGCAGCACGGTCAGCGCGGCGGCGACCAGCACCGCCCGGCGGCGGACCTGGAGGCTGACCGGGCCGAGCCGCAGCAGCGACCGGCCGGGCAGTCCGGCGGTGAGCGGGGTCACGCGGTCACCACCGTGGCCCGGCGCACCAGGTACGCCAGCAGCGGCGCGCCGATCAGCGCGGTGACGATGCCGGCGGGCACCTCTCCGGGCGGGGCGACCAGCCGGCCCACCACGTCCGCCCCGAGCAGCAGGGCCGGGCCGAGCAGCGCGGACACCGCCAGGGTCCAGCGGTGGTCGGCGCCGACCAGGGCGCGGGCCAGGTGCGGCACGGCCAGCCCGACGAAGGCGATCGGCCCGGCGGCGGCCACCGCGGCGCCGGTGAGCAGCACGGCGGCGCCGCCACCGGCGAGCCGGACCAGGCCGATCCGGTGGCCGAGGCCGCGGGCCACGTCGTCGCCGAGGGCGAGCGCGTCGAGCCCCCGGGCGACCAGGACGGCGAGCAGCAGGCCGGCGAGGACGAAGGGGAGCACCTGCCCGGCGACGCCGACGTCCCGGCCGGTCAGCCCGCCGACCACCCAGAACCGGTACTCCTCGAAGGTGCGGGCGTCGATGCTGAGCAGGGCGTACACGGCGGAGGCGAGGCTGGCGTCGAGGGCCGCGCCGATCAGCGCGAGGGTGACCGGGCTCCCGCCGTCGCGGCTGCGGGCGGCGACGGCCAGCACCAGCAGGCCGGCGGCGAACGCGCCGGCCACGCCGAACCAGACGTAGCCGGTGAGACTGCCGACGCCGAAGACGGAGATGGCGAGCACCACGCCGAACGAGGCGCCGGCGCTGACGCCGAGGATCCGGGGTTCGGCGAGCGGGTTGCGGGTGAGCGCCTGGAACAGCACCCCGGCGACGGCGAGGGCCACCCCGACGACCAGGCCGAGGGCGGTCCGGGGGACGCGCAGCTCGCGGACGATGGTGCTGGCCACCCCGCCGTCGGGGGCGACCAGCGCGTGCCAGACCTGGCCGACGCCGAGCGGACGGCTGCCGAGGGCGAGGCTGGCCAGCACGGCGAGGGTCAGCGCGACCAGGGCACCGGCGGCGACCGCGGTACGGCGGCCCCGCTGCCCGCCGGCCTGTGGGACAGCGGCCGGACGTGCGGCGACGGTGGTCACGATGCTCCCGGTACTGGAATAAGGTTCGCCTTACCTTAACCGAGGAACTTAGGCTAACCTAACCGAGGACTGTCGATCGGTCGGCGCACCGGCCGGCGGAGCGGAGACCGGCGACCGGAACTGCCCCTAGGCTGGGAAAATGCGATTCGACCAGCACACCGTGCTGCTCCTGGTCCGCCCGGCGGACGCCCCGGAGCTGCCCCGGGACGCCGCCGACCTCCTCCAGGACGCGCACCTGGCCCATCAGGCCGGCCTGGTGGAGCAGGGCCACGTGCTCGCCGCCGGCCCCTTCCTCGACCCCGACGACGAGCGGCTGCGCGGCTTCGCGGTGCTCTCCGTCGACCCGGAGATGGCCCGCGAGCTGTACGCCAACGACCCGGCGGTACGCGCCGGCCGGCTGGTGGTGCGGGTGGCGAGCTGGTTGGTGCCGGAGGGCAACGTCCGGTTCGAGAGCGTCCCGGTGCCGCGGTCGATGCTGGAGGCGGCGGCCGGCGACTGAGCCGGTTCAGTCCTCCGAGGCCGGCCGGCTCCCCGGCACCGTCGGCAGCGGCCACTGCCCGGTCCGGACCATCGCCGAGGCGTCGAGCTGCTGGTCGCCCCAGACGTACGTGTCGGGCAGCAGGTCCGTCACCGGCACCTTCCGCAGCGCGTCCGGCGGACCCACGATGACCTGGATGGCCGGGTGGTAGTCGAGCAGCACCTGCCGGCACCGGCCGCAGGGCGGGAGCACGCCGCGCCCCCGGTCGCCCACCGCGACGATGGTCTCCAGCTCTCCCGCGCCCTGGGTGACGGCGGCGCCGAGGGCCACCACCTCGGCGCACGGGCCGCCGGTGAAGTGGTAGACGTTCACGCCGGTGAAGACCCGCCCGTCGGCGGTCCGGGCCGCCGCCGCGACGGTGTGGTTGTCACTGCGGCAGCGCAGCTTGGCGACCGCCGTGGCGGCCTGCACCAGCGCGCGGTCGGTGTCCAGCATCGTCGTGGTCATCCCGGCAGCCCCCGTGGTCGGCGTGGTTCCGGCGGTCAGCCTAGCCCGGCCGGACCCGCCGCCGGGGCAGCCGCCCGGGCGGTGTGACCCACGCCGGGCGTAACCCGGCAGCGGTCCGGCGGCGGGCTGCCTATCCTTGGCGACGACATGCAGAATCCAGCCGCACCCGCCGACGCCGTCACCGCCCGTGACCTGCACCGCCGCCTCACCCCGCTGATGTTCCGCGACCAGCGCCGCCTCCAGCGGCGGCTGGACGGGGTACGCAGGCTGAAGGACCCGCAGCGGCGCGACGACGCGCTGGCCGAGATCGCCGTCGAGGTGGCACGGGCCGAGGCGCGGCTGGCGGGCCGCCGGGCCGCGGTGCCGGTGATCACCTATCCGGCACAGCTCCCGGTGAGCGAGCGCCGGGACGACATCGCCGCCGCCATCCGCGACCACCAGGTGGTGATCGTGGCCGGCGAGACCGGCTCCGGCAAGACCACCCAGCTACCGAAGATCTGCCTGGAGCTGGGGCGCGGGATCACCGGGCTGATCGGGCACACCCAGCCCCGCCGGCTGGCCGCCCGGACGGTCGCCGACCGGATCGCCGAGGAGCTCGGTACCGAGTTGGGCGACGTGGTCGGCTACAAGGTGCGCTTCACCGACCAGGTGAGCGACCGCAGCCTGGTCAAGCTGATGACCGACGGCATCCTGCTGGCCGAGTTGCAGACCGACCGGATGCTGCGCCAGTACGACACGCTGATCATCGACGAGGCGCACGAGCGCAGCCTCAACATCGACTTCATCCTGGGCTACCTCCGGCAGCTCCTGCCCCAGCGTCCCGACCTCAAGGTGGTCATCACCTCGGCGACCATCGAGACCGACCGGTTCGCGAAGCACTTCGCCGACGCCGAGGGGAAGCCCGCCCCGATCGTCGAGGTCTCCGGGCGGACGTACCCGGTGGAGGTGCGCTACCGGCCGCTGGTCGAGGTCACCGGGGCCGACGAGGACGAGGGCGACGACGAGGAGAACGTCCGCGACCAGATCCAGGCGATCGGCGACGCGGTGCAGGAGTTGGCCGCCGAGGGACCCGGCGACATCCTGGTCTTCCTCAGCGGCGAACGGGAGATCCGGGACACCGCCGACGCGCTCGGCAAGCTGGTGCAGTCGAAACGTTCCCTGCTGGGCACCGAGATCCTGCCGCTGTACGCCCGGCTGTCGGCGGCCGAACAGCACCGGGTCTTCGCCCCGCACCCCGGCCGCCGGGTGGTGCTGGCCACCAACGTCGCGGAGACCTCGCTGACCGTCCCCGGCATCAAGTACGTGGTGGACCCGGGCACGGCCCGGATCTCCCGCTACTCCAGCCGGTTGAAGGTGCAGCGGCTGCCCATCGAGCCGGTCTCCCAGGCGTCGGCCAACCAGCGCAAGGGCCGCTGCGGCCGGACCTCGGACGGCATCTGCGTCCGCCTCTACGACGAGCAGGACTTCGCCTCCCGGCCCGAGTTCACCGACCCGGAGATCCTGCGCACCAACCTCGCCTCGGTGATCCTCCAGATGACCTCGATCGGGCTGGGCGACCTCGCCGCCTTCCCGTTCATCGACCCGCCGGACCGGCGCAACGTCACCGACGGCGTCAACCTGCTGCACGAGCTGGGCGCGCTGGACCCGGCCGAGGCCGACCCGGCGAAGCGGCTCACCCCGCTGGGCCGGCGGCTGGCCCAGCTCCCGGTCGACCCCCGGCTGGCCCGGATGGTGCTGGAGGGCGAACGCAACGGCTGCGCCGCCGAGGTGCTGGTGATCGCCGCTGCGCTGTCCATCCAGGACCCACGGGAGCGGCCGGCGGAGAAGCAGGCGCAGGCCGACCAGGCGCACGCCCGGTTCGCCGACCGGGAATCCGACTTCGTGTCGTTCCTCAATCTCTGGCGCTACCTGCGCGAGCAGCAGCGGGCGCTGTCGTCCAGCGCGTTCCGCCGGATGTGCAAGGCCGAGTACCTCAACTACCTGCGGGTCCGCGAGTGGCAGGACATCGTCAGCCAGCTCCGCCAGGTGCTGCGTACCCCCGAGCAGGGCGACGGGCGGCGGGGCCGGCGCGGCCCGGCCGACGGCCCGGCGGACGGTGGCCGGCGCGGCCCGACCGCCGACCTGCCGGAGGAGATCGACACCCCGAAGGTGCACCAGTCGCTGCTGCCCGGTCTGCTGTCGCACATCGGGCTCAAGGACGCCCAGAAGCACGAGTACCTGGGTGCCCGGGGCGCGAAGTTCGCGGTCTTCCCCGGCTCGGCGCTGTTCAGGAAGCCGCCGCGCTGGGTGATGGCCGCCGAGCTGGTGGAGACCTCCCGGCTCTGGGGCCGGGTCGCCGGGCGGGTCGAGCCGGAGTGGGTGGAGCCGCTGGCCCAGCACCTGGTCAAGCGCAGCTACAGCGAGCCGCACTGGGAGAAGAAGCAGGCCGCGGTGCTGGCCTACGAGAAGGTCACCCTGTACGGTGTCCCGCTGGTCACCGCCCGGAAGGTCAACTTCGGCCGGATCGATCCGGCGCTGAGCCGGGAACTGTTCATCCGGCACGCCCTGGTCGAGGGCGACTGGCAGACCCACCACCAGTTCTGGCAGGACAACCGCAAGCTGCTCACCGAGATCGAGGAGCTGGAGAACCGGGCCCGCCGCCGGGACATCCTGGTCGACGACGAGACCATCTTCGGCTTCTACGACCAGCGGATCCCGGCCGACGTGGTCTCCGGCCGGCACTTCGACGCCTGGTGGAAGACCGCCCGCCGGGAGCGGCCCGACCTGCTCACCTTCACCCGCGAGCTGCTGGTCAACGCCGGGCGCGGCGGGGTCGACGAGGCCGACTACCCGGACGAGTGGCGGGCCGACGGGGTCGCCCTGCCGCTGAGGTACACCTTCGACCCGACCGCGCCCACCGACGGCGTCACCGTGGACATCCCGCTGCCGCTGCTCAACCAGGTGCCGGCGGAGAGCTTCGACTGGCAGGTGCCCGGGCTGCGCGAGGAGCTGGTGATCGCGCTGATCCGGTCGCTGCCGAAGGCGGTCCGGCGCAACTTCGTGCCGGTGCCCGACTACGCCCGGGCGGCGCTCGCCGCGATCACCCCCGGCGCGGAGCCGCTGCTCGACGCGCTCACCCGGCAGCTACGCCGGATGACCGGGGTGACCGTCCCCCGGGAGGCGTGGGAGCCGGGCAAGCTGCCGCCGCACCTGCGGGTGACCTTCCGGGTGATCGGCGAACAGGACGAGCCGGTCGCCGAGGGCAAGGACCTGCCGGCCCTGCAACGCCGGCTCCGCCAGGAGGTACGCCAGGTCGTCGCCGCCGCCGCGCCGGACCTGGCCCGCACCGGGCTGACCCAGTGGAGCATCGACACCCTGCCGCGCACCATCGAACAGGTCCGGGCCGGGTACGCGGTGACCGCGTACCCGGCGCTGGTGGACGAGGGCACGACGGTCGGGGTGCGGGTCTTCGACTCGGAGGCCGAGCAGGCCGCCGCGCACTGGGCGGGCACCCGCCGGCTGCTGCGGCTGACCGTGCCGTCACCGGCGAAGTTCCTCCAGGGGCGGCTGAGCAACGAGGCGAAGCTGGCGCTGAGCCGCAACCCGCACGGCGGGGTGCTCCCGCTCATCGAGGACGTGGCCGGGGCGGCGATCGACAAGTTGGTCGCGGACGCGGGCGGCCCGGCCTGGGACGCCGAGGGCTTCGCCGCGCTGCGCGAGCGGGTCCGTGCCGACCTGGTCGACACCGTGGTCGAGGTGATGGGCCGGGTCCGCCAGGTGCTCGCCGTGGCGTACGCGGTGGAGCAGCGGCTCGGCGCGACCCGCAACCTGGCCGTGGTGGCCGCCCTGGCCGACCTGCGCCACCAGCTCACCGGGCTGGTGCACAAGGGGTTCGTCACCGAGGCCGGGTACGCCCGGCTGCCCGACCTGCTGCGCTACCTGACCGCGATCGAGCGGCGGCTGGACCGGCTGGCCGGCAACCCGCAGCGGGACAAGCAGCAGCAGGACCGGGTCACGGCGGTGCAGAAGGAGTACCAGGACCTGCTCGCCGCGCTGCCCCCGGCGAAGCGGCAGTCGGCGGCGGTCCGGCAGATCCGCTGGATGATCGAGGAGTTGCGGGTGAACGTCTTCGCGCAGGCGCTGGGGACCCCGTACCCGGTGTCCGAGCAGCGCATCTACCGGGCGATGGACGACGCCGAGGGGCGGTGAGCCGCCGGCCGGTCAGGCCCGGTGGGCCCGGACCGGCCGGGCCGGGTCCGGACGCGGGCCACGGAGCACCCGCAGCACCCGGCCCGGGGTGAGCAGCCGGGTCGGCGGGTCGACGAGGTTGAGCACCCGCAGGAAGGCGGCGCCGAGCCCGGCGTCGGTGCTGGCCGCCGCGTGCAGCCGGGCCAGGTAGGCGTTGACCAGCCGCACCGAGAGGGTCCGCCGGCCGGTGACCTCGGGGAAGCGCAGGTCGGTGCCGACCGAGATCTGCCACGGCGTGTCGATCAGCCGGGCCGCGCCCCGGTAGAAGCGCCGGGCCAGCGGGTCACCGCCCCGGGCCAGCAGCCGGCGCAGCAGCAGCGCCTCCAGCGCGGCGACCGTGATGCCCTGGCCGTAGACCGGGTTGAAGCTGCACAGCGCGTCGGCGAAGACCAGGTGGCCCTCGGGCAGCCGGCGCAGCCGCTCGTACCGGCGGCGGACGCTGGCCGGGAAGCGCATCCGGGCCGGCGCGTCGAGCGGCGACGCCGAGCGGAGCAGCTCGCCGATCTGCGGGGCGGACAGCGAGCCGGCGAACGCGGCCATCCCCTCGTCGTCGGTGGGCGGCTGCTCACCCAGCATGCCGTTGAGCGCGACCGCGAACCGGCCGTCCTCCTGCGGGGCGACGACGCCGCCGCGCGGCCGGCCGGGCATCGCGTTGGCCAACGCGCCGAGCAGCCCCTCCAACTGGCCGGGCTCCCGACGGTAGGTGCGGGTCACGTAGGTGAGGTCCACCGGCACCCGCTCCTCGGGGGCGGCCCGGTAGCCGAGGTCGACGAGCCAGACCGGGCTGCGGCTGCCCCGGCCCCCGGCGTCCACCACCAGGTCGGCGTCGAGGCTGACCTCGGTGCGGTCGCCGCCGCCGGGTACCACCCGGACACCGTTGACCCGCCGCCCGTCGGGGGTGGCGAGGAGTCCGGTCACCTCGTGACCGGCCAGCACCCGTACCCCGGGCAGGGCGGAGACCCGCTCCCGCACCACCTGCTCCAGCAGCGGCCGGCTCATCCCGTAGGCGATCAGCGCGGAGGGCGCGCGCCGCATCCGGTGCCCGTCGTTGTACCAGTGCACCTCGCCGTGCAGGTCGACGGCGGCGGCGCCGCGCGCGGTCAACTCGTCGCCGAGGCCGGGGAAGAGTTCGGTGAGCACCTGCCGTCCCCGGTCGAGCAGCACGTGGAGCTGGCGTCCCTGTGGCACGCCGCGCCGGCTGGCCGGGCCCACCGGCAGGGCGTCGCGGTCCAGCAGGACCACCTCGGAGTACGCCTCGCTCAGCGCGCGGGCGGCGAGCAACCCGCCCATGCCGGCGCCGACCACGACGGCGCGTCCGGTGGATGCCATGCGGTCCAGCGTAGGAATCCGGGGTGCCCGGACACGTCTCCTCCCGTGCGCCGTCGGCCGGCCTCAGAGCGGCTCGACACCGGGTGGCAGGGTGCCGTCGGTGGTGGCGTCGTGGACGTACTCCAGCAGGATGCGGCGCAGCTCCCGGCCGGCGTGGGTGGGTACGACGTCGCGGCGGCGGGCCACCGCGATGGTCCGCCGGACGCCGGGCGGGGCCAGCCGGGTGACCCGGACACCGGGGCGGCGGGCGACCACGATGCCGGGCACCAGGGCGATCCCCAGCCCGGCCTCGACGAAGCTGAGCACGGCGTCCATCTCGCCGCCGTCGACGGAGAAGGTGGGGTCGAAGCCGGCCTCGCGGCAGGCCTGGATGGTGGCATCGCGCAGGTCGTAGCCCTCGCGGAACATCACCAGGGGCTGGCCGCGCAGGTCGGTGATGCGCAACTCGCCGCCGGCCCCGGCGGTGGGCACCGGGTCCACCGAGGCGACCACCAGGCTCTCCCGGAGGATCGCGTCGGCGCGCAGCCCCGGGTCGGTGCCCTGGGCCGGCATGATGATCAGCGCCAGGTCGAGGTCGCCGCGCAGCAGGTCGCGGACCAGGTCCTGGGAGCCGCCCTCCTCGACCCGGAGGTCGACGGTGGGGTGGGCGTCGCGGAACCGGCGCAGCACCGGTGGGGCGAGCGAGGTGGCCAGACTGGGGGTGGCACCGAGGCGGACCCGACCCCGGCGCAGCCCGACCAGCTCCTGCACCTCCCGGGTGGCGGTGTCGACGTCGGCCAGGATCCGCTTGGCCAGCGGCAGCAGCACCTCACCTGCGGTGGTGAGGGTGATGTTGCCCCTTACCCGTTCGAAGAGCGGGGCCCCGAGGTCGGTCTCCAGGGCGTGAATTTGCTTACTCAACGAAGGCTGGGTGATGCCGACCAGATCGGCGGCTTGGGTGAAATGTCGCACTTCGGCCACCGCGACGAAGTACTTGAGCTGATGGAGCTGCATCTTCATAGTTTATGGCTATCAAGACTGCGAGGTCGATGCATTGGACGACTGATCGAAGTGCTCCTAGCGTCGGTCAGGTGGTAATCACGAAAACTCGGTCGCCCATCCGCTCGAACGTCGGCCTGAAGGCTGTCATGGCGGTGACGGGCATTCTGCTGGTGCTGTTCCTGATCGCGCACATGCTCGGCAACCTGAAGGTGTTCACGGGCGAGACCTCGTTCGACCACTACGCCCACTGGTTGCGCGACATCGGCAAGCCGCTGCTGCCGGGCGTGTGGTTCCTGTGGATCCTGCGGACCGCGCTGGTGGTGGCCGTGGTCGCCCACATCGCGGCGGCGACCGTGCTGGCCGTCCGGGCCCGCGCCGCCCGCCCGGTGAAGTACGCCCACCGCAAGAAGGTCCAGGGCAGCTACGCCGCGCGCACCATGCGCTGGGGCGGGGTGATCATCCTGCTCTTCGTGATCTACCACATCCTGGACCTGACCACCGGCACGCTCAACCCGGTCGGCGACGCCAGCAACCCGTACGGCAACGTGGTCGCCGACTTCGCGCCGGAGCGCTGGTACGTCACGCTCTTCTACACCCTGGCGATCGTCACGATCGGCTTCCACCTGCGGCACGGCGCGTTCAGCGCGTTCCGCAGCCTCGGGCAGCAGACCCCGAAGGGTGAGCGCCGGGCCCGCGCCGCCGCACTGGTCCTCGCCGTCGCGCTCTGCGCCGGCTACCTGGTGGTCCCGTTCGCCGTACTCACCGGATTGGTGTCCTGACATGGAACTCTTCGCCGAGGGCGACCCGATCGCCGACACCAGGGCTCCCGCCGGCCCGGTCGAGAAGCGCTGGGAGACCCGCCGCTTCGAGGCCAAGCTGGTCAACCCGGCCAACCGCCGGAAGATGACGGTCATCGTGGTGGGCACCGGCCTGGCCGGCGGCTCGGCCGCCGCCACGCTCGGCGAGCAGGGCTACCGGGTCAAGAGCTACTGCTACCAGGACAGCCCGCGCCGGGCGCACTCGATCGCCGCGCAGGGTGGCATCAACGCCGCCAAGAACTACCGCAACGACGGCGACTCGGTGCACCGGCTCTTCTACGACACCGTGAAGGGCGGCGACTTCCGCTCCCGCGAGTCGAACGTGCACCGGCTGGCCGAGGTGTCGGTCAACATCATCGACCAGTGCGTCGCCCAGGGCGTCCCGTTCGCCCGCGAGTACGGCGGCCTGCTCGACACCCGCTCCTTCGGCGGCGCGCAGGTGCAGCGCACCTTCTACGCCCGGGGCCAGACGGGCCAGCAGCTCCTGCTCGGCGCGTACCAGGCGCTGGAGCGGCAGATCGGCCTGGGCAACGTGGAGATGCACACCCGGCACGAGATGCTGGAGCTGGTGCTGGTCGACGGCAAGGCCCGGGGCATCGTGGTCCGGGACCTGGTCACCGGCGAGATCAGCACCGAGATGGCCGACGCGGTCGTGCTCGCCTCCGGCGGCTACGGCAACGTCTTCTACCTCTCCACCAACGCCAAGGGCTGCAACGTCACCGCCACCTGGCGGGCGCACCGCAAGGGCGCGTACTTCGCCAACCCCTGCTACACGCAGATCCACCCGACCTGCATCCCGGTCTCCGGCGACCACCAGTCGAAGCTGACCCTGATGAGCGAGTCGCTGCGCAACGACGGCCGGGTCTGGGTGCCGAAGGCCGGGGACGACGCCCGCAACCCCCGGGACATCCCCGAGGACGAGCGGGACTACTACCTGGAGCGGATCTACCCCTCCTTCGGCAACCTGGTCCCCCGGGACATCGCCTCCCGCGCCGCGAAGAACGTCTGCGACGAGGGTCGGGGGGTCGGGCCGACCAAGCTCGGCGTCTACCTCGACTTCGCCGACGCGATCGACCGGCTCGGCCGCAAGGCCATCGAGGCCAAGTACGGCAACCTCTTCGAGATGTACGAGCGGATCACCGGCGAGGACCCGTACGAGGTCCCGATGCGGATCTACCCCGCCGTGCACTACACGATGGGCGGCCTCTGGGTCGACTACGACCTCCAGTCGAACATCCCCGGCCTGTTCGTGATCGGCGAGGCGAACTTCTCCGACCACGGCGCGAACCGGCTCGGCGCCTCGGCGCTGATGCAGGGCCTGGCCGACGGCTACTTCGTGCTGCCCAGCACCATCGCCAACTACCTGGCCTCCGGTCCGCTGGAGAAGGTCGACGCCAGCCACCCGGCGGCGGTCGAGGCGCGGGCCGAGGTGGCGGACCGGATCTCCCGGCTGCTGGCGGTCGACGGCGACCGGACGGTGGACTCGTTCCACCGGGAGCTGGGCCAGATCATGTGGGAGCACTGCGGCATGGAGCGCTCCGAGGCCGGGCTGCGCAAGGCGATCGACGAGATCCGCGCCCTGCGCGAACAGTTCTGGCAGCGGGTCCGTGTCCCGGGCGACGGCGAGGGGCTCAACCAGTCGCTGGAGAAGGCCGGCCGGGTCGCCGACTTCTTCGAACTGGCCGAGCTGATGTGCGTCGACGCCCTGCACCGTGAGGAGTCCTGCGGCGGCCACTTCCGGGCCGAACACCAGACCCCGGACGGCGAGGCGCAGCGCGACGACGAGCGGTTCGCCTACGTCGCGGCCTGGGAGTTCACCGGCAGTGACGAGCCGGCGGTGCTGCACAAGGAAGACCTGAAGTTCGAGTACGTCCACCCCACGCAGCGGAGCTACAAGTGAACCTGACCCTGCGCATCTGGCGCCAGTCCGGCCCCGAGGACAAGGGTCGGATGGTGACCTACCCGGTCGACGACGTCTCCCCCGACATGTCGTTCCTGGAGATGCTCGACGTGCTCAACGAGCGGCTGATCCTCGCCGGCGAGGAGCCCGTCGCGTTCGACCACGACTGCCGTGAGGGCATCTGCGGCATGTGCGGCCTGATGATCAACGGGGACGCGCACGGGCCGCAGCGCGGCACCACCGCCTGCCAGCTACACATGCGGCAGTTCGCCGACGGCGAGACGATCGACATCGAGCCGTGGCGCGCCCGGGCCTTCCCGGTGGTCAAGGACCTGGTGGTCAACCGGAGCGCCTTCGACCGGATCATCGCCGCCGGCGGCTACGTCACCGCCCCGACCGGCAGCGCCACCGAGGCGCACGCCGCCCCGGTGGCCAAGGCCGACGCCGACGCCGCCTTCGAGTCGGCCGCCTGCATCGGCTGCGGCGCCTGCGTGGCGGCCTGCCCGAACGGCTCCGGCATGCTCTTCACCGCCGCCAAGGTCACCCAGCTCTCGCTGCTGCCGCAGGGCCAGCCGGAGCGCTACACCCGGGTGATCGGCATGGTCGACGCGCACGACGAGGCCGGCTTCGGTGGCTGCACCAACGCCGGCGAGTGCACCGTGGTCTGCCCCAAGGGCATCCCGCTGAACACCATCGGCCGGCTCAACCGGGACTACCTCACCGCGACCGCCAGGCGCGGCGACACCCCGGGTTCCTGACCCGGCGGCGGCACCCGCCATCCCGCCGTACCCCGCCGGGGTGCGGCGGGCACGGGATCACCTGAACCGATCTTCTCACCTAGGGTGGTGGGCTCCGGACCACCACCCGACGGGGGAGAGACGTGACCAAGGTGAATCGCAGGACCGCACTGGGGCTCGGGACGGTCGCCACGGCCGGGGCGGTGCTCGCCACCGCCGCACCGGCGTCGGCCGCCGCACGACCGGGCCGCTCGGCGCGGGCCGCCGCGAGCCCCGAGCTGGCCGGCCCCAAGATCAACGCGGCGTTCCAGCGGGAGAAGACGCTGACCGGCGGCGACTGGCAGGTCCACATCAGCCTGGAGAACGGGGCCACCCCGCTGGTGGCGGTCTCCGAGTCGGCCGACCGCCGGGTCGAGGCGTACAGCGTCAACAAGGTCGCGGTGGCCGTCGCGGTGCTGGACAAGGTCGACCGGGGGCTGCTCACCCTCGACCAGCGGGTCGACGTCACCGCCTCGATCGTGGTGCCCGGCGGGGACGGCATCTTCGTCCTGGACACCGCCTACCCCAGCTCGGTCACCCTGGGTCACGTGCTGGCCAACCTGCTCACCGTCTCCGACGACACCGCCGTGCGACTCTGCGGCCTGGTCTGCCCGGCCGCCGAGATCAACCAGATCCTGGTCGGCAAGGGCTTCCCCAACACCCAGGTCGAGCCGGTGGCCAACCCGAACCGGTTCTTCCTCGGCACCAGCACCGCCCGGGAGACGCACGCGCTGCTGCGCGCCCTGGTCGCCGGCACGCTGCTGTCGCCGTCGTCGACCGCCTTCGTGCTCAAGCTGCTCCGCTCCCCCGTCGCGTTCACCGACGGGATCCGGCGCACCATGTCCTCGGCGGAGCGGGCCCGGGTGGCCACCAAGGCGGGCTGGTTCGTCGACGCCCGGCACGAGGCCGGAGTGGTCTTCGACGACGCCGGGGCGCCGCTGATGACGTACGTGCTCTTCGCCGACGGCCAGGCCGACCCGGACAACTTCGGCGCCACCCACCCGGTGCTCCAGGCCCGGGCCCGGCTCGGCCGGCTCTTCCTGGACGCCACCGCGCAGCTCACCGGCGCCCCCGGCGCACCCCGTCACCGGATCGCCCGGCAGCGGCCCAGCAACGGCGGCTGATCGCGTCCACCCCCTGGTCCGCCCGGCGTCCCCGGGTTGCCGGACGGACCAGGGGGCTAGCGCGGGCGGGACGGCTCGCCGGTGGCTACCGTGTACTGCGGGACACGGCGAGGGGACGAAGCATGCGGGAACCAGCGGACCGGGTACTCGGTGGGCGGCTGTGGCGGATGGCGGGGCTGGCCGCGCTGGCCGGTGTGGCGTGGGCGGCGCGGGACGTGCCGGCGGCGCTGGGCGGCCGGCTGACCGGGGCCCGCGCGGAGCGGGCCGCCCGTTCGCCGCAGTTCCGCGACGGCACCTTCCACAACCGGGCCACCACCCGCATGATGACCCCCGGTGAGCCGGGCCGCAACCTGCTCGGGGAGCTGCTCTTCGGCAAGCAGCGCCGACGTCCGACCGCCCCGGTGCCGCTGCTGCGTCCGGCCCCGGCACCCGGGGCCACCGGGCCGGAGCTGAACATCGTCTGGTACGGCCACGCCTCGGCCCTGGTCGAGATCGAGGGGCACCGGGTGCTGATCGACCCGGTGTGGAGCGACCGCTGCTCCCCGTCGGGCACGGTCGGGCCGAAGCGGCTGCACGAACCCCCGGTCCGCCTCGACGAACTGCCCCCGGTCGACGCGGTCCTGATCTCCCACGACCACTACGACCACCTCGACATGGCCACCGTGCAGGAGCTGACCCGGCGGCAGTCCGCGCCCTTCCTGGTGCCGCTGGGCGTCGGCGCGCACCTGGACCGGTGGGGCGTACCGGCCGGACGGATCGTCGAGCTGGACTGGTCGGAGAGCCACAAGGTGGGCGGGCTGGAGATCACCGCCACCGCCGCCCAGCACTTCTCCGGGCGGGGCCTGCGCCGCGACGGGACGCTCTGGAGCTCCTGGGTGATCGCCGGGGCGGACCGGCGGGTCTTCTACACCGGCGACTCCGGCTACTTCGACGGGTACGCCGAGATCGGCGCCGCGCACGGCCCGTTCGACGCGACACTGGTGCAGATCGGCGCGTACGACCGGGCCTGGCCGCACATCCACATGTTCCCCGAGGAGGCCGTCGCCGCCCACCTCGACCTGCGGGGCGGGCTCTTCGTCCCGGTGCACTGGGCGACTTTCAACCTGGCCCTGCACGACTGGTCCGAGCCGGTCGACCGGCTCTGGGCCGAGGCGAAGGGCCGGGGCGTCCGGCTGGCGGTGCCCCGGCCGGGCGAGCGGGTGGTGGTGGACGACCCGCCGCCGGTGGACGGCTGGTGGCAGGCGGTGGCCTGACCCGGCAGGCGGTGGCCTGACCCGGCGGGCGCGGCCCGGCTCCGCCACGCCGCCGACCGGCCGGCCCCGGGCAGCGCGGGTCAGAGCACGAAGGCGTCGGTCCAGAGGGCGCCGGAACGGCCGGAGAGGGCGTCCAGCATGGCCACCGCCTGGCCGTCGGTGAGCTGGGCGACGAAGTCGACGATGGCCCGGCCCCGGGCCCGACCGATCCGGTCCGGGGTACGCGGGTGCAGCTCCGCCTCGGCCAACTCGACCAGGTCGTGCAGCCGGCGCGGCAGCCGGGACTCCTCCTCGGGGTCGAGCAGCCACTCCCACAGCGCCTCGACCAGGGTGCCGAGCAGCCGGGCCTGCCCGCGCTGGTGCAGGGCCAGGTCCGGCCGGGCCAGCACGAACCGGTGGTGGACGAACTTGAGCACCTGCACCTCGTGCCACTGGGCCCGGCCGAGCAGGACGTGCCCGGAGCGCACGTCCGGCTCGTCGACCACGGTGATCGCGTCCACGAACCGGGTGGTCCACCGGGCGGAGAACCGGGCCACGTACTGCTCGGCCTCGATCGAGCCGTCGAAGGGCAGCGCCAGCAGGCCGTCCACCAGTTCCTGACGGACGTGCTCGACGGCGGCGGCGAAGGCGTCGTCGTCGGCGATCCAGGCGTCCTTGCGGTGTAGCTGGCGGCGCAGCAGCTCGATCGCCGCGCCGGGCCGGCGGGCCGCGCCGGCCAGCGCCGCGTCGGTGACGGCCCGCAGGTGCCCGCCCTCGCGCTGCCAGGCCATCAGCTCGGCGGCGACCGCACCCTGCTGGAGCACACCCACCCGGTAGAAGTCCTCCACGTCGTGGATGGCGTACGCGATGTCGTCGGCGGTGTCCATCACCGACGCCTCCACGGTCTGCTGCCAGTCGGCGATCCGCCCGGCGAACGGTTCCCGGGCCTGACGCAGGTCGGCCAGCTCGGTGCGGTACGCGCCGAACTTCAGCGAGCCGCTCTCCGGGTCGTCGGGCGGGGCGGCGGCACCCCGGGGCGCGGGGACGAGGTGGCGGGGGTGCGGGTCGGGGTGGTCCAGCCGGGTCCACGGGTACTTCAGCATCGCCGCCCGGACGGCGGCGGTCAGGTCGAGACCGGTGGTGGCCGCGCCACGGATCTCGGTGCTGGTGACGATCCGGTACGACTGGGCGTTGCCCTCGAACCCGTCGGCGAGCCCGAGCCGCTGGCGGGCCAGCCGGTCCAGCACCCGCTCCCCCAGGTGCCCGAACGGTGGGTGGCCGAGGTCGTGGGCGAGCGCGGCGGCCTCCACCACGTCCGGGTCGCAGCCGCCCAGCTTCGCCAGCAGGTCCCGGTGCGCCGGGTCGGCGGTCAGCCGCTCGGCGATGGCCCGGGCCACCTGGGCGACCTTGAGACTGTGGGTGAGCCGGTTGTGCACCAGCAGGCCGGAGCCGACCGGGCTGATCACCTGGGTCACCCCGCCCAGCCGGGCGAAGAACGGCGAGGCGACGATCCGGTCCCGGTCGGCCCGGAACGGGCTGGCGGCGAGGTCGCCGAGCGCCCGGGCGCTGCCGCCGAAGAGCCGGCGGGCACGCGGATCCGCAGGTTGTTCCATGATCGCCACGCTAGCGCAGCGTACCGGCCGGGGCGACGGCCGCACCGGCCGCGCCACGCCCCCGGGCGGGGGCGGCGAGCGCCGTCGGGGGCGGCCGGCAGAATGCAGGACGGAACCCGAGTCGAAGGCGGATCAACATCGTGACCCAGTCAGTCCATCAGCGGATCGCCGAGGAGATCGGCGTCGCCGAGCGCCAGGTGCGGGCGGCCGTGGAGCTGCTCGACGGCGGCGCGACCGTGCCGTTCATCGCCCGCTACCGCAAGGAGGCCACCGGCCTGCTAGACGACGCGCAACTGCGCACGCTGGAGGAGCGGCTGCGTTACCTGCGCGAGCTGGACGAGCGGCGGGCCGCGGTGCTGGAGTCCATCCGGAGCCAGGGCAAGCTGGACGAGGCGCTGGAAGCGCAGCTCATGGCGGCCGACTCGAAGTCCCGGCTGGAGGACATCTACCTGCCGTACAAGCCCAAGCGGCGGACCCGGGCGCAGATCGCCCGGGAGGCCGGGCTGGAGCCGCTCGCCGACACGTTGCTCGCCGACCCGACGCGGGACCCCCGCGAGACGGCCGCCGGTTACGTCGACGCCGACCGGGGCGTCGCGGACGCCGCCGCCGCGCTGGACGGCGCGCGGGCCATCCTCGTCGAGCGGTTCGCCGAGGACGCCGACCTGATCGGCACGCTGCGCGAGCAGATGTGGTCGCGGGGCCGGCTGGTCGCCCGGGTACGCGAGGGGCAGGAGGCCGCCGGCGCCAAGTTCGCCGACTACTTCGACTTCGCCGAGCCGTACCCGAAGCTGCCCTCGCACCGGATTCTCGCCCTGCTCCGGGGCGAGAAGGAGGGTGTGCTCGACCTGACCATGGACCCGGAGGCCGACGGCGACTCCGACGCCGCGCCCACCGGCCCGACCCGGTACGAGGCGGCCATCGCCGGCCGGTTCGGCGTCACCGACCAGGGCCGCCCGGCCGACCGGTGGCTGACCGACACGGTGCGCTGGGCCTGGCGTACCCGGATCCTCATCCACCTCGGCGCCGACCTGCGGACGCGGCTGTGGCAGGCGGCCGAGGAGGAGGCCGTCCGGGTCTTCGCCACCAACCTGCGCGACCTGCTGCTCGCCGCGCCGGCCGGCACCCGGGCCACCATGGGCCTCGACCCGGGCCTGCGCACCGGCGTGAAGGTGGCCGTGGTCGACGCCACCGGCAAGGTGGTCGCCACCGACACCATCTACCCGCACGAGCCGCGCCGGCAGTGGGACGCCTCGATCGACTCGCTGGCCCGGCTCGCCGGGGCGCACGGGGTGGAGCTGATCGCCATCGGCAACGGCACCGCCAGCCGGGAGACCGACAAGCTCGCCGGTGAGCTGATCAAGCGGCACCCGCAGCTCAACCTCACCAAGGTGGTGGTCTCCGAGGCCGGCGCGTCGGTCTACTCGGCCTCCGCGTACGCCTCCCAGGAGCTGCCCGGGATGGACGTCTCGCTGCGCGGCGCGGTCTCCATCGCCCGCCGCCTCCAGGACCCGCTCGCCGAGCTGGTCAAGATCGACCCGCGCTCGATCGGCGTCGGGCAGTACCAGCACGACCTGTCGGAGGTGAAGCTCTCCCGTTCGCTGGACGCGGTGGTCGAGGACTGCGTCAACGCGGTCGGGGTGGACGTCAACACCGCCTCCGCGCCGCTGCTGACCCGGGTCTCCGGCATCGGCGCCGGGCTGGCCGAGAACATCGTGCTGCACCGGGACGCCAACGGCCCGTTCCGCTCCCGCTCCGAGCTGCGCAAGGTCGCCCGGCTCGGCCCGAAGGCGTTCGAGCAGTGCGCCGGCTTCCTGCGCATCCCCGGCGGCGACGACCCCCTCGACTCGTCCAGCGTGCACCCGGAGGCGTACCCGGTGGTACGGCGGATCCTCGCCAGCACCGGGCAGGACCTGCGCGCCCTGATCGGCAGGTCGGCGATCCTGCGCGGGCTGCGGGCCACCGACTTCGTCGACGACACGTTCGGCCTGCCCACCGTCACCGACATCCTCGCCGAGTTGGAGAAGCCGGGCCGGGACCCCCGGCCGGAGTTCCGGACCGCCACCTTCGTCGAGGGCGTCGAGAAGATCAGCGACCTGACCCCGGGGATGGTGCTGGAGGGTGTGGTCACCAACGTGGCCGCGTTCGGCGCGTTCGTCGACGTCGGCGTGCACCAGGACGGGCTGGTCCACGTCTCGGCGATGTCGCACACCTTCGTGAAGGACCCGCGGGACGTGGTGAAGTCCGGCGACGTGGTACGGGTCAAGGTGCTCGACGTCGACGTGCCGCGCAAGCGGATCTCGCTGACCCTGCGGCTGGACGACGAGACCCCGGCCGAGGCCGACCGGCCCGCCGACGCTGGGCGGCGCGAGCGTGGTGGAGCGCGCGGTGACCAGAGCGGCCAGCGCGGCTCGGGCGGCCAGCGCGGCGGCTCGGGGGGCCAGCCCGGATCGGGCGGCCAGCGCGGTGGATCGGGGAGCCAGCGCGGCGGCTCGGGCGGCCAGCGCGGCGGCGCGGAGGGCCAGCGTGGTGACCGGGGCGGCTCGCGCGGCGGTCCGCAGCAGCGGCAGGGGCGCGGTGCCGGTCCGGCGCCGGTCAACGACGCGATGGCCGAGGCGCTGCGCCGGGCCGGCCTGGCCTGAGCGGTGGCCCGACCCCGCCCGGATCCGCCGGGCGGGGTCGACCGCCGCCGGCACGTCCCGGCGCGGCGGGCCCGCGTCCCGAGGGTGCCGCGCTGGCGCTACGGAGCTGATGACGGGAACGGATCCGGTCCGGGGCGGTGGGACGGCAGGGCCCTGGCGGGTCCGGGCCGGGCGGTGGGCGTACCGTCGCGGCATGGGCGAGGACGACGGCCTGGACTGGCGGGAGCGGCGGCAGCGAGCGGTACGGGCGCACGCCGAGGCCGACGAGCGGCAGCGGGCCGGCGAGCGGACGGAGGCGGCCCGACTGGTCGCCGAGTTCGCCGCCGAGGCGAACCGCCGGGGTCTGCCCACGACCCGGCTGGTCGCCCACGGCCAGCACGGGCGCGGGCGGTACCGCACCCGGCTCACCGGCTGGTACGTCGACCGGGCCCAGACCCGGGCGGTGGACCCGCAGGGCCGGTTCTATCTGCTGCTCGTGCCGCCGAGCCTGCGCGCCCGCCTGTTCGGGGCGGTGCCACGGCCGGCGGCGGCCCCACTGGTGGTCGGTGCCGGCGGCCGGGACGGCGAGTCGATCCCGCTGCGCGCGCTGCTCGACCGTCGGCTCACGGAGGGCTGACCGGCCGGTCGGCCGTGGCGTTCGGCCGACCGCGGTCGACCTGCCGGCCCACGTACCACCACCACACCTGCTGCACGCCGAGGGTGGCCAGGCCGGCCAGCACGATGGCGCACAGGTTGATCATTAGCTGGAGCGCCGAGCCGCCCGCCTCGCGCCACACCCCGTACGACGCCGCGACCGCGACGTTCGCGGCGGCCGGTACGGTGGTCACCGAGATCAGGACGCCGACCAGCGAGCCCGACTTCTTCGAGGTCAGGGAGAGCATGCCGGCCACCCCGGCGAGCAGGCCGACCACCCAGGACAACGCGTCGGGCCGCCAGATGAAGTCGGTCAGCGGTCGCTCGGCCAGCAGCATGTCCCGGTTGACCAGGTCGGCGGCGGTGAGCGCCCAGGTGCTCAGCACCGTGACCAGCATGGCGGCGAGAAAGCCGACCAGCAGCGCCTGCACCGACCGCACGACGGTACGTCCGTTGCGGCGGGCCAGGCCGACGCAGAGCGCGGCGAGCGGACCGAACTCGGGACCGACCACCATCGCGCCGACGATCAGGATCGGCTGGTCGAGCAGCACCCCGATGCCGGCGATCATGGTGGCGACCACGATGAGCACCAGGTAGGTCCCGGACAGCTCGGTCTGCTCACCGGTCTTGGCGGCCACCTCGTCCCAGACCACCGCGTCCGCACCGCTGCCGGGTGCCTCCCGCGCGGCCCGCTCGGCCGCCGCGGAGAGGGTGAGTTCGACGTCGTCGGCGGCGATCGCCCCGCGCGTCTCCACGCCGAGCTGTTGAAGGCCGTGCAGCACGTTGTCGGCGCGCTCCCGCACCACGTCGCAGAGGATCAGGTCGCCCTGCGGTTGCCGGGCGGCGCCGGGGAGCACCACCAGGTGGGTGACCCCGGGGTCGTCGGCGAGCAGGTCCGCCACCGCCGCCGACTGGTCCGCCGGGGCGATCACCCGCAGGTGCAACACGGGCGGCCTCCGCGGTGGAGAAGGAAGGACGCACCCGGGACCGGCGCGCCGGCGAGCACTGTACCGCCATCGGACGGTCCATCGGGCCACCGGCCCGCGCCGGCCGTGCCGGTGGAGAACAACCCTCACGATCCTCACGGACAGGTCTGAAAGTGGCGAAACTGCCCGCTGGGCTCGCTCGTTGACCGCTTGTAGCCCGCCACTTCCCCGCGAGGAGTCCGATGCCCGCGTCCGACACCATCCTGCTGTCCTCCCCCGACGTCGGGCCGGCCGAGGAGGCCGGCGTGCTGCGCGCCCTGCGCAGTGGGTGGGTGGCGCCGCTCGGTCCCGAGGTGGACGCGTTCGAGCGGGAGGTCGCCGACCGCGTCGGTGTGCCGCACGCGCTGGCGCTCAGTTCGGGCACCGCCGCACTGCACCTGGCTCTGCTCGCCCTGGGCGCCGGGCCCGGCCGGGTGGTCCTCGTGCCGACCCTGACCTTCGTCGCGACCGCCAACGCGGTGCTCTACACCGGCGCGCGGCCGGTCTTCGTCGACTGCGAGCCGGCCACCGGCAACATCGACGTCGCCCTCACCACCGAGCTGATCGGCTCGTTCCGCCGGGCGGGCACGCCGGTGGCCGCGGTGGTGCCGGTGGACCTGTTCGGTAGCTGCGCCGACTACGACCCGCTGCTCGCCGCCTGCCAGGCGGCCGAGGTGCCGGTGCTGGAGGACGCGGCGGAGGCGCTGGGGTCGACCTACCGGGGCCGGGCGGCGGGCGCGTTCGGGAACGCGGGGGTGCTGTCGTTCAACGGGAACAAGATGATCACCACCTCCGGCGGGGGGATGCTGTTGTCGCACGACGCGGCACTGGTGGCCCGGGCCCGCCACCTCTCCACCCAGGCCCGCCAGCCGGCCGACCATTACGAGCACCACGAGCTGGGGTACAACTACCGGCTGAGCAACGTGCTGGCCGCCCTCGGCCGGGCCCAGCTCGGCCGACTGGACGAGCTGCTCGACCGCCGACGCCGGCTCCGGGAGCACTACGCGAAACTGTTCGCCGCGGCACCCGGAGTGGAGGTGCTGGCCGAGAGCGACCCGGGGAGCAACTGCTGGCTCACCGTCGTACTGGTCGACCCGGGGCGCGCCGGGTGGCACGCCACCGACCTGGCCGCGCACCTGAGCCGGGAGAGGATCGAGACCCGGCCGGTGTGGAAGCCGATGCACCGGCAACGGCTCTTCGCCGACGCCGAGGCCCATCTGACCGGCGCCGCCGACCAGCTCTTCGCCCGCGGCATCGCCCTCCCCAGCGGCTCGGTGCTCACCGAGGAGCAGATCGGCCGGATCACCGAGTCGATCGCCGGGTTCCTGGAGCACCGGCGGTGAGCGGGGACCACCGGCGGCCCGGACGGCGGGGATACGACGCGGTCAAGCGGCTGCTCGACGTCCTCACGGCCGGCACGCTGCTGCTGCTGGCCCTGCCCCTCCTGGCCCTCACCGCCGTGGTGGTCCTGGTCGGACTCGGTCGGCCGGTGCTGTTCCGCCAGGTCCGGCCCGGACGCCAGGCCGAACTGTTCACCCTGGTGAAGTTCCGCACCATGCGGCTGGCGGACCACCCGGGCGCGGACCCCCGCGACGACGCCGTCCGGCTGACCCCGCTCGGCGCGTGGCTGCGCGCCACCAGCCTCGACGAGCTGCCGACGCTGTGGAACGTGCTGCGCGGGGACATGAGCCTGGTCGGGCCGCGACCCCTGCTGCCGCAGTACCTACCGCGGTACACGCCCACCCAGGCCCGTCGGCACGAGGTCCGGCCCGGGATCACCGGCCTGGCCCAGGTCCGGGGCCGCAACGCCCTCGGCTGGCCGGAGAAGTTCGGCTACGACGTCTGGTACGTCGACCACCGCAGTCTCACCCTCGATCTGCGGATCCTGGTGGAGACCGCCGCGACGGTGCTGCGCCGGACCGGGATCGCCGCGCCGGACGTGGCGACCGCCCACGAGTTCGTACCGGTGGGGGCAGGTTCGCGGTCGGCGGGGATGCTCGGGGACAGGTCCGAGGAACGGACGGTGTGAGATGGACCTGGTGATCATCGGATGCGGCGGTCACGGCCGTGAGGTGCTGGGTGTCGTCCGGTCGGCCGCCGCCGCCTGTCCGCAGCCCGGCTGGCAGGTCGTCGGGTTCGTCGACGACCATCCCTCGGAGGTCAACCTCAAGCGGCTGCGCGCACTGGACGTGCCGTTTCTCGGGCCGGTGGGGCACCTGCGGGAGCTGCCGCCGTCCACCCACTACCTGATCGGCATCGGCGATCCCCGGGTACGCCAGTCGGTGGACGCCCGCGTCGCCGAGTTCGGGCTGCCGGCGGCCAGTGTGGTCCACCCGGCCGCCACCCTCGGACCGGACACCGTCTCCGGCGAGGGGCTGGTGATGTTCGCCGGCGCCCGGGTGACCACCAACGTGGTGCTCGGCCGGCACGTGCACCTCAACCAGAACTGCACCGTGGGCCACGACAGCGTGCTGGCCGACCACGTCCAGGTCAATCCGCTCGCCGCGGTGTCCGGGGACTGCCGGCTGGAGTCGGGTGTCCTGGTCGGGACGACGGCGGCGGTGTTGCAGGGGCTACGGGTCGGCACGGACGCCACCGTCGGCGCGGGTGCCTGCGTGACCCGGGACGTCCCGGCCGGCGCGGTGGTGAAGGGGGTGCCGGCGCGGTGACAGGGCAGGACGGAACCCACCACCCGGTCGACGTGGTGATCGTGGGCGCGGGCGGCATGGGTCGGGAGATCTTCGGCATGATCCGGGCGATCAACACCCGGGCGGCGGACGGTCCGGCCTGGCGGGTGCTCGGCTTCGTGGACGACTACCCGACGGACAGCAACGTCAAGCTGGTCCACCGGCTGGGGGTGCCGTTCCTCGGCCCGAGCCGATGGCTGGCCGACCGGTCGCCGGACCTGCACGTCGCGCTGGGCGTCGGCGAGCCGCTGCGACGCCGCGAGACCGACCGGGCCATCCGGGGGTACGGCCTGCCGGCCGCCACCATCGTGCACCCGAACGCGGAGATCGGCCCGGACTGCGTCTTCGCCGAGGGCCTGGTGGCGGCCGGGGGCGCCCGGGTCACCACCAACGTGGTGCTGGGTCGGCACGTGCACCTCAACCAGAACTGCACGGTGGGCCACGACAGCCGGCTGGGCGACTACGTGTCGGTCAACCCGCTCGCCGCCGTCTCCGGCTACTGCCGCCTGGCCGAGGGCGTGCTGGTCGGCACCACGGCCGCCGTGCTCCCCCGGCTGACCGTCGAGCGGGACGCCGTGGTCGGCGCGGGCGCCTGCGTGACCCGGGACGTCCCGGCCGGCGCGGTGGTCAAGGGAGTGCCGGCCCGCTGAGCGACCGCCGGTCGGCACCCGCTCTGGTCACCGCCGGATGCCCGCCCAGTCGTGGTGCCGTCGCACGGTGGACAGGATGAGGTCGACCACCCGCCGGGAGGTGTCCGGCACCTGGTAGTCGTCCGGGCACGGCACCGGGCCACCGGCGGCCTGGTCGATTGTGACCCGGATCGCCTCCACCACGCCCTCGGGGTCGAGGCCGGTCATGATGATGGCGCCGACGTCCAACGCCTCCGGCCGTTCGATGGACTCGCGCAGGGTCACCGCGGGGAAGCCGAGGATCGCCGACTCCTCGCTCACCGTGCCGCTGTCGGAGAGGGTGCACCGGGCGTGCCGCTGGAGGGTGATGTAGTCGAACAGGCCGAACGGCTCGTGGAAGGCGATGCCGTCGAGGTTGGCGTCGTCGACGGCGAGCGCTTCGAGCCGCTTGCGGGTCCGTGGGTGGGTGGAGACGAGCAGCGGCAGCCGCCACTCGTCCCGGACCGCCCGCAGGCAGTCCAGCAGCCGACCCAGCCGCTCCGGACGGTCCACGTTCTCCTCCCGGTGGGCACTGACCACGAAGTAGCCGCCCGGTTCGAGTTCGAGCTGATCGAGCACGGTGGACCGGTCGATGTCGGCCCGGTAGTGGTCGAGGACCTCCCGCATCGGCGACCCGGTGTGCAGGATCCGCCGGGGGTGCAGCCCCTCGGCGAGCAGGTTGCGTCGGGCGTGCGCGGAGTAGACCAGGTTGAAGTCGGCCACGTGGTCGACCAGTCGCCGGTTGGTCTCCTCCGGCACGTTGAGGTCGAAGCACCGGTTGCCGGCCTCCATGTGGTAGACCGGCACCCGCATCCGGCGGGCCATCAGCGCGGCGATGGCGCTGTTGGTGTCGCCGAGCACCAGCAGGGCGTCGGGCCGCGTCTCCGCGATGGCCTGTTCGGTGCCGACCAGCACGGCGGCCAGGACGCGGCCCAGCGAGCTGGTGTCGACGCGCAGGAAACGGTCCGGGCGACGCACCCGTAGTTCGGTGAAGAAGACGTCGGACAGGGCCGGGTCCCAGTTCTGCCCGGTGTGCACGAGCACGTGGTCGACGGTCCGGTCGAGTCTCTCGATCACCCGTGACAGCCGGATGATCTCCGGACGGGTACCGACGACGGTCATCACCCGGGTCATGCAGCGCCCTTTCCCACGACGGCGGTTGCGGACGTCGTGGACGCGGGGCGGCACGACGTTCTCGGGCGTACCAACGACTGATCTGAGGCCCCGTGACGCGTTTCAGCAGACATTTCAGATTGAGCCGCCCCTGACAATTCTGTGGCGTTTTGGTGGCTGTTTTCGGCATGACGGCCTATTTGCCGGTCTATCGTCACTCTCTGATCACCGTCCCTTACCTCCCGCCGTCCCGGCGGAACAGACAGGAGGAGATGTGTCGTCCTCACTCGTGGACCGACGCGTTCTGATCACCGGTGGGACCGGTTCCTTCGGCCAGACGATGGTGGCGCGACTGCTCGCGGCGGGCGCCACGGAAGTACGGGTGCTCAGCCGGGACGAGGCCAAGCAGGAGGCCATGCGGATCCGGCTGCGCGACGACCGGGTCCGGTTCTACGTCGGCGACGTCCGGGACCTGGACACCGTCACCAAGGCGACCCGGGGCGTGGAGTACGTCTTCCACGCCGCCGCGCTCAAGCAGGTGCCGTCCTGCGAGTTCTTTCCCCTGGAGGCGGTCCGGACCAACGTGCTGGGCAGCGCCAACGTGGTGGACGCCTGCGAGCGCAACGGCGTGGCCTCGCTGGTCTTCCTCAGCACCGACAAGGCGGTCTACCCGGTCAACGCGATGGGGATGAGCAAGGCCCTGATGGAGAAGGTCGCCCAGGCCCACGTGCGCAACAACCCCGGGGCCCGGACCCGCGTCTGCGCGGTGCGCTACGGCAACGTGATGTGCTCACGCGGCTCGGTGATCCCCCTGTTCATCGACCAGATCCGCAACAGCGTCCCGCTGACCGTGACCGAGCCGACGATGACCCGGTTCCTGATGTCCCTGGCCGACTCGGTGGAACTGGTCGAACACGCCTTCCAGCACGGCCAGCCCGGGGACGTGTTCATCCGCAAGGCCCCCGCCTGCACCATCGGCGACCTCGCGACCGCCCTGTGCAACCTGTTCGAGGTGCCCGCCAAGTTCGACGTACTGGGCCTGCGGCACGGCGAGAAGATGTACGAGACGCTGGCCAGCCACGAGGAGCTGGCCCGGGCCCAGGACTTCGGCGACTTCCTGCGGGTCCGGATCGACAGCCGGGACCTCAACTACTCCCTCTACTTCGAGGAGGGGAACACCAGCAGCGACCACCGCGCCGACTACAACTCCGACAACACCACCCGGCTCACCGTGCCGGAGGTCATGTCGTTGCTGCTCACCCTCCCCGAGGTGCGCCGACACCTGGACCACGAGCCGGACCCGTCCGTGGTGGGACCCCGGTGAACGCCGCGGAGGTCGACGTCCGGACCACGGGCCACCCGGAGCCCCGCGTCGCGTTCGTCACCCAGTGGTACGCGCCGGAGCCGACCAGCACCCCGGTCTGGGTGGCCCGCTCGTTGGCCCGCCGGGGGCTGCGCCCGGAAGTGCTGACCGGGGTGCCGAACTACCCGACCGGACGGGTCCACCCGGGCTACTCCGCCTGGCGGCGGCGCACCGAACGGCACGAGGGCCTGCGGGTGCACCGCACCCCGCTGTTCCCCAGCCACGACCACTCGGCGCTCCGCCGGATCGCCAACTACGCGAGCTGGGCCGCCTCCTCGGCGGCCTTCGGCGCCCCGCTGCTGCGGTCGGCCGACGTGGCCCTGGTGTACGCCACCCCGGCCACGGCCGCCGCCGCCGGCATGGCGGCCCGGCTGCGCTGGGGCGTGCCGTACGTGCTGATGGTGATGGACGTCTGGCCGGACTCGGTGTTCGCCACCGGCTTTCTCACCGACGGGCTCGCCCGGCGGGTGGCGGAGCCCCCGCTGGCCTGGTTCACCCGTCAGACGTACCGCTGGGCCGACCACGTGACCGCCACCTCCGCCGGCATGCGCGACGCCCTGGTCTCCCGGGGCGTGCCGGCGGAACGGGTGTCGGTGGTGCACAACTGGACCGACGAGAAGGTGATGCGGCCCAGTGAGCCCGATCCGACGCTGCGCGCCCGGTTGGGCCTGACCGACGAGTTCGTGCTGATGTACGGGGGCAACCACGGCGCGGCACAGAACCTCGGCGTGGCGATCCGGGCGATGCACGAACTGCGGGACCTGCCGGACGCGCACCTCGTCCTGGTCGGCGACGGCATCGACAAGCCGGCGCTCCGCGCCCTCGCCACCGAGCTCGGGCTGCGTACGGTGCACTTCCTGGATCCCGTCGCGCTGGAGCGGATGCCGGCGGTGATGGCGGCGGCGGACCTGCACCTGGTCTCCCTGGCCGACCAGGAGCTGTTCCGGTTCACCCTGCCGAGCAAGGTGCAGTCCATCATGGCGTGCGGTCAACCCGTGCTGACCTGCGCACCGGGCGACTCCGCCCGGGTCGTCCGGGCGGCCGGCGCCGGGTTCGGCGTGCCGCCGGACGACCCGGTGGCGCTGGCCGGCGCGATCCGGCAGGCGGCGGCGCTGCCCCGGGCCCGGCTCCGCGAGATGGGCGAGGCCGGCCGGACGTACTACCTGGCCGAACTGGGCGAGGAGGTCAACGCGGGTCGACTCGCCGAACTGGTGCGACGGGCCGCCGGCCACCGCCGTACCCGGTCGGGCGGTGCCCGGTGAGGCAACGCGTGCTGATCCTCGGGGTGACCGGGATGCTGGGACACACCCTGCTGCGGGAGCTGGGCCGGGCCGAGGAACTCCAGGTGTACGGCTGCGCCCGGGACGCCGACGTCGTCCGCGCCGTGTTCCCCGAGCCGTTGGCCGCCCGGGTCACCACGGGGGTGGACGTCACGGAGCACCAGGCGCTTCGCCGGCTGCTCGTCGCGCTGGCCCCCGACGTGGTGGTTAACTGTGTCGGTGTGATCAAGCAGCGGTCGGACGCGGCGGACGCGGCCAACACCGTCGCGGTGAACGCCCTCTTCCCGCACCTGCTCGCCCGGGAGTGCGCCACTCTCGGCGCGCGGCTGGTCCAGATCAGCACGGACTGCGTCTTCTCCGGGCACCGGGGCGGGTACACCGAGTCGGACGTGCCCGACCCGTACGACCTGTACGGCCGGGCCAAGCTGCTGGGCGAGACGACCAGCCCGCCGGCGCTGACCCTGCGCACGTCGATCGTGGGGCACGAGATCGGGACCGCGCGGTCCCTGGTGGACTGGTTCCTCTCCCGGGACGGCACGGTCGAGGGCTACACCCGAGCCATCTACAGCGGACTCACCACCACCGAGTTCGCCGCGATGCTGCGGACCACCGTCCTGCCCCGGCCCGACCTGGCCGGTCTCTACCACGTCGCGTCGACGCCGATCGCCAAGTACGAGCTGCTCCGGATCGTCGCCGAGGTATACGGCTGGCCGGGCCGGCTCACGCCGTCGGACACGTTCCGCTGTGACCGCTCGCTGTCCGCGGCGGCGTTCCAGGCCGAGACCGGCTACCGCGCGCCGGGCTGGCCGGAGATGGTGCTGCGGTTGCACCGCGCCGCGGCCGAGTGGGGCCTGCCGGCGTCCCGGCCACGGGTGGCGGTCACCGGTTCCTGACCGGGCGGCCCGGCGGCGGTCCGGTACGCCGCCGGGCCGGCCGGGCGGATCACCGCGCCGCAGGCACCGTCGGGACCGTCCGCACCACGGCGCGGGCCTGGTCGAGCACGCTCGCCTGATCGACGACGTGGTCACGCCACCGGCGGTACGCCGCCGCCGCAGCCAGCCGGGCCTGGTGCCGCTGGGCCGGCGAGGCCGCGGCGACCCGGTCGATCAGCTCGGCGAGCGCCTGCGGCGTGAGGTCCGGCAGTACGGCGCCGCCACCGCCGCGCAGCACCTCGGTCCACGGGGTGCGGTCCGAGCAGATCACCGGGCAGGCCACGGAGAGGCTCTCGGCGATCACGTGGCCGAAGTTCTCCCCCCGGGTCGGCAGCACGAAGGCGTCGTAGCGGGCGAAGACCCCGCGCACCCGCTCGGGCGGCAGCGCGCCACGGTGGACGGCGACCACGTTGGCCGGGAGCTCCGTCAACAGGTTCCGGCACCTCTCCCAGTAGCCGGCGTTCTCGCACGGACCGTAGAGGTCGAACTCGACCTCGCCACCGACCAGGGCCAACGCCCGCAGGATCAGGTCGACGTTCTTCATCGCCGAGATCCGTCCGATGAAGACCAGCCGGGCCGGACCGGCCGGCCCCGGCCCGGCGGGCGGATCGGTCGGTGCGGGCCCGTCGTTCTCGGCGACGACGGCGACCCGGGCCCCGGGCAGGGCCCGACGGATGTCGGCCGCCTCCAGCGGGGTGGTGGCGTGCCAGATCGTCCGTCGGCCCCGCAGGGCCTGCCGCCAGACGGCCCAGAACAGCCGCTTGCGGGTCCGCTTGAGGCCCAGCGCGCCGGCCCCCAGCTCGCCGCGCGGGGTGAGCAGGAGGTGACCCGCCCGCACCAGCCGCAGTCGGGCGGCCACCACGGCGAGGATCGACAGCGGCGACCAGACGCTGTTGACGTAGAGCAGGTCGTACCGGACGCCACGCAGACCACGTCGCAGCGTCCGCCAGTGCGCGAGGCGCCGGGGGGCCAGGTAGAAGACGCGGTGCCGGCCGCGCGGCACGAACCGGCCGGACAGGCCGGGGTACGGCACCGGGTCACCGAGGTCGTGGTCCCGGGTGATCAGCGTGACCTCGACCTCCGGCCCGGCGGCGTCCAGCATCTCGGCGAGCGAACGGACCGGCCCGCCGGCTCGCCACCCCGGTTCGAAGTAGCCGGCCGTGACCAGCACCCGGAACCGGTCCCCACCGGTGGCTCCCGGGTCGTCGCCCGGGACCGGACCGGCTTCCACCTCGCAGGCCATCACGCGCTCCTCGCCATCTCGCCGGACACCCTCGGGGTCCAACGAGCCGCCGCGCTGGCGGGTGACGTTATTTATTCGCTTACCAGGACACAGCCCGCAAAATCATGAAACTGCCCGGCATTCAATTTTTGTTCGGTATAAGAAATTGAACCCCTGTTCCGTTCCGCCCCCGGAACACGGCAGCCGGTTCGGGCCGCCGGTGCGATCCGCACCGCTGTGGTCGAGACCATGAGAGGGACGCATGTCGCGAGTTGCGCTCATTTCCGGAATCACCGGGCAGGACGGCAGTTACCTGTCGGAACTCCTGCTCAACAAGGGCTACACGGTGCATGGGCTGAAAAGAAGATCGTCGACCTTCAACACCGAGCGGATCGACCAGCTCGACGTCCACCCGCGACAGGAGGACGCCCGGCTGTTCCTGCACTACAGCGACCTTTCGGATCCGGCCTCGCTGTCCAGCCTGATCCGCGACATCCGGCCCGACGAGATCTACAACCTCGGCGCGCAGAGCCACGTGCGGGTGTCGTTCGACGTACCCGGCTACACCGCCGACGTCACCGGCCTCGGCGCGCTGCGGATGCTGGAGGCCGCCCGGGCCGCCGACATCGGTTGCCGCTTCTACCAGGCGTCCTCCTCGGAGATGTTCGGCTCCACCCCACCACCGCAGCGGGAGGACACCCCGTTCCACCCGCGCAGCCCGTACGCCTGCGCCAAGGTGTACGCCTACTGGACGGCGGTGAACTACCGCGAGTCCTGGGGCATGTACTGCGCCAACGGCATCCTGTTCAACCACGAGAGCCCGCGCCGCGGCGAGAACTTCGTCACCCGGAAGGTCACCCGGGCGGTGGCCCGGATCGAGGCCGGCATCCAGGACAAGCTGTACCTGGGCAACCTGGACCCCGTCCGGGACTGGGGCTACGCCCCGGAGTACGTCGAGGCGATGTGGCTCTCCCTCCAGCAGGAGCAGGCCGACGACTACGTGGTGGCCACCGGCGAGGGCCACACCGTCCAGGAGTTCGTCGAGACCGCCTTCGCGCACGTCGGACTCGACTGGCGGCAGTACGTGGTCACCGACCCGGTGTACTTCCGCCCGGCCGAGGTGGACGCCCTCATCGGGGACTCCGGCAAGGCCCGACGCGCCCTCGGCTGGGCGCCGAAGACGCACTTCGCCGACCTGGTCCGGGTGATGGTGGACGCCGACCGGCAACTGCTCGAGGACGAGCGGATGGGCCGGCTGGTGCGGGTGGACCGATGAGGTTCACCGTCGAGGCGTCCCCCATCCGGCCCGGCCACGCGGCCGGGCTGGAGGCATTCACCTACGGCCTGCTCCACGGCCTGCTGACCGGCACCGACCACGACTACCTGGTCAACGTCCTGCGCGGCACCCTGGACGACTGGCGGGCGACGATGCCCGACGACCGGTTCTCCTGGCGGGAGGTGAGCCTGCCGCTGCTCGCCGACACCCGCTACGGCCAGGTTCTGCGACGCTGGACCCCCGACCGGGTACGGGAGTCGCTGGCGGTGCGACGCGCCCTCAACGCGGTACGCCAGCGGGCCGCCGTCCGCCACGAGGACACCGACGCGGTGCTCTTCCCGTTCCACTGCGCGCCGGCCCGGGCGCGGGCCTCGGTGCTGGTGCTGCACGACCTGCGGCACCTGCACGCGGCGTTCCGCTCCCCCGGCTTCGAGGCGGTGATCCGGGAGAACGTCGCCCGCGCCGACGCCGTCGTGGTGTCCTGGCCGCACCCGTACCGCGAGGCGTTGGCCACCTTCCCCGAGGCGGCGGACCGCATCGCGCTCGTCCCGCCACCGACCTTCCAGCCCGCCCCACGGCGGGCACTCGCCCGGTCGGAACCGGGCCTGCTGCTCTACCCGTCGTCGACGGCCAACCACAAGAACCACGCGACGCTGCTGGAGGCGATGAGCCTGCTGCCGGAGTGCCGGCTGATCTGCCCCGGCCCGCTGGTCGAGCCGGAGGCGGGCCGGCTGCTGGCCCGGGCCGCCCGCCCCGACCTCGCCGGCCGGGTCTCCTTCCCCGGCTTCGTCACCCTCGACGAACTGAACCGGCTGTACGCCCGGGCCGACGCCGTGGTGGTGCCCTCGCTGTGGGAGGCCGCCAGCGGAGCGATGCTGGAGGCGTTCAGCTGGGGTCTCCCGGTGGCCTGCGGCGACGCCGAGCCGCTGCGCGCCCAGTTGGAGTTCACCGGCGCGGAGGCGGCGGTGTTCGAGGCGTTGAACCCGGAGTCCTGTGCGGCGGCCGTACGCCGGCTGCTGGCCGACCGGCGACGCTACGCCGACGCGTCCCGCCGGGCCGACGCCCGGCTGGCGGCCCGGACCTGGACCGACACCGGACGGGACTACGCCGCGATCCTGGAGTGGGTGGCCGGCGGACGGACCGGGCGGATGCCCCGGTCGCCCTTCGCCGCGAGCCTCGCGGGGGAGGCCCGGTGATCGGCGACGACCGGTTCCCGGTGGCCAGGCCGAGCCTGTCCGAGTTGGAGGAGCGCTACCTGCTCGACGCGGTACGCAGCGGCTGGGTCTCCTCCCAGGGACCGTACCTGCGCCGGTTCGAGGCGGAGTTCGCCGAGCGGGTGGCGGCGGGCACCACGGTGGCCACCAGCAACGGCACCGTGGCCCTGCACCTCGTCCTCGCCGCGGCGGGGATCGGCCCCGGCGACGAGGTGATCGTGCCGGCGCTGACCTACGTGGCCACGGCGAACGCGGTGACGTACTGCGGCGCGACCCCGGTCTGCGTGGACGTGCTGCCCGATACCTGGTGCGTCGACCCCGAGGGGGTCCGGGCGGCGATCGGCCCGCGTACCCGGGCGGTGCTCGCCGTCGACCTGTACGGGCATCCCGCCGACTACCCGGCGCTCCGCCGGCTGTGCGACCGGCACAGCCTGCTGCTGGTGGCCGACGCGGCGGAGTCGTTCGGGGCGACCCTGGACGGTCGGCCGGCCGGCTCGCTGGCGGACGCCACCACCTTCTCGTTCTTCGGCAACAAGGTCATCACCGCCGGGGAGGGTGGCTGCGTGACGACCGACGACGCCACCCTGGCCGACCGGATGCGACTGCTGCGCAACCAGGGAATGGATCCCGACCGGCGGTACTACTTCCCGGTGGTCGGCTTCAACTACCGGTTGACCAACCTGGCGGCGGCGTTGCTCTGCGCGCAGTTGGCGCGTGCCGACGACATCCTCACCCGTCGGGACAAGGTGCTCAGCGGGTACGAGCAGCAACTGTCCGACGTGCCGGTGCTGCGCCCGCAGCCCGTCGCGCCGGGCGTGCGGCGGGCGCCGTGGATGGCGTCCTTCCTGGTCGGGCCGCCCGGACATGCCTCGGGGCGGGACCGGCTGGCCCGGGAACTGGACCGGGCCGGGGTGGACACCCGACCGTTCTTCGTGCCGATCCCCCAGCTACCCGCCTACCAGGGCCAGCGGGCGGACTGCCCGGTGACCACCGACCTGGCCCGGCGGGGCATCAACCTGCCCACCTACGCCGACCTCACCGACACCGACGTCAAGGTGATCGTGGAACGGATCCGGGCCGCCGTGGCGTCCCTGCCCGCCGGGGGGTTCCCGCCCGCCGGCTGACCCGCACCGCTCGCGCTCCCGGCCCGCCTGCTTCCACCCGGATCAGGCGGGCCGGGCCGCGAGGGTCGTCCGGCCGGGGTCGTGCCGCCGCAGCAGCAGGTGGTAGCTGCGCCCCCAGACAACGGCGCTGAGCAGCGCCATCGCCACCAGGGCACCGGCCGCCCCGGCGGCGCCGAGGAAGACGGCGCCGGCGACCACCACCGGCACCCGCAGCACGCCGAGCAGCCCCCCGGCGAGCACCGCCCGTCCGCTGGCCCCCTCGATCCGCAGACCGGCGTAGCCCACCGCGGCGGGGATCGCCAGCAGGCTCTCCACCGCCAACGCCGGCAGCAGCACCCGGGCCACCGCCCAGTTCGCGCCGAGCAGCGCACCGCCGACCCGGTCGGGCAGCAGCGCCACCGCCAGCGCCAGCGGGGCGGCCCCCGCCGCGACGAGCCCGGTGAGCCGGATCGCGGCGCGGGTCCGGACCGCCCTGGTGGCCGCCCGGGTCCGGGCCAGGTACGGCAGCAGCAGCGTGGACGCGGTTGCCACCACCAGGTTCACCGGACCGAGTATGGTGCGGCCGGCGCTCAGCGCGCCGACCACCGCCGTGCCCGCCAGCCCGGCGACCGCGGTCAGCGCGAGCTGCGCCGAGCCGGTGGTGACCAGGAACTGCACCCCGAAGCCGGCGGCGAGCCGGCTCTCGGTGCGGTCCGCCGGCCAGCCCGGCGTGACCCGGTGACCGCGCCGTCGCGCGACGACCAACCCGAACAGCGCGCCGCCGGCGGCCCAGCCCGCGAAGACCACCAGCGGACTGACCAGACCCAGCAGGCCCGGCACCGCCGCCACCACGGTCGCCACCGCCCAGCAGGTCTCCTGGACGGCGGCGAGCCGGGGCCTGCCGACGCCCAGGCTGATCGCCTTGGTGAAGTCGTACAGCACCAGGCCGGGCAGGGCCACACCGACCACCAGCAGGTAGCCGGAGCCGGTCAGCAGGCCGCAGGTCGCCACGCCGATCCCGGCCAGCACGGCGACCGAGACGACCCGCCGGGACGCGCCGGCGGACGCGGCAGCGTCGGCTCCCGAGGCCAGAACGGAGTCGGTGACCATCGCCCGCGCCAGACCCGACACCAGGACGTAGTAGGAGAACGCGACGGCGAACCGGCCCACCCCGTCGACGGTCTCCAGCCGGGTGACGGTCAGCGCGAGCAGGAAGTTGCCGGCGCTGGACACACCGCCGACCAGTAGCGCCTGGGGCGCGCGGCCGTTGGCGAGCCGGGCAGCCAGCGAGGGGTTGCGCTGGGCCCGGTGCCGCGCACGGACGGCAGTCGTCATCGGCGCGGGCCGACCCGCCCGTCGGCGGTGACCGGGGGTGGCCCGTCGGCGTACCGCCCCGGGGCCGGGTCCGGCCGGCGGCGGGTCAGCCAGAGCATGGCGAACACGGGCAGCGCCGAGACGGAGTGCTGGACGAAGCTGATCGCCGAGTCGGGGTAGGTGCTCGACCACAGCAGCGGATCGGCCAGCACGAAGCAGAACAGGCTCAGTCGCACCGGACCGGGCGCGCCCCGCCAGCGCAGCAGGGCCACCACGACGGCGGCCCAGCTCGCGTAGTAGACGACGACGCCGACCGGGCCGGCGAAGAAGTAGACGTTGCCCAGCACCAGGAAGGTGTAGGCGGAGGTGGCGTTGCCGCCCAGGTACTGGTTGATGTCCTGCCCGGTGGTCAGCGGCGGGCGGTCCGGGTCGATCGCCCGGGGCAGCACGCCGTAGCGGATGAAGTTCCGCACGTCGGGCTGGTCGAGGTCGACCGGCACGTCGAACTGGGCGACGGTGGCGAGTTGGCGGTCCAGCCGTAGCCGGTCGACGGCGGTCACCTCCTGGGACACCACGATCCCGTGGTCCTGCCGGACGCCGTTGCGGTACTGGAACATCGCCGGCCAGACGAGGAGCAGCAGGGCCACGCCCACCAGGAGGTACCGCAGCCGGAACACCCCGCAGACGGCACCGGCGGCGGCGACGAAGAAGGTGAAACCGAGCAGCGGTGCCGAGATGGCCGTGATGGCGGCGAGCACCACCTGCGTCAGGGTGAGGGCAGCCAGCCAGCCGAGCAGGCGACGGGTCGACACCTGACCGCCGACGTGGCTGGCGACCAGCAACGCGAAGGCCAGCGCGCCCCAGCCGGAGAAGAGCGCGGTCAGGGTCGCGAGCTGCGAGTCGGGCAGTTCCCCGGTCACCTGCGCGACGATCGTCCCCCGACCGGCGTAGGCCCCGAGCAGGCCGGCCAGGATGCTGGTCACCGCGACGAGGCAGGCGACCTGGTAGATCCGGGGGTACTGGGCGTTGGCCTGCTGGAGCCCGCGACGCCACTCGTACGTGGGTCGGCCGAGCAGCAGGCCGAGCGTCTCCACCCCCACGCTGCCGAGCAGCGCCAGCCCGACCAGCCGCAGGATGAAGCCGGTCTGCGGGTTGTCGTTCCAGACCGCCGTCGGAATGATCAGCAGCAGGTAGGGCGCCAGCAGGACCAGGCTGACGGGATAGCACCGGAGCACCCGGGCCGCTCTGCGTCGGGGCTCCGGGGGCAGCCGCGCCGCGCGGAGTCCGGGACCGCCCTCGGCGGCGTCCGGCGGTGCCGGGGGTGCGACGGCGGCAGCACCCCGATCACCAGTCGGGCTGGTCCGGCTCCAGACGCTGGCATCCACCTTCACCTTCTGAGCAACGATCAGGTCAACCGGCGGACACGTGGCGGGCCGTGATCCGACCGGACCGGCGGCGGCGCGGGTCCGACCCGGCGACGGTCGCCCGGACGGCCCCTCGTTCGCCTGCGGGTCCCAGGTGTCGGATCGTCATCCATTGACATCGATCGGCACTGCCCGCAGGCTCGCCGCTACAGGTCCGTCCACCGGAGGGGATGCGAATGAGACCGACACGGATGGCGATCGCCGGAGTGTTCACCCTGGTCGGCGCGCTCACACTGACCGCACCCGCGAGCGCGCGACCGCCGTCCGACCCGGGCGGGCGCGACAGCTTGGAGGTGTACGTCGGCACGCTCGACGCGGCCCAGCTCGACCGGCTGCGGGCCAGCGGCGTCGACCTGGGCCACGACCGGCGGGGCACCGACTCCGCCGGCGAGACCCGGGTCGAGACGGTGCTGACCCGGCGGGAGGCGGCCCGCCTGGCCGACCAGGGCGTACCGCTCGACGTCAAGAAGGTCGGCGGCAGGGCGGCCTCGCAGGCACTGCGCGAGCAGGCGGCGGCCGGTTGGCAGGCGTTCCGGTCGTACCGCGAGCCGGGCGGCATCAAGGACGAACTCACCGCGACCGCGGCCCGCTTCCCCCGGCTGGCGAAGCTGGAGACCATCGGCCGTACGGTGCAGGGCCAGCCGATCCTGGCCGTCAAGGTCACCAAGAACGCGCGGACCGTGCCGGACGGCAGACGCCCGGCGGTGCTCTACGCCAGCACCCAGCACGCCCGGGAGTGGATCACGCCGGAGATGACCCGCCGGCTGCTGCACCACGTGCTGGACGGCTACGGCGCCGACCCGGAGATCACCCGGCTGGTCGACACCACCGAGCTGTGGTTCCTGCCGGTGGCCAACCCGGACGGCTACGACCACACCTTCACCCCCGGCAACCGGCTGTGGCGCAAGAACCTGCGGGACAACGACGGCGACGGGCGGATCACCTCCGCCGACGGCGTCGACCTCAACCGCAACTTCGGCTACCAGTGGGGGTACGACGACGAGGGCTCGTCGCCGGAGCCGAACAGCGACACCTACCGTGGCGCCGGTCCGAACTCGGAGCCGGAGACGAAGGCGTTGGACGGGCTGTTCCGGCGGGTCGGCTTCGAGTTCTTCGTCAACTACCACTCGGCCGCCCAACTGCTGCTCTACGGCGTCGGCTGGCAGGTCAGCACCCCGACCCCCGACGACGTGGTCTACCAGGCGATGGCTGGGGACGACGCGCACCCGGCGGTGCCCGGCTACGACCCGGACATCTCCGCCGAGCTGTACACCACCAACGGCGACACCGACGCCCACGCGCAGGTCCGCTACGGCACGCTCGGCTTCACCCCGGAGATGTCCACCTGCGAGACCGCCGCCGCGTCCGACCCGGACGACCAATGGCGGCCGGAGGACTGCGTCAGCGGCTTCGTCTTCCCCGACGACGAGCGGCTGATCGCTGCGGAGGTGGCGAAGAACCTGCCGTTCGCCCTGGCCGTGGCGAGGTCGGCGGCCGACCCGGACGACCCGGTGTCGGTGGTCGGCCGGAGCACCCCGGACTTCGTGGTCGACCGGTTCGACACCTCGTACGGGCGGACCCAGCAGGTCGCCTCGATCACCCGGCGGGCGTTGCGGGACGTCCGGATGCACTACGTGGTCAACGGCGGCCGGCCGAGAACCGCCCCGGTGCGCGAGTGGCGCGGCGGTGAGCGGTACGGCGACACCAACAACGACTACTACGCCGAACTGCGGGGCACGGTCACCGGCACCCGGCCGGGCGACCGGGTCGAGGTCTGGTTCACCGGGCGGAAACCGCGTACCGGCGTGGTCGCCAGCGAGCACTTCACCTACCGGGTGCACCAGGACATCGGCGGCGACGTGCTGGTCCTGGCGGTGGAGGACGTGACCGGGCTCAGCCCGGCGCAGACCGGCGGCGCCGCGAAGTACGCCGACGAGATCGCCGCCTCGCTGGCGAAGGCGGGCCGCAGCAGCGACGTGTACGACTTCGACGCGGTCGGCCGGAAGGCGCCGCACCCGCTGGGCGTGCTGTCGCACTACCGGGCGGTGGTCTGGGAGACCGGCGACGACGTCATCCTGCGGTCTCCCGGCCAGGTCGGCGGCACCACGGCCCGGGCGGCGCTGGACACCGAACTGGCCGTCCGGGACTACCTCAACGAGGGCGGCAAGCTGCTGGTCAGCGGCAAGTACGCGCTGTTCGCCCAGGCCGCGAACGGCACCTACCGCTACCAGCCGACCGGGCCGGCCGAGTGCACCGACCCGGACGACGCCGGCTGCCTGCCGCTGCTGAACGACTTCCAGCAGTACTACCTGGGGGCGTACACCTATGTCGGCGACGGCGGGACCGCGCCGGACGGCACGACGTACCCGGTGCGCGGGTCCGCCGGGGCGTTCACCGGCTTCGACGGCCGGCTCAACGCGGCCGGGTCGGCCGGGAACCAGGACCACACCGCCTCGTTCCTCACCACGTCGAGCTTCCTCGCCCCGGAGGCGTTCCCGCAGTTCGCCAGCTCGGCGGCGGTGGACTGGGCCCGGCCGGGCAGTGCGCCGTTCGACCCGCGCACCGGGGACTGGTACCTGTACAGCGGGCGGGCCGACGAGTCGTACAAGCGGCTCGCCCGGACCGTCGACCTGACCGGCAGGAGCAGCGGTGAGCTGCGCTTCTTCACCTCGTACGACATCGAGGAGAACTGGGACTTCATGCTCGTCGAGGCGCACGAGGTGGGCAGCGACGCCTGGACCACGCTGCCCGACGCCAACGGGCGGACCAGCACCGGGACCGGGGAGAGCTGCGCCGCCGGCTGGGCGGACGAGTTGCACCCGTTCCTCGCCCACTACCAGGGCGCGGACTGCTCGTCGACGGGCAGCACCGGGGCCTGGCACGCGGCCACCGGGTCGTCCGGCGGTTGGCGGGAGTTCGCCGTCGACCTGTCGGCGTACGCCGGGAAGAAGGTGGAGGTCAGCATCTCGTACGTCTCCGACTGGGGCACCCAGGGCCTGGGGGTCTTCCTGGACGACGCGCGGGTGTACGCCGACGGGGCGCTGGTCTCGGAGACCTCCTTCGAGACGCCCGACCTGGGCGGCTGGACCGTGCTCGGGCCACCGCCCGGCTCGACCGGCGCGGCGAACGACTGGGCCCGCAGTGAGCAGGCGTTCTCCGAGGGCGCGGCGGTGGTCACCGACGACACGGTCTACCTCGGCTTCGGCCTGGAGGGGCTGGCCCCGGCGGCCCGGGACGACCTGGTCGCCCGGTCGCTGGCCCACCTGACCGGGCCGGCCCGCCGGTAACGCGGCGAGGTGCGCCGGCGGTCCACGCACCGCCGGCGCACCTGCCGGTACGCCCGCCGGGTACCCCGCCGGTGTGGTGAGCTGTACCGGTGGCGGGGTACCTGTTCGGCCTGGTTCTGCATCCCACCCGGGACGTCACCGAGGTTGTCGAGATCATCCACCGGTGGGCGGCCCGGCACGGCAAGAACCTGGCCGTCCGCGTCGAGGACCGGCACCGGGTGCCCGCCGACGTGGAGCCGGTCCCGGCGGCGGAGCTGGCCGTCCGGTCGGACGCGCTGATCAGCATCGGCGGGGACGGCACGATGCTGGGGGCGCTGCGCGCGGCGGTACGGGCCCCGAAGCCGGTGCTGGGGGTGCACCTGGGCCGGTTGGGGTTCCTGGTGGAGGTCGAGCCGCCGGAGCTGCCCACCGCGCTGGACCGGCTGGTGTCCCGCGACTTCACCGTCGAGTCGCACGCCTGCCTCGCCTGCGACGTCTGCGGGGACGACGTGGTGGCGTTCAACGACGTGGCGCTGGTCCGCCACCCCGGGTCCGGCTTCGTCGCCGCCACCCTCGCCGTCGACGGCCAGCGGTACGGCTACTACCGCTGTGACGCGTTGGTGCTGAGCACCCCGACCGGCTCGACCGCGTACAGCTACGCGGCGGGTGGGCCGCTGGTGTCGCCGGCCACCCAGGCGGTGGTGGTGACGCCGTCCGCCCCGATGGCCGGCATCTCCCGCTCGGTGGTGCTGTCCCCGGACGAGAGCATCCAGTTGGAGCTGCGCCCGGACTCGGCTCCGGTGGCCGTGGAGATGGACGGCCTGGTGATCCGGGACGCGTCCACCGAGGGCACCCTGCGCGTGCGGTACCAGCGCGACGCCGGCCTGGTGGTCCGTCTCGATCCGCGCCGCTACCAGGAACGCAACGCGCTCAAGCTGTCCCTGCTGGACCTGCCGCTGCTGCCCGAGCAGCTCCGGGAGCTGCTCCCGGAGGGGCTGCGCGAGCAGCTCAACCGCCGCGAGCTGCCCCCGCCGCGCTGACCGGGCCGGACCGTCGGGCGGGCGTCCGAGCCGGTCGACCGTGGGCGTCCGGGCCGGTCGGTCAGGCCGCCGCGAGCACCCCGTCGACCAGCGTCTTCGCCTCCTCCTGGATCCGGGCCAGGTGCTCCGGCCCCTGGAACGACTCCGCGTAGATCTTGTAGACGTCCTCGGTGCCGGACGGCCGGGCGGCGAACCAGCCCGAGGCCGTGGTCACCTTCAGCCCGCCGATCGCCGCGCCGTTGCCGGGCGCGGTGGTGAGCGTGGCGGTGATCGGCTCGCCGGCCAGCTCGGTGGCGGTGACCTGCTCCGGGGAGAGCTTGCCGAGCACCGCCTTCTGCTCCCGGCTGGCCGGGGCGTCGATCCGGGCGTACGCCGGGGCGCCGAAGCGTTCGGCCAGCTCGGTGTAGTGCTGGCTCGGGGTCCGGCCGGTCAGGGCGATGATCTCGGCGGCCAGCAGGCAGAGCAGGATGCCGTCCTTGTCGGTGGTCCAGGTGCTGCCGTCGCGGCGCAGGAAGGACGCGCCGGCGCTCTCCTCGCCGCCGAAGCCGACGGTGCCGTCGAGCAGCCCGGGGACGAACCACTTGAAGCCGACCGGCACCTCCAGCAGCGGCCGGCCCAGGTCGGCGGCGATCCGGTCGATCATCGAGGAGGAGACCAGCGTCTTGCCCACGGCCGCCGCCGGGCCCCACTGCGTCCGGGTCCGGAACAGGTGGCCGATCGCCACCGCCAGGTAGTGGTTGGGGTTCATCAGGCCGCCGTCGGGGGTGACGATGCCGTGCCGGTCGGCGTCGGCGTCGTTGCCGGTGGAGACCTGGTAGGCGGTCCGGGCGGCGATCAGCGACGCCATCGCGTTCGGCGACGAGCAGTCCATCCGGATCTTGCCGTCGCCGTCCAGGGTCATGAACCGCCAGGTCGGGTCGACCAGCGGGTTGATCACGGTGAGGTCGAGCCGGTGCCGCTCGGCGATCTCGCCCCAGTAGGCGACGCTGGCCCCGCCGAGCGGGTCGGCGCCGATCCGCACCCCGGCGTCCCGGATCGCGTCGATGTCGAGCACCGCGGGCAGGTCGTCGACGTAGCCGGCGAGGAAGTCGTACCCGCCGGTGGTGTCGGCGGCCCGCGCCCGCGCGTACGGGATCCGCTTCACCTCCTTGAGGCCGGCGGCGAGGATCGCGTTGGCCCGGTCCTGGATCCACTTCGTGACGTCAGTGTCGGCGGGCCCGCCGTTGGTCGGGTTGTACTTGAACCCGCCGTCGTCGGGCGGGTTGTGCGAGGGGGTGATCACGATGCCGTCGGCGAGCCCGCTGGTGCGACCCCGGTTGTGGGTGAGCACCGCGTGCGACAGCGCCGGGGTGGGGGTGTAGCCGTCCCGGCTGTCCCGCAGCACGGTGACGTCGTTGGCGGCGAGCACCTCCAACGCGCTGACCTCGGCCGGCGCGGAGAGCGCGTGGCTGTCCCGGGCGAGGAAGAGCGGGCCGGAGAGGCGCTGTTCCCGGCGGTAGTCGCAGAGCGCCTGGGTGACGGCGAGGATGTGGTCCTCGTTGAACGCGTTACGCAACGAGGAGCCCCGGTGCCCGGAGGTGCCGAAGGAGACCTGCTGCGCCGGGTCGTCCGGGTCCGGGTGCTCGGCGTAGTAGGCGGTCACCAGCCGGGGCACGTCGACCAGGTCGGCGGGCTCGGCCGGCTGTCCGGCACGGGGGTGGGCCACTGCGGAACCTCCTCGGGTACGGATGGGCGCTCACGGTTTCCCGGCACCCGCCGGGTCACGCGGTTCAGGGCTCGACGCGCTGGCCCTTGCCGACCACGACGATGCCGTTGTCGGAGACGGTGTAGCGCTGCCGGTCCTTCTCCAGGTCGACGCCGATCTCGGCGCCCTCGGGCACGAAGACGTTCTTGTCGAGGATGGCCCGGCGGACCACCGCGTGCCGGCCGACCTCGACGCCCTCCATCAGCACCGCGCCGTCGACGTGCGCCCAGGAGTGGACCTTGACCTTCGGCGAGACGATCGAGTTCTCCACCAGCGAGCCCGACACCACCGCGCCGGGCGAGACCATCGAGCCGACCGCCCGGCCGACCCGCTCCCCCCACTGGTGGACGAACTTCGCCGGCGGGTACGGCGGCTGGTTGCTGTAGATCGGCCAGTCGAAGTTGTAGAGGTTGAACACCGGGTGCACGTTGATCAGATCCATGTGGGCGTCGTAGAAGGAGTCCAGCGTCCCCACGTCCCGCCAGTAGCCGCGGTCCCGGTCGGTGCTGCCGGGCACCTCGTTGTCCTTGAAGTCGTAGACGTTGGCCTCGCCCCGCTCGACCAGCATCGGGATGATGCTGCCGCCCATGTCGTGCTTGCTGGTCTTGTCCTCCGCGTCCCGCTCGACCGCCTCGCAGAGCGCCCGGGTGGTGAAGACGTAGTTGCCCATCGAGGCGTAGATCTGCTCGGGGGCGTCGGGCAGGCCCACCGCGTCGGTGGGCTTCTCGCGGAACGCCCGGATCCGCCGGCCGTCCGCGCCGACCTCGATCACGCCGAACTGGTCGGCGCTCGACAACGGCTGCCGGATGCCGGCGACGGTGACCTCGGCCCCGGAGGCGATGTGGTCGTCCACCATCTGCCGGGGGTCCATCCGGTAGATGTGGTCGGCGCCGAAGACGATCACGTAGTCCGGCTGCTCGTCGTTGATCAGGTTGAAGCTCTGGTAGATCGCGTCGGCGGAGCCGGCGAACCACCACGGGCCACGGCGCTGCTGGGCCGGCACGGGCGTGACGTAGTTGCCGAGCATCGTCGACATCCGCCAGGTCTGGGTGATGTGCCGGTCCAGTGAGTGGGACTTGTACTGGGTCAGCACGACGATCTTCAGAAAGCCGGCGTTCGCCAGGTTGGACAGGACGAAATCGACCATGCGGTACATCCCGCCGAACGGGACGGCCGGCTTGGCCCGGTCCGTGGTGAGCGGCATGAGGCGCTTGCCCTCTCCGCCGGCCAGGACGATCGCGAGCACCTTGGCAGCCATGACCAGACGCTATCGATCCGGCTGCGACTTCACCACTCGTACGGGAACAGTTCTGCACTAGGGTGCCGGGCATGACGGACTCCGCCGCGCTGCGCGTCGACCTGCTCACCCGGGAGTACCCGCCGGAGGTGTACGGCGGCGCCGGTGTGCACGTCGAGTACCTGGCCCGGGAGCTGCGCCGACTCGCCGACGTACGGGTGCACTGCTTCGGCGCGCCGCGTACCGAGCCGGGCGTCACCGCGTACCCCGAGCCGGCCGGCCTGGCCGGCGCGAACGCCGCGCTGCGGACGATGGGCGTGGACCTGGAGATGGCGGCCGGCTGCGCCGGCACCGACCTGGTGCACAGCCACACCTGGTACGCCAACCTGGCCGGGCACACCGCAAAGCTGCTGCACGGGGTGCCGCACGTGGTGACCGCGCACAGCCTGGAGCCGCTGCGGCCGTGGAAGGCCGAGCAGCTCGGCGGCGGGTACGCGCTGTCGTCCTGGTGCGAGCGCACGGCGGTGGAGTCCGCCGACGCGGTCGTCGCGGTCAGCGCGGGGATGCGGCGGGACGTGCTGGCCGCCTACCCGGCGGTGGACCCGGACCGGGTCCGGGTGGTCTACAACGGCATCGACACCGCGCAGTACGCCCCGGACCACGGCACGGACGTGGTCGACCGGCTGGGCGTCGACCCGGCCCGCCCGAGCGTCGTGTACGTCGGCCGGATCACCCGGCAGAAGGGCCTGCCGTACCTGCTGCGGGCGGCCCGGGAACTGCCCGCCGACACCCAGCTCGTGCTGCTCGCCGGCGCCCCCGACACCCCGGAGATCGCCGCCGAGGTGGAGGAGCTGGTGGCCGAGCTGCGGGCGAACCGCTCCGGCGTGGTCTGGGTGGCCGAGATGCTGCCCAAGCACGAGGTGATCCAGGTGCTCACCCACGCCACGATCTTCGTCTGCCCGTCGGTGTACGAGCCGATGGGCATCGTCAACCTGGAGGCGATGGCCTGCGAGACGGCGGTGGTGGCCACCGCCACCGGCGGCATCCCCGAGGTGGTCGCCGACGGCGACACCGGGCTGCTGGTGCCGATCGAGCAGGCCGAGGACGGCAGCGGACGGCCGCTGGACCCGGACCGCTTCGTCGCCGACCTCGGCGCGACGATCAACGCGCTGCTGGCCGACCCGGAGCGCACCGGGGCGTTCGGCCTCGCCGGCCGGCGGCGCGCCGTGGCGCACTTCTCCTGGGACGCCGTCGCCGCCCGCACCCTGGAGGTGTACCGCTCGCTGCTGCGGTAGCGCGTCGGGCACCACCCGGTCGACAGCGGATCCTGGCGGCGAACGGCCCCGGGAGGGGCCGGAACCGGCCAGGGTCTTCCGCAGACACCTGGGGTGCTTGGCCGAGCGCGAGGCGATCTCGCACAGTAGGTTGACGGGGTGAGCGGACGGTTCCCGATCGAAGACGTCTCCCCCGTCGTCGCCTGCGGTCGCTACCCGGCCAAGGCGGTGGTCGACGAGCTGGTGCCGGTGTCGGCCCGCGCCTACCGGGAGGGGCACGACGCGTTGGGCTGCAACGTCGTCTGGCGCGGCCCGGACGGCGCGGCCCGCCCGTTCACCCGGATGCGGCCGGGTGAACCGGGGCAGGACCGCTGGCACGCCAGCATCCGCCCGGACGCGGTCGGCGCCTGGACCTTCGCCGTGGAGGCGTTCCAGGACCCGTACCTGACCTGGCAGAACGCGGCGACCAAGAAGATCGCCGCCGGGCAGGGGCCGGCCGAGCTGGCCAACGACCTGGCCGAGGGCGTCCGGGTGCTGGAGGCGGCGCTGGAGCTGGTGCCCGCCGCCGAGGTGCGGCGGATCCGGGCCGCGGTGGCCGCGCTGCGCGACGCGACGGCCGACCTGCCCCGGCGGATCGCCCCGGCGCTGGGCCTGGCCGACCTGCTCTGGGCGTACCCGGTGCGGGAGCTGGTCACCACCGGCGCGGAGCACCGGCTCTGGGTGGACCGCCCCCGGGCGCTCTTCTCCGCCTGGTACGAGTTCTTCCCCCGGTCCGAGGGCGCGGTCCCGGCCACCGCCGACACGCCGGCCCGCTCGGGCACCTTCGCCACCGCGAAGGACCGGCTGCCCGGGGTCGCCGCGATGGGCTTCGACGTGCTGTACCTGCCGCCGATCCACCCGATCGGGCGGGTCAACCGCAAGGGCCCCAACAACGCGCTCACCGCCGGCCCCGACGACGTGGGCTCGCCGTGGGCGATCGGCGCCGCCGAGGGCGGCCACGACGCCATCCACCCCGACCTGGGTACGCCGGCCGAGTTCCGCGACTTCGTCGCCGCCGCCGCCGAGCAGGGCCTGGAGGTGGCGCTGGATCTGGCGTTGCAGTGCGCCCCCGACCACCCGTGGGTGACCGAGCACCCCGAGTGGTTCACCACCCGGGCCGACGGCAGCATCGCGTACGCGGAGAACCCGCCGAAGAAGTACCAGGACATCTACCCGCTGAACTTCGACAACGACCCCGAGGGCATCCGGGCCGAGGTGCTGCGGGTGGTCCGGCACTGGATCGGCGAGGGCATCCGGATCTTCCGGGTGGACAACCCGCACACCAAGCCGTTCGACTTCTGGCACTGGCTGATCGCCGAGGTCAGGAAGGTCGACCCGGACGTGCTCTTCCTCGCCGAGGCGTTCACCCGGCCGGCGATCATGCACGGGCTCGGCAAGATCGGCTTCACCCAGTCGTACACCTACTTCACCTGGCGCACGACGGCGGCCGAGATGCGCGAGTACTGCGAGGAGCTGGTCGCCGCCGCCGACTACATGCGACCGAACTTCTGGCCCAACACCCCCGACATCCTGCACGATTCGTTGCAGCACGGCGGGCCGCCGATGTTCAAGATCCGGGCGGTGCTGGCCGCGCTGCTCTCCCCCTCCTGGGGCATGTACGCCGGCTACGAGCTGTTCGAGCACGTCGCCCGCCCCGGCGCCGAGGAGTACCTGGACAACGAGAAGTACGAGTTGCGCCCCCGGGACTGGGCCGGCGCGCAGGCGCACGGCCGCTCGCTCGCCCCGTTCGTCGCCACCCTCAACCGGGTCCGCCGGGAGCACCCGGCCCTGCACCGGCTGCGCAACCTGCACTTCCACGAGATCGACAACCCGGCGCTGCTCTGCTGGTCCAAGCGCGACCCGGACACCGGCGACACGGTCCTCGTGGTCTGCTCGTTCGACTCGCACACCGTGCAGTGGGGCAACACCACGCTGGACCTGCCGGCGCTGGGCTTCGACTGGCACGAGCGGTTCACCGTGCACGACGAGCTGACCGGGGCGAGCTACGAGTGGGGGCAGCGCAACGCGGTCCGGCTCGACCCGTACCTTCAACCCGCGCACGTGCTGACGGTCCGTCGCCCGGCCGCGCCCGAACCGGCGGCACCCGCCGGCACGGTGCCGGCCGAGCTGACCGTCGAGGACGTACCCGCCGACATCTCGGGCGGCACCGCCCCGACCGCCACCGCCCCGAAGGACGCCCGATGGACAAGCTGATCTCCGGCGCGACCCACGACCCGCACGCCCTGCTCGGCGCGCACCCCGCCGACGGGCAAACCACGATCCGCGCGATGCGTCGGGGGGCCGCCGAGGTGACCCTGCTGGTCGGCGACGAGCGGCACCCGATGAAGCGGGTGCACGACGTGGGCGTCTTCGAGGCCGTGCTGGACGGCACCGTGCTCGACTACCGGATCGACGCCGACGGCCGGGTCACCGACGACCCGTACCGGCACCCGCCCACCGTCGGTGAGCTGGACCTGCACCTGATCGGCGAGGGCCGGCACGAACGGCTCTGGGAGGCGCTCGGCGCGCGGGTCCTCGACGCGGGGGTGGCCTTCTCGGTCTGGGCGCCCAACGCGCGCGGGGTGCGGGTGGTCGGCGACTTCACCGGCTGGGGGCCGGACGACGGCTGGCCGATGCGCTCGCTGGGCGGCAGCGGGGTGTGGGAGGTGTTCGTGCCGGGTGCGCCGGTAGGCGCCCGCTACAAGTACCGGATCCTCGGCGCGGACGGGCACTGGCGGGACAAGGCCGACCCGCTCGCCGGGTACGCGGAGGTGCCGCCGGCCACCGCCTCGGTGGTGCACCACTCGACGTACGAGTGGTCCGACGCGCTCTGGCTGGAGCGGCGGGCCCGCCGGCAGCCGCACCGGGAGCCGATGAGCGTCTACGAGGTGCACCTCGGCTCCTGGCGGCCCGGCCTCGGCTACCGGGAGCTGGCCGAGCAGCTCACCACGTACGTCACCGAGCTGGGCTTCACCCACGTGGAGTTCCTGCCGGTGATGGAGCATCCGTTCGGCGGTTCCTGGGGCTACCAGGTCACCGGCTACTACGCGCCCAGCTCCCGGTTCGGCGACCCGGACGCCTTCCGGCACCTGGTGGACCGGCTGCACGCCGCCGGTGTCGGGGTGCTCCTCGACTGGGTGCCCGCGCACTTCCCCAAGGACGAGTGGGCGCTGGCCCGCTTCGACGGCACCCCGCTCTACGAGCACCCCGACCCGCGCCGGGGCGAGCACCCCGACTGGGGCACGTACGTGTTCGACTTCGGCCGCCCCGAGGTGCGCAACTTCCTGGTCGCCAACGCGCTCTACTGGTGCGAGGAGTTCCACGTCGACGGCCTGCGGGTGGACGCGGTCGCCTCGATGCTCTACCTGGACTACTCCCGGCCGGAGGGGCAGTGGCTGCCCAACCAGCACGGCGGCCGGGAGAACCTGGAGGCGATCGCGTTCCTCCAGGAGGTCAACGCCACCGTCTACAAGCACCACGCCGGGGTGGTGATGATCGCCGAGGAGTCCACCGCCTGGCCGGGGGTGACCCGGCCCACCGCCGACGGCGGGCTCGGCTTCGGGTTCAAGTGGAACATGGGCTGGATGCACGACACCCTGCTCTACACCTCGAAGGACCCGGTCTACCGGCAGCATCACCACCACCAGCTCACCTTCTCCCTGGCGTACGCCTGGAGCGAGAACTACGTGCTGCCGATCAGCCACGACGAGGTGGTGCACGGCAAGGGCTCGCTGGCCGGCAAGATGCCCGGCGACACCTGGCAGCGGCTGGCGAACGTGCGGGCGCTGCTGGCGTACATGTGGGCGCACCCGGGCAAGCAGTTGCTCTTCATGGGCTGCGAACTGGGTGACGACCGGGAGTGGAGCGAGGAGCGCGGGCTCGACTGGTACCTGCTGCACGACCCGGCCCGGGCCGGGGTGCAGCGGCTGGTCGCCGACCTCAACGCCGCCTACCGGGACACCCCGGCGTTGTGGGCGCAGGACACCGACCCGGCCGGGTTCCGCTGGATCGCCGGGGACGACGTCGCCAACAACACCGTCTCCTTCGTCCGGATCGCCCCGGACGGGGCGACCCTGGTGTGCGTGGCGAACTTCTCCGCGCGTCCGCTGGAGGACTACCGGATCGGCCTGCCCGCCGGCGGCACCTGGACCGAGGTGATCAACACGGACGCCCACCACTACGGGGGCTCCGGGGTGGGCAACCTCGGCGCGGTGCACGCGCAGGACGTCCCCTGGCACGGGCTGCCGGCCTCGGTGGCACTGCGGGTGCCGCCGCTGGGCGTGCTCTGGCTGCGCCGGGACTGACCCGGCCCGCGTCCAGACCCCTCAGACCAGGCCGGCGTCGCGCAGCAGCTTCCACAGCCCCGCGCCGTCGGGCGCGGAAAGCCACTTCTGCCCCACCGGCCCCGACGACGGGCGGTCCGGCGGCACGGGCAGGCTGCCGGCGAGCACCGACTGGGTCGGGGAGAGCCGACGGATCGCCACCCCGGCCACGTTCTCCGGGTGGGCGGCGGCGAACTCCCGGTAGATCTCCTGGTCGTGCTGCCCGTCGTCGCCGATCAGCAGCCAACGGACGTCCGGGAACTCGGCGGCCAGCCGGGCCAGGGTGGCCCGCTTGTGCTCCCGGCCGCTGCGGAACCAGCGGTCGGCGGTCGGCCCCCAGTCGGTGAGCAGCAGCGGGCCGGCCGGATAGAGGTGCCGGGAGAGGAACCGGGTCAGCGTGGGGGCGACGTTCCACGCCCCGGTGGACAGGTAGAAGACCGGCGCGCCGGGGTGCGCGGTGACCAGGCGCTCGTAGAGCACCGCCATGCCGGGCACCGCCGCCCGGGCGTGCTCGTCGAGGACGAAGGTGTTCCAGGCGGCCAGCAGCGGCCGGGGCAGCGCGGTCACCATCACCGTGTCGTCGATGTCGGAGAGGATGCCGAAGCGCACCTCCGGGTCGATCACCCGGACCAGCGCCTCGACCGGCTCGGCGTCGGCGACACGCAGCCGCACCGAGGCCCAGCCGGGGACGAAGTCGGCCTTGACGACGGTGTCGACGAAGCCGCTGCGGTCGGCCCGGGCGGTGTGGGTGGTCCCACCCGCCTCGATGGTGACCTCGACGTGCTTGGCCGGCAGGGTGGCGAAGCTGCGCCAGCCCCGGACCTTCTCCAGCCGGCCCTGCCGCCGGTCGGGGCGGCCGAGCAGCACCCGGCAGAGCACCCGCGCCCAGCCGGGGGCGCCGTAACCGGCGTACGCGACGATGTTCGTCTGCCACCCGGTGCGCCGCAGCCGGCGCTCCACCAACTGGTGCACGGCGTCCTCGATCCGCGCGGCCCGGTGCAGGGTGGGCACGGCAAGCTGGCCTGCGGGAGTGGGTGGCACGGTGCAACCCTGCCACAGGAGCACCGCAGCGGCCAGGCGAGCGGCCCGGCTGCCCGGATCCGCCCCGGGGCCACCGGCGGGCGTGACACACTCCGGTCGGGACGACGACGGGGGCGTTGGTCGTGTCGACACCAGTACCTCGGGACCGCGGGCGGCTCGACCGGCCGGCGCTGGTCGCGCTGCTGCTCGGGATGGCCGGGGTGGGCTACCGGCTGGCCCTGACCCTACTGACCGTCCCCGCCGCGAACAGCGACGAGGCGACCTTCGGGCTGGCCGCGATCCACATCGCCGCCGGTCGGGAACACCCGGTCTTCCTGTACGGGCAGCACTACATGGGCATGGTCGAGTCGTACCTGGCCGCGCCGCTGGTGGCGCTGGCCGGGCCGGGCTGGCCGGTGCTACGGCTGCCGATGGTGGCGCTGTACGCGGTCTTCCTCTGGCTGTCGTACCGGCTGACCCGGCGGCTCTACACACCCTGGTTCGCCACCTTCACCGTCGGCCTGCTGGTGCTCGGCACCGAACGGGTGGTACGCGACCAGTTGACCGTGGTCGGCGGGCGGCCCGAGGTGAAACCGGCGGTGCTGGCGGTGCTGCTGATCGCGGTGGGCCTGGCCCGGCGGCGGATCCGCTGGCGGCGGGCGGCGGCCGGCCTGGCCGGGCTGCTCGCCGGGGCCGCCCTCTGGTCGGACTGGCTGATCGTGCCCTACCTGGCGGTGGCCGGCCTGCTCCTGGTCTACGCCGTCCGCCGGGAGCTGCTGGGCTGGTCGGGGGTGCTGCTGGTGGTCGGCTTCGCGGTCGGGGTGGCGCCGATGGGGTGGGACAACCTGGTCGCCCCGCCGGGGGCGGACTCGCTGTCGGTGCTGCGCCAGATCAGCGCCGGCACCGGCCCGGTGCCGCCGCTCGCGGACCGGCTGGATGGTGGGCTGTTGACGGGGGTGCCGCTGGCCACCGGCCTCTGCCCGGTCACCGGCTGCGCCCGCTGGCAGGAGTGGTTCGGGCTGCTCTACCCGGTGCTGCTGGCCGCCGCCGCCGGGCTCGCCCTGCTCGGGTACCGCCGCAGCGCCGGCCGACCGACGGCCGTCCGGGTCCGGCCGGTCGCCCAGCTCGCCCTGGTCGCCGGTGCGGCGCTCACCCTGCTGGCGTACGTCCGCAGCCCGCTCGCCGCGACCGACCCGCTGGCCAACGCCCGCTACCTGGCGGTGTTGCAGGTCTCCCTGCCGGCGGTGCTCTGGCCGCTCTGGCGGGCGGCGGTGGCCTGCTGGCGGGGCACGGTGGGGGCGGCCGGCCGGCTCGTCGGGGCGACCGCCACCGCGGTGCTGGCCGGGCTGACCGCCACCGCCCTGGTGTCCACCGGCCTGTTCGTGCTCGCCCTGGACGCGCCCCGGGCCGACCAGCGGCGGGCCCGCGAACTGGCCGACGCGGTACGCCGCACCGGCCTGCGCGAGGTGTACGGGGACTACTGGACCTGCAACCGGCTGACCTTCGACACCGGCGAGCGGGTGGTCTGCGCGGTGCTCGACGGCAACCTCGCCCCGGGGCAGAACCGGTATCCGCCGTACTGGCGGCAGGTGGCGCGGGCCGACCGGCCCGGGTACGTGCTGCCGGTCGGCTCCCCGGCGGAGCGGCGGCTGCGCCGGCTGCTCGGCGACCGCGCGGACGCCGCCCGGCTGGTCGAGGTGGCCGGGTATCGCGTGTACCACCCGCCGAGCGCCGTCCGGCCGTGGCGCTGACCCCGGCCCGTACGCTTCCCGGGTGCTCATCCTGCTGCCGCCCTCCGAGGGCAAGGCCGACGCCGGCACCGGCCGACGCCTCGACCTGTCCCGGCTCTCCCTGCCCGAGCTGACCCCGGCCCGGGAGGCGGTGCTGGCCGCGCTCACCACGCTCGGCAGGTCCGACGACGAGGAGGCCGCCCTGGCCGCCCTCGGGTTGAGCGCCGGCCAACGCGGTGAGCTGGTCCGCAACGCCCGGCTGGACCGGGCCGCCACCGCACCGGCCGGGCAGGTCTACACCGGCGTCCTCTACGAGGCGCTGGACCTGGCCTCGCTGCCGCCGGACGCGCTGCGGACGGCCCGCCGGTCGGTGCTGGTCAGCTCGGGCCTGTGGGGGGCGGTACGGCTCACCGACCGGATCCCGCCGTACCGCTGCCCGATCGGGGCGCGGCTGCCGGGGGTGGGGGCGCTGTCGGCGTACTGGCGGCGGGTGCTGCCACCGGCGATGACGGCGGCGGCCGGCGCCGGCCCGGTGCTGGACCTGCGCTCCGCCGCGTACGCCGCGACCTGGACGCCCCCGGCGGAGCTGGCCGGGCGGACGGTCACCGTACGGGTGCTGCACGAGCGACAGCCGGGCGTACGGACGGTGGTGAGCCACTTCAACAAGGCGACCAAGGGCCGGCTGGTGCGTGACCTGTTGGTCGCCGGTGCCCGGCCACGCAGCGCCACGGCGCTGGTCAGCGCCCTGCGCGAGCTGAGGTACACGGTCGAGGAACAGCCGGTGACGGCGGCCGGCCGGCCCCGGCAGGTCGACGTCGTCGTCACCGAGTTGTAGGCGACCGCAAGATTTCCTCAATTCCCGCGCCGATGGGTGGAGCCGGACGGAGCGGCGGGCGACGGTAGGGGAACCCCGACGCCGAGAGGAGCGGTCCGATGGCCTCCGAACCCCGCCTGCTCGACCGGCCCCACCTCCCCTCCTCCCCGCCGCCGCTGGACTGGCTCACCCTGGCCGACGCGTTCGAGCTGGCCTGCCTGGTGCGCTGCACGCCACCGCCGACGGTCGCCGCGCACGAGCCGCAGCCGCCGTACCGAGGGGTGGTGGAGTTCAACCGGAAGGACGCCGCGCTGCGGATGCGGCAGCTGCTGATCCGGCTCGACGTGCCGGTGGAGCACGAGGTGGTCAGCGGTGGCCTGCGCCGCCGGTACGAGCTGCACCGGCTGCACGTGCCGCCGGCGCACCGCACCGGGTACGCGGCGCTGCGCGAGGCGGGCTGGCGGCGGGGCCGCCGGGAGCTGCTCAGGCCGACCCCGGGCGCTTCGGCCTCCCGGGCCGCCGGGCGGTCCCGGCTCGCGGCGGCGGCCTGGCGTTCGGCGCTGCTGGCCGGCGGCCGGCACGTCCGCCGGCACATCCTCGGCATCCGGCTGGCCGACCGGGAACTGGCGGCCGTGCTGATCCGCTCGGCGTCCCTGCTGGACGTCCGGGCGCTGCTCCAACCGGGGGCCGGCTGTCTGGTGGTGAGCGTCGCGGACGGCCCGGACCGGCTGCGGATCATGGAACGGGCGGCGCTGGGTCCCGCCCGACTGCTCACCGGGGGCATGATCGGCGGATGAGCTGACCCGCGCCCGGCGGGCAGGTACGACGTCCGTCGCCTGCCGGCGCGAACCGACCCGGGCCGGCGGGGCACCGGCGGCCGGACCGGACGCCCCGAGCTTGCGCCGAGGGCGGTGCACGGCGCAGAGTGCACCGGGTGAGCCGTTGCTGGTCCATGCGTGGCCGACGGCCCGCCGCCGCCGGTGCGGCGCTGCTGATGCTGCTGGTCGTCGCGGCCGGCGGGCTCGGCGGCTGCCGGGACGACACCGACGAGCCGGTGCGGATCCGGATCGCCACCGGCAGTCCGACCGCCGTCTACCATGCCTTCGGCCAGTCGCTGGCGACCATCCTCAACCGCGAGCTGCCCGGGGTGCGGGCCAGCGTGGTGGTCACCGCCGCCTCCGCCGAGAACGTCCGGCTGGTCGGCTCCGGCGCCGCCGAGCTGGGCTTCACCCAGGCCGACGTGCTCGACACCGGCTCGGCCACCCCGAAGGTGCTCGCGGTGGCCCGGGTCTACGACGACCTGCTGCACCTGGTCACCGCCGCCGGCGGCCCGGTGCGCAGCCTGGCCGACCTGCGCGGCCGGCGGGTCTCGGTGGGCGCCGCCGGCTCCGGCACCGAGATCACCGCGACCCGGCTGTTGGAGGTCGCCCGGCTCGGCGGCGAGCGGGTCCGCCAGCAACACCTCGGCCTGGACGCCTCGGTGGCCGCGCTACGGGACGGCCGGATCGACGCCTTCTTCTTCTCCGGCGGGTTGCCGGTGCGCGGGGTGGAGGAGCTGGCCGACGCCTCGGCGACCCGGATCGTCGACCTGGGCGAGTGGACCGAGCCGCTGCGCCGCAGCTACCGCGAGGTGTACGTGTCCCGGGACATCCCCCGCTCGGTGTACGGGATGGACCCGGTCACCACGGTGGCGAACCCGAACTACCTGATCGTCCGGGCCGACCTGCCGGAGTCGCTGGTACGGGAGGTGACCCGGCTGCTGATGGACCGCCGGGCCGAGTTGGCCGCCGCGCACCCAGCCGCCGGCCGGATGAGTCCCCGCTCGGCGATCGCCACCACGCCGTTGCCGCTGCATCCCGGCGCGGCCGGCTGGTACCGGTCGGTCAAACCCTGACCGGTCAGCCCAGCCGCGCCTCGTCGTCCGGGTCGGTGGGAGCGCCGCCACCCGGCGCCGGCCGGTGTTCCGGTTCGCGTGGGGCCGGCACGGCGACGGCCGGTTCGCGGTCCCCGGGGCGCGGCGGGTGCGCGCTCGGGGCGGCCGGCGGGGCGGGGAACCACAGGTCGGCGACCAGGCCGCGCGGCTCCCCCGGCCGCATGGTGAGCCGGCCGTCCGAGGCGTCCACCAGCACCGCCACGATGGTCAGGCCGAGGCCGGCGCCGTCGATGTTCTGCGCGTCCGGGGCCCGCCAGAACCGCTCGGTGGCCTGGTCGAGCTGGCCGGAGGTCATGCCGGGGCCGGTGTCCCGCACCTGGAGGCTGGTGCCCCCGTCGGCGGGCCGGACGGCCACGGTCACCTCCCCACCGGCCCCACTGAACTTGATCGCGTTGTCGATCAGCGCGTCCAGCGCCTGGTCGACGGCGGTCGGCACGGTCAGCGCGTACGCCGGACCGGCGGTGGCGAGCCGGAGGGTGACCGACCGGTGCCGGGCCAGCGGCTGCCACGCGGCGACCCGGGACGCGGCCACCTCCCCCGCGTCCACGCTGACCCGCTGGTTCTCCTCGCGCTCCGCACGGGCCAGGGTGAGCAGGCCGTCGAGCACCAGCGCCAGCCGGTCGGTCTCCTCCAACGCCAGCCGGTGCTCGGCCCGGCCGTCCTGGTCGGTCAGGCTCGGCCCCAGCTCCTCCACCCGCAGCCGCAGCGCGGTCAGCGGGTTGCGGAGCTGATGGCTCGCGTGCGCGACGAAGGCACGTTGGCGGTCCATCACGTCGGAGACCACGTCGGCCATGTGGTTGAAGCTGGCCGCCAGCCGGCGCAGCTCGGGCGGACCCCACCGGTCCTGCACCCGCGCGCCCCGGTCGCCCTCGGCGATCTCGTGGGTCACCGCGTCCAGCTCGGTCACCGGGCGCAGCACCCAGCCGGCCAGCCCGAACGCGGTGGAGACGCAGGCCAGCACGGCGAGCAGCCCGATCCCGGCGAGCACCAGCCACCAGGCGGTGACGGTACGACGCACCTTCGCCACCGGCGTGGCGGTCACCACCGCGCCCAGCACCTCGCCGCCGTCGTTGATCGGCACCGCCACCACCAGCGGGCCGTCCACCCACGGCCACACCGAGTCCGGCCCGTTGAACTGCTGCCCGGCGAGCGCGACGTCCACCGCGGCCTGGGTGTCCCGGCCCGGAGTCCAGCTCGTCGACACCAGTACCGTCCGGCGGTCCCGGTCGACCACCACGGCGCCGATGCCGTAGAGCTGGTCGTAGCTGCCGAGTTCGCCGATGAGCGACCCGGCGCCGCCGCTGCGCAACGCCGGGCCGGCCAGGGAAGCGAACCGGGTCGCGTCGGCGAGCCGGTCGGCGCGGACCCGGTCGGTCTCCCGGGAGGCCAGCGTGGCCGCGAGCGGCGTCTCCAGGGCCATCAGGACCAGCACCATCAGCAGCAGGTAGCTGATCACCAGTCGACGACGCACCGGGTGCCCCTCACTCGCCGCGGAGCCGGTAACCGACCCCGCGTACGGTCTCCACCAGCCGGGGATCGCCGAGCTTGCCCCGCAGCGAGCCGACGTGCACCTCGACGGTGTGCCGATCCGCCCAGGTGGTGCCCCACACGTCGAGCAGGATCCGGTCCCGGGGCACGGCCACCCCGGGCTGCCGGGCCAGCGAGAGCAGGATGTCGAACTCCTTGCGGGTCAGCCCCACCGGCCGGCCGTCGACGGTGACCGTCCGGGCGGACACGTCGATGCGGACCGTACCGGCCTCGATCAGGTCCCGGGCCGGCACGGCGTTGGCGGCCCGCCGCAGCACCGCCTCGATCCGGGCCTGCAACTCGACCATCGAGAACGGCTTCACCACGTAGTCGTCGGCGCCGAGCCGCAGGCCGAGCACCCGGTCCCGCTCCTCACCCCGGGCGGTGACCGCGATGATGCCGAGTTGGCTGCTGCGTCGGCGCAGCTCCCGGCACACCTCGGTGCCGTCCCCGTCGGGCAGGGTGAGGTCGAGCAGGACCAGGTCGCAGGGGGCGGCGGAGAGGGCGGCGGCGACGGTGGCGGCGTGCTCGACCTCGTACCCGCGTCGGGTCAGCGCCGACGCCAGGGCGGCGGCGACCCGTCGGTCGTCCTCGACCAGCAGGATGCGCACCGCTGACCCCCTTCCGTCGTACGGATGACCAGCGAATGGTGGCAGAAGCACCGGGCCGGGGGAAACGGCGGGAACCCGGCGCGGGGCCGTAGGCTGCCGCAATGATCTACAAACTGCTGCCGACCAGCGAGTGGGAGCAGGCGCGACGCACCGGTCAGGTCCCCGCCTCGGCGCTCGACCGGCAGGACGGCTTCCGGCACCTGTCGGCGGCCGACCAGGTGGTGGAGACCGCCCGGCGGCACTACGCCGGCGCCACCGGGCTCACCCTGCTCACCGTCGACCCGGCGGCGCTCGGCGACGACCTGCGCTGGGAACCGTCCCGCGCCGGAGCCCTCTTCCCGCACCTGTACGGGCCGCTGCCCACCTCGGCGGTCACCGCCGCCCGGCCGCTGCCGGCGGACCTGCCGGCCGCCGAGGCGGTCGCCGCCCTGCTGCCCTGACCCGCCGCTCCGACCACGACGACGGGCCCGGGACGATCACGTCGTCCCGGGCCCGTCCGGCGAAGGTCAGCGGCAGAGCCGGCCGATCTCCTCCTGGAACCGGTCCATCGGGTTCGCCTCGGCCGGGCCGAGCAGGTACGTCTTCAGGTCCCGCCGGGCGTCGGTCATCGGGTCGTCGCCGGCCCGGGTCAGCGCGAGGACCTTCTCCAGCTCACCGCAGTCCACCGAGAGCAGGTACGCCCCCCGGGAGGTGGGGAAGGCCCGGCGGAACTCGTCCTCCGGCAGCCCGCTCGGGTTCGCCACCACGTACGGCCGCTGGCTCTGCACGAAGTCGGAGACCACGCTGGAGATGTCGCTGATCAGCAGGTCGGTCTGGTTGAAGCAGTCGAACAGCGCCGGCACCCGGCCGGTGACCACCCGGTGCCCCGGGCCGTCCAGCGAACGGGCGTCGGTGTCGCCGCCGGCCGCCCGGATCCGGGCGACCACCCGCTCGTGCGCCGCCTTGGCCTCTTTGGACCGGGAGCCGGTCAGCGGGTGCGGCTTGTAGATCAGCCGGACCTTCGGCGAGGTGGCCAGCAGTCCCTTGACGATCCGCTCGCCCATCAGCACCAGCGAGGTGTGGTACGGGTCGTCGTCCAGCCAGCCCTCCCAGGTGGGGGCGTACAGGACGGTGAAGGGGCGGTCGGCCGCCTCCGCGCCGAAGGTGTGCACGCCGGCGAGCTGCGGGCGTCCGATCTCGACGATGTCCTCGTCCCGCACGCCGACCCCGGCCCGGGCGTAGCGCTCCCGACCGGCCAGGCCGGCGACCCAGACCTCGTCGTACACCTTGCTGTAGGGGTTGACGCTGGCCTGCTTGTCGCTGTCGCCGTGGCCGACGAAGACGTGCTTCATGCCCGGCTCACGGAGCATGTGGATGTTCGCGCCGACGTTCGCCGCGTAGAGCGCGGCCCGCACGGTGCCCAGTTCGAGGTTCATGAAGTCCGGCCCGGTCGGCACGCAGACCACCGGCAGGCGGGTGTCGGCCAGCTCGAAGAATGCCTCCTTGCTGCGCAGCAGCACGACCGCCCGCTGGTCGACCGCCTCGGTCGGGGCCAGCCACATGTTGGCCTGGTAGACGTCCTTGGCCGGGCCGGCGAAGTAGAGCGCCACCTCGGGCCGGTAGCTGTCCAGCCAGCGCTGGAGCACGGGCAGCAGCGGGCTGTTGCCGGTGCCCCGGCCGCGCAGCCAGGTCAGCGCGACGACGACGCCGACCAGCGCGGCGAGCCCGGCCGCCAGCGCGGCGACCGCCAGGATCGGGGCGGGCTCGGCGCGGACCGCCGCCACCACCGCGGCCGGGATCAGCAGCACGTTGAGCACCGCGAGCTGGACGCCGGCCAGGTTGGAGATCCACTCCGGCGGGCGGGGCGCCGAGCGGACCGGACCCAGCTCGATGTTGCGGACCAGCGCGGAGACCGGGTTCCGCCGGTCGATCATGGTGTTCAGGGCGCCGGCGAAGACCGCGATCACCCAGACCGCCGCCGGGAGCAGCAGCAGCCAGGTCAACTCGACCCCGGTGAGCGGGACGGTGGCGGCGACCAGCAGGACGGTCGCCAGGTCGCGGCTGAGCTGGCGGTAGCCCCGGTTGAGGCCGACCTTCTCCAGCAGCGTGTCCGAGGGCGGCGACCAGCGGGTGACGGCGAATTCACCGACGACGGCGGCCAGCCCGGCCACGGCGAACAGGACCACCCATCCGAAGGCGCCCGCGGCGAGCATGACCAGGTAGGACAGCACCAGCAGCGCGCCTCGGGCGGCGATGCCGGTGCGTTCCATCAACGTGCCGAACAACGAGAAGGCTCCCTACGAGATCGATGACGGGCGGGCCCGGCGGGTCGTCGACGTCGCCGTACGACGCGCGCGGCAGCAGCAGCACCGCGACGGGCGAAGCCGGCCTGCGGGTGACTGCGACCTTAACGCGAGTGGACGTCTCGGCGTCGCCCGGGTATCGGGGTCCATAACGGTCAGACCTGACAATACCTCTCGTACGACGTCGGGTGCCGACCGCTCAGCCGGCCTTGCCGTAGCAGGTCGTCGCCCCTGGTCCCGGGCGGGTGGCCACCTGCCGGAAGCCGAGTTCCACGGCCATGTCGCGGGCGTACCGGTTGCCGTTGTAGACGCAGATGGTGCCTACTCCGACCCGCTCGACGGCGGTAGCAACCTGCTCCCGGGTGGGCTTCTCGCGCCCGTCGGCGAAGTGGGCCAGCAGCAGCCGGTCCTTGGCGAAGTCGGAGTTCAGGTCGTACTCCACCAGGTAGAAGTCGCGGGGCAGGACGACCCGGACCCGGCTGGTGACGATCAGCGAGGTCCGCATGATCACCGACGGGGCGAGCACCAGGCCCGCCGGCCGGTCCTGCCCGGCGATCCAGAAGGCGATCTCCTGCCGCTGCTGGGGCAGCTTCCAGGTGGGGCGGGTATGGGTCTCCACCCAACTCTCCGGCGACCACATCGGGGTGGCCCAGATCGCGAACGAGGCGACCATCGCCGCGGCGACCACCCCGCCGACCGCGCCACGCAGCAGCCGCGACGGCGACGGCACGGACACCGTGCAGAGCAGGCCGATCAGCGTCGGCAGGGCGAGCAGCCACGGCACCCGCCAGAGCACCACCGAGATGCCGGTGAGCGCGCCGAGCGTCTCCAGCACGCCCGGGACCAGCAGCACGCTCATCACCAGGGCGGCACCGGCGGCCAGCAACGCCGGGGTACGGCGCCGGGCCAGCAGCGGACCACACCACAGGGCCAGCCCACTGATCACGCCGACGATCCCGACCAGCAGCGTCCGCCGGTAGGTGTACTCGGCGTCGAAGAAGGCGTCGTCCGCGCCGGCCGCGTTCATCCCGCCCAGCACGAGCCGGGACACCACGATCGCCCCCACCGGGTACGCCACGGCGACGATCCCGCCGATCAGCGCGTCCTTCCACCGGCCGACCAGCAGCATGGCCAGCCCGGCCGCCCCGACCAGCATCGGCAGGATGATCGCCGAGGTGGTGGTGAGCCCGGCCGCGCTGACCGAGAGCGCGAAGACGAGCAGCAGCGAGCGGCGGGACCGGGTGTCGAACCACTCGGTGAGGTAGAGCCACATCAGCGGGATGACCGCCGAGACGAACATCCCCTTGCCCTCGTAGAGGCGGGGCAGGTGGAAGGTGCCGAGCGCGGCGTCCGAGCCGGCCACCAGGTACAGGTAGGCGACCGCGACGCTGAACGCGAGCACCGGCCGGCGCGGGGCCCACCGGTGGGTGAGCCGCCACAGCGCCAGGACGGCCAGCACCGCCATCGCCGGCAGCATCAGGTACCAGGTGGCCGACGCGCCGTGGATGCCGAGCACGTGCGCGAGCGCCCCGTCGAACACCTCGATCGACGGGGTCGGCGGCAGCGAACCCATCGCCGGGGCGACGTTCTCGGTGAACAGGAAGTCGTTGAGCGGCACGAGGTCGCGCTCGGCCACCCAGACCGACCTGCCGACGTAGTAGACGTCGTCCGGGGTGTTCCGGGCGATATAGAGCGAGGAGATCGCCACGCCGATCGACACGAGCAGCGCGTACCCGGACTGGAGCGCGGTGGGGGCGGGCGCGGTCGCGGTCGCGTCGCCGTCCCGCCAGGCCAGCCGGCTGAGCAGCATCGTCCCGACGCCCGCGACGGCGCCAGCGGCGGCCGGGATCCACCAGGAGAGGACGTCGCCGGCCGGGGTGCCGGCGAGGCCGGCCGTGACGGCCGCGACCACCCCGGCGGCGACCACCGGCACCAGCCAGCGGCGCGGCCAGACTCCGGGGCCGGACGGGGCGGTGGCGATGGACGGCGCGGCGGCGCGGACCCGGCGCGCGGCGCGGACCACCGCCGCACCGGCGAGCAGGACGCAGCCGACCACCCAGACCAGGAACGTCACCGACGGGCGGAGGCCGAAGAGGAAGGCCGCGTGGTAGAGCACCGTCCACAGCGCGAAGCCCAGCACGCCGGCGTCGGTGATGACGGCCGGGGCCGCCGCGATCAGGGCACGCAGCCGGTGCGGGGGCTGCGGGCGCTCGGCGGCCGGGGCCGGCGCGACGGGCGGTGACGCGACGGCAACGGGGTCGGCGTTCGGCACGGGTCGTCCTTGTCGTCGTACGGGCAAGGTGCACGAGAGGCGTGCGGCGGGTGGGCGGCGGTGCGCGACGGCCGCCCGACTCCGGTCCGAGGAGCAGGGTAACCGGAACCACCGGGCGAAGATGGCCGGCGGGCGGCGTGGCGGTGTCCCGACGCTGAACTGGCGGGGTACGGCGTCGGTCACCCGGACACCGGCGCCTCCCGCTGCCGGGGCACCGGGCCGTCCACGGCGAGCCCGGTGGCCACCGACTCGACCAACAGGTCCAGGTAGGTAGGGGTGAGCGGGGTGCGGGCGATGGCCAGGCGCCAGTAGAGCGGGCCGACGATGAGGTCGACCGCCGCGTCCGGGTCGGTGCCGGCGGGCAGTTCGCCACGCTCCATCGCCCGGACGATCAGCCGGCCGCCGATCTCCTGCTGCTTGGCGCGCAGCAACCGCTGGAGGGTCTCGTCGATGGTCGGGTTGCGGGCCGCCTCGGCGAGCAGGTCGGGGATGATCTGCGAGGCCAGCGGGTGGCTGAGCGCGTGGGCGACCACCTGGAACAGCAGGGTCAGGTCGCCGCGCAGGCTGCCGGTGTCCAGCGCGGGCAGTTTGCTGCCGGCGGCGGCGACCACGGTCTCCAGCACGAGGTCGAGCTTCGAGCTCCACCGCCGGTAGATCGCGGTCTTGCTCACCCCGGCCCGCCGGGCCACCGCCTCGATGGAGAGCCGCCCGTAGCCGACCGCGGCGAGTTCCTGCATCAGCGCGCGCCGGATGGCCCTGGTGATGTCGCCCCTCAGCACCGCGGCGCCGGCCGGCGTACGCCGTTTCTCGCTGGTCATCGGGGACTCTCCGCACCTGTCACGTGGGCCAATGTAGCGCAACGACGGTACGGTTGCGTCCCGACGTGTTTTGGACTACCGTCCACGCAGCGACGAGGCGGCCTCTGGCACTCAGCCATCCCACAGATTCCATCGTCGCGCGCATCCCGTTGGCACGAAAGATCGGAGCGCCCTTCCCATGGCCACCACCGCGCTGGTCGACCCCGAAACGGGCCTGACCCAGGCGCAGCTGGCCGCTCGGCACGGGCTACGGGTCGCCGGCGAGCGCCCCTCCCTCACCGAGTACAGCCGCCGACTGTGGGCCTACCGGCACTTCATCGCCGCGTACGCCAACGCCAAACTGGTCGCCTCGTACAGCAACGCCAAGCTGGGCCAGATCTGGCAGGTGCTCACCCCGCTGACCAACGCCGCGGTCTACTACCTGATCTTCGGCGTGGTGCTGGGGCAGAACACCATCCCGAACTTCATCGCGTACCTGACCACCGGGTTGTTCATCTTCAACTTCACCCAGAGCGCGGTGCTGGCCGGCACCCAGTCGATCAGCGGCAACCTGGGGCTGATCCGGGCGCTGCACTTCCCCCGGGCGTGCCTGCCGCTGGCCGCCACGCTGACCCAGTTCCAGCAACTGCTGGCCTCGATGATCGTGCTGGTCGGCATCGTGCTGGCGACCGGCGAGCCACTCACCCTCGGCTGGCTGATGCTGGCTCCGGCGCTGCTGCTCCAGGCGGCCTTCAACGCCGGGATCGTGATGGTGGTCGCCCGGATGGGCTCCAAGGCCAGCGACCTCAAGCAGGTCATGCCGTTCATCCTGCGCACCTGGATGTACGGCTCCGGGGTGCTCTACAGCGTCAAGCTCTTCGACCGGCTGCCGGAGTGGGCCTCGACGATCATCCAGTTCAACCCGATCCTGGTCTACATCGAGCTGGCCCGCTACGCCCTGCTGGAGCAGGCGCCGCTGCTCAACGAGTCGCTGACCCAGCTCTGGCTGGTGGCGGCCGGCTGGGCCCTGCTGGGCGGGGTCGCGGGGTTCATCTACTTCTGGCGCGGCGAACAGGAGTACGGCCGTGGTTGACCACTACGAGACGTCCAACGACGTCACCGTGACCCTTCCCCGGATCTCCGAGCGGATCCCCACCGTGGTGGTGGACGACGCGCACGTGATCTACCGGGTGCACAAGGGCGCCGGTGGCGGCACCACCCCGGTGGCGGCGCTGCGCCGGCTGGTCAAGCGCAGCTCCGCGCCGAACATCCAGGAGGTGCACGCGGTCAAGGGGGTCTCCTTCACCGCGTACCGGGGTGAGGCGATCGGCCTGATCGGCAGCAACGGCTCCGGCAAGTCCACCCTGCTGCGGACCATCGCCGGGCTGCTCCCGGTGAACCGGGGCGCGGTCTACACCCAGGGGCAGCCGTCGCTGCTCGGGGTGAACGCCGCCCTGCTCAACGACCTGTCCGGTGAGCGGAACGTCACGCTGGGCTGCCTGGCGATGGGGATGCAACCGGACGACGTGGCCCGGATGACGCCGGAGATCATCGAGTTCTCCGGGATCAACCAGCGGGGCGACTTCGCCAGCCTGCCGATGCGGACGTACTCCTCGGGCATGGCGGCCCGGCTGCGGTTCTCCATCGCCGCCGCCAAGAAGCACGACGTGCTGCTGATCGACGAGGCGCTCGCCACCGGCGACAAGGGCTTCCGCAAGCGCAGCGAACAGCGGGTGCGGGAGCTGCGGGAGGGTGCCGGCACGGTCTTCCTGGTCAGCCACCAGCTCTCGTCGGTCCGGGACACCTGCGAACGGACGATCTGGCTGGAATCGGGCGTGTTGCGGATGGACGGGCCGACCGACGAGGTGATCCGGGCGTACGAGGCATTCGCGAACGGCAAGTAGTATTCCGGACGAACGTACGGCACCGACCCGGTGCCCGCCGGACCGCGTCGGCCCGTTGGGACGGCGCGGTTCGCGCGTTAAGGTTCATCCCGTCGCCAGGCTGGCGCAATCTTTCGTTCAGGCAGTCCCGAGAGTGAGGATCGGCAATGACGCAGGACCACACCACTGGCCCGGACGCCACACCGGAGACCCCGGCACCGTGGCGGCCCTCGCGGACGGTGGCGGTGGTGCTGGCCGGTGGCACCGGGACCCGGCTGGGCCTGGGCATCCCCAAGCAGCTCCTCAAGATCGCCGGTAAGCCGATCATCGAGCACACCCTGGCCGTCTTCGAGGCCGCGCCCGAGATCGACGAGATCATCGTGCTGATGGCCACCGGGCACGTCGCCGACGCCCAGCAGATCGTCGACAAGGCCGGCCTCCGCAAGGTCAGCAAGGTGATCGAGGGCGGGGACACCCGCAACGCCACCACCCGGATCGCCCTGGACGCGGTCGGCGAGGGCGACGTCAACATCCTCTTCCACGACGCGGTGCGCCCGCTGGTCAGCGCCCGGATCGTGCGCGAGTGCGTGAACGCGCTCTGGAGCTACTCGGCGGTCGACGTGGCCATCCCCTCGGCCGACACGATCATCCAGGTCGACGAGGACGAGTGCATCACCGACATCCCGGTCCGGTCCCGCCTGCGCCGTGGCCAGACCCCGCAGGCGTTCCGGTCGGGCACCATCCGCGAGGCGTACCGGCGGGCCGAGGGCGACCCGAACTTCGCCGCCACCGACGACTGCGGCGTGGTCCTGCGCTACCTGCCCGGCACGCCGATCAAGGTGATCGACGGCTCGGACGAGAACATCAAGGTCACCCACCCGGTCGACGTGCACCTGGCCGACAAGCTCTTCCAGCTCGCCGCCGCCCAGGCCCCCCGGCTGACCGACCACCGCAGCTACACCGAGGAGCTGGCCGGCCGGACGATCGTCATCTTCGGCGGCAGCTACGGCATCGGCCACGACCTGGCCGAGCTGGCCCGCCGCTACGGCGCCCAGGTCTTCCCGTTCAGCCGCTCCAGCACCGGCACCCACGTCGAGCAGGTCGGCGACGTCGAGGCCGCGCTGAAGACCGCCTTCGAGGCCACCGGCCGGATCGACCACGTGGTGGTCACCGCCGGCATCCTGGAGAAGGGCGCGCTGGCCGAGATGGACGAGGAGACCATGGACCGGGTGCTCCAGGTCAACTTCGTCGGGCCGGTCATCGCCGCCCGGCAGTCCCTGCCGTACCTCCAGCAGACCAAGGGCCAGTTGCTGCTCTACACCTCCAGCTCGTACACCCGGGGGCGGGCCCAGTACGCCCTCTACTCCTCCACCAAGGCCGCGCTGGTCAACCTGACCCAGGCGCTCTCCGACGAGTGGGCCGAGTTCGGCGTACGGGTCAACTGCATCAACCCGGAGCGCACCGCCACCCCGATGCGCACCAAGGCGTTCGGCGAGGAGCCGGAGCACACCCTGCTCGCCGCCGAGACGGTCGCCCAGTCCTCGCTCGACGTGCTGATCTCCGACCTCACCGGCCAGGTGATCGACGTACGCCGGGCCCCGGGCGAGCCGGCCGCGGTGCCGGCGCAGCCGACGGCGGCCGACCAGGACCGGCTGCCCAGCGGCGTCGACGCCGGCTGAACCCACCTCGCGGAGACGATGCGACATGCGTGGTGACCTGGTCAGGAAACTGATCGCACGATGCCTGACCACCGGCCTGGCCGGGGTCGCCTTCCTGGTGGTGGCGCTCACCGGCGCCACCGGCTGGGGCCTGGCCCTGGCGGTGGCCGCGCTGGTCGCCGCCGCCGCCGAGCGCCGGGTCCGCCCCGGTGCCGACATCGTCGCCGAGACGGTGCTGCTCGCCGCCGGCATCCTGGTCGGCTACGCCCGCCGGCTCGACGCCGGGTTCGACCCGGCCCTGGCGCTGACCGCGCTGGTGCTGCTCGGCCTGGTGCTGCTGGTCGGGCCGCTGCGCGACGCCGGCAACCTGGAGATCCGGGCGGCGAACCTGCCGGTACGGGCGTGGACCCCGCTGCTCGCCGCCCAGCTCGGCGGCGTACTGCTGGGGCTGCTCGCCGTCGTCGCGGTGGCCGCCGTGCTGGCCCTGCCCGCCGTGGTGGCGCTGGCCGCCGCCCTGCTGGTGGCCGCCGCCTGCGGCGCGGTCGGCCTGGACCTGGCCCGGCGACGGTTCCGTCCGTCGGCCGGGGGCGGCCCGGTGGCCCGGGCCCTGCGGGCGCACCAGCCGGAGTTCCTGCTCCACTTCTCCGCCCCGCCGGGCTCCGAGTACCAGGTCACCATGTGGCTGCCGTACCTGGAGCGGCTCGGCCGGCCGTTCGTGGTCATGCTGCGCGAGCCGGAGTTCCTGGCCACGATCGCCGCCGCGACCCGCGCCCCGGTGGTCTACTGCCCCACCCTCAAGGCGATGGACGAGGTGCTGGCGCCCAGCCTGCGGGTGGCGTTCTACGTCAACCACGGGGCGAAGAACAGCCACTGCATCCGGTTCACCCAGCTCACCCACGTCCAGTTGCACCACGGCGACAGCGACAAGGCGCCCAGCGCCAACCCGGTCTCGGCCATCTTCGACAAGATCTTCGTGGCCGGTCCGGCCGCGATCGAGCGGTACGCCCGGGCCGGCGTGGAGATCCCCGCCGAGAAGTTCGTCGTGGTGGGCCGCCCGCAGGTCGAGGCCATCGAGGTACGCACCGGGGCGGTCACCGGCCGGCCGCACCCGACGGTGCTCTACACCCCGACCTGGACCGGGCACCACGCCGACGCCAACTACTGCTCGCTGCCGGTGGCCGAGACGCTGCTGCGCCGCCTGCTCGACCGGGGGGCCACGGTGATCCTGCGGGCCCACCCGTACACCGGCCAGAACCCGACCTCGGCCCGGCAGCTCGCCCGACTCACCGAGCTGCTGGCCGCGGACCGGGCGCGCACCGGCCGGCAGCACGTGTGGGGTGCGGCGGCCAGCCGCGAGCTGAGCCTCACCGACTGCGTCAACCGCTCCGACGCGCTGGTCTCCGACGTCTCCGGGGTCATCTCCGACTACCTCTACTCCGGCAAGCCGTACGCGGTGACCGACCTGGGGGTGGACGGGGACGACTTCGTCGCGCGGTTCCCGCTGGCCGGCTCCGGCTACGTGCTGCGCCGGGACATGTCCAACGTGGACGACGTGCTGGCCGGCCTGCTGGACACCGACCCGCTGGCGGCGGCCCGGTGGGAGACCCGCCGCCGCTACCTGGGCGACTTCCCGGCCGACTCGTACGCCGACGGCTTCCTCGATGCCGCCCGGCGGGAGCTGGAGCCGGGCTGGAACCCGCCGGCCCCGCGTACCGCCGGCACCGCCGCGTGGGACGGGGCCGTCCCCTCCCGCGGCTGACCGTCCACCGCGCCCCGGCCGGTCAGCGGTACGGGTCGAGCCACCGGCCGCCCTGCGGAATGCGGGCTCGTCCCGCGGGCCCGGTTCGGGGGCGGTGACCGGGCGCGCAGGGACATCCGACCGACGATGATCACGCTAGAGTTCGATGCCTGGATGGGTGGAGCAGCCCATCGCACCAGCCAGGATGGGAGCGGTTTCTTGCGTTCGAGGCACTGGTCGGCACCGATGGCAGCTTTCCTGATCGTCGCACTCACCCCGCTGCTGGGGGCACCCGCGTCGGCCCGTTCGACCGAGGCGGGCGAGACCACCGTCGCGGCGGCCGACCGGGTCCTGCGGGTCTACAACAACAACATCGAGAACCTCGTGGTCAACAACTCCGACGGGTCGTGCACCCGCATCTCCGGGCCGGACCACCTCACCTCGATGCTGGTGGACGACAACGGCGCGACCGGCACCGCCGGCGTGGTGGCACCCGACATCCTGATCGTGCAACAGGTGCGCGGCACCGGCCAGGCCGAGGCGTACGCCGACCAGCTCTCGGCCAAGTTCGGCTACCCGGCCGGCAGCTACGGGGCGATCGTGGCCTGGAGTGACCCGGAGCCCTGGGGCAGCACCCACAAGTGCAGTTCGCAGGCGCTCGGCGATCTCAAGAAGAAGCAGACCAATGCGATCATCTGGAACACCAGGACCCTCAGCCTCGCCGTCGGCGACATCTCCAAGTACTGGAGCGCCGGCTGGCTGAAGCCGGGCACGGCCTACAACAACGGCGCCGGGTGCACCCTCTACAAGCCGCCGAACAGTGACCCGGACACCACCGACTACTACAAGTGGAAGCGGACGAGCGCCATCGCGGCCAGGTTCACCGTCAAGGAGACCGGCACCTCCGTGTTCGCCGCCACCATGCACCTGCCACAGGAGAACCGGCAGAACGCCTGCGCGGGCGACGGCGACACCGGAATCGCGAACACCGGCATCCACCTCGGCGCGGACGCCACCAGCCTGCTGAACGCATCGACGATCCGGATCGTGGGGATCGACGCCAACCGCACCGGCATCGCGTCGAGCACGCTGAGCGGCTTCGGCATGACCGGCTACGGCACCGCGGCGACCAGCGGTTCAAGTAAGATCGACTATCTCTTCGTCCGGGGTGGCGTGCGGCCCTCGCCCGTCGGCCACACGGTGAGCGGGACGAAGTCGAACCACCTGGCCCTGTACGGCTTCATCGACTACTGAGACGCATCGCGCCGGTAGACGCCACGGGCGTCGGTCCCCGAGGGGGACCGACGCCCGTGGCGTACGGAGCAGGATCAGGCGGAGTAGCCCCGGGTGGCGATCCAGTTCGCCAGGTCGACCGTGCTGACCCAGTACCCCGGCAGCGACGGGTCGGCCGAGTCGGCGATCCGGACGGTACGCCCGTCGTTCCGGTAGCCCACGACGGCGATGTAGTGGCCGCCGGGGAAGGAGTGCCAGCCGCCGTCGACGTCGGTGGCGTCACCGGCCACGTTCGCGACCACGGCCCGCTTGTCGGTGACCGCCGCGACCACGTCGGCCTGGAGCCGGTCGATCTGCGCGGAACTCGGCATGCCGGCGAACATCCGGGTCCGGTACGGGTCGCCCTTCACCACCGCGTTGAGCACCCGGGTGGTGTCCTCGGCCGAGTTGGTGCCCATCTCGGTGGTGCCGAGCTGAGCGGCGAGGGCATCCTGGGTGCGGTCGATGCCGGCCGCGCTGAGCGCGTTGCGCACCGCCGCCGGGCCGCAGTAGTAGTAGGTGGTCTGGGCCTGGTAGTCGTAGCTGAGGACCTTCGACGACGGCGGCTTCGGCGCCGCCTGGCGGGTCAGGTCCGGGTTTGCCGTGGCCTTGGCCTTGCTGGCGCTCGGCGACGGGCTCGCCGACGGGCTCACGGAAGGGCTGGCCGACGGGCTGGCCGGCGGGGTGGCGGCGAGCCGGGCCTGGGCGCGGGTGGCCACGTCGTCGAGCCGGGGGGCCGCCTCGGCCACCGCGGTCGGGGTCTGCCGGGCCGGGCGGTCGTCGGAGCCGTCGACCAGGGCGGCGACACCGGTCGCCAGGACGAGGGCCGCGGCCGAGCCGGCGACGAACTGGTACCGACGCTCGGTGGTCAGGCGTCGTAGCTGCCGCTTCAGGTGGTGCTTCACGGTGTTCCTCCACGGGACGGGGGCGGGGCGGGCACGCCGGGCCAGCAGATGGCGGTACGCCATCCGCGGATCGGGGTGTTCAGCGGGCCCGCTCGGCGAGTGACCGCCCGGACGAGGACCGGGCGGCGGGGCGGTTGGCCGGGATCAGCGCGTCAGGACGCGACGGTCCGGCGTCGGCACCCGGCACCGAGGTGGGGGAACGACCGGGGGGTGGGATCGTGCTGCACGAGGATGGAACTCCTTCCGACGCCGCCTACCGGGTTAGCTGACGGATTCGGGCGGGAAGATCGCCCTACCTCGGGCCGTGGCCCGTGGATTCACCCCAGGTGCAATGGGTCCCCGGTTCGTGACTGGTCACGATTGAGCGGGTCGGCGCGGCGTCGCCTCTTGCGATCGGAAACCGCACCGGACCGAGGCGACACTACTGGTCGACTTTCACCCCGCCAAGCGCTCCGAGCTGCGCAAACATGGCCAGGGTGACGGATTTCCGGTGCAGTTCGGCACTGACTCGACTCAATGGGACACCTGGTTGTCGCGGCCCGACCGGGCGGCAACCGGACAGCGCGGCGGCAACCACCGATGATCGTCGCGATCGATGTCACCGGCTGTGGTCGGATGACCGGTTCGACTTTCGGGTGACCGGGCTCACCACATTCCGGATAACGATTCGGCCCCGACGGGGGTCAGCCCACCCGGGCCGGACGCCAGCGGGCCGCCGTCGCCGTACGGGTCCCCCGTCCCGCCGGGCGCGGGGCGGGGATCCGGCCGGGGCGCAGCCGCCCCGCCGCCGCGTACGCCTCGGCGGCCAGGGCGCGGGCCGCCTCGGCGGCCAGTTCCGCGTCCCGCCACGCCCTCCGTTCCCGTTCGGCCGCCGCCCGGTACGCCGCCCGCCGCTCCGCGCGTACCGCCCGGGCGAGCAGCACCTCCTGCTCGACCGGGTGCCGGCGCTGGTCCCAGCCGTCCCGGTGGGCGAAGACGTCGCGCAGCCGCTCCACCGACAACTCCCCCCGCCAATGCGCCGCCACGGCCGTCTGGTGCAGCCAGCGCTCCCGGCCGGCGTACTCGGCGGGGGTGCGGGGCGTACGCGGGCTGGGCAGGGCACCGGCCCCGGCGAACCGGCGGGCGGCGGACTCCGCCGCGTCGTACGCCTGCCAGGTGCGGTCGACGTCCTCCTGGGCGGCCAGCCAGGCCGCCCGACGACGGCGGGCCGTCTGCGCGGCCCCGGACGCGGCGACGGCCACCTCCCCGGCGTACCGGCGCAGGTCCGCGGGCTGCGGCGCGGCGTCCGGCGACGGGCCGGCGGGCTCGGCGTCGGCCGGACGGTCCCGCTCCGGCCGGGCCGCGAGGACGGTGAGCACGGTGAGCACGATCACCAGCAGCGCGGACCAGATGGCGGCGGCGGTCGGGACCTCGATCAGGAACTGGTAGAGCACGGTGTTCACGGTCGGCACCTCACGGGAGCGGCACTGCGGAGGAAGAGTCCGCACCGGGTCCGGTGCCGGCGGCGCGTCCGTCACGGGAGCGCCGGGCCGGGTCGGATGGTGCGGTGGTGAGGTTCGGGTAGCGGCGGTCGCGGTGGGCCGGGCCCCCGCGCGGGTGGATCAGCCCGCCGGAGGTGCCCGGGGCCCGGCGACGGCGGGCGCGCGCCCGGCCGGGGCCGACGCCGGCGCGGCCGGGACGAGCCGCCCCGGGCCGGCGGGATGCGGGAGAACGTCGGTGCCGGCGGTGCCGGCCTGCCGGTCGCCGGTGGCCCCGGTGACGAGCACCGGGCCGTGGGTCGGGCCGGCCACCGACCGGTACGACGCCGGCAGGTCGCCGGCGGTGGGCCCGGACAGCAGCACGACCGGTGCCGACCCGGTGGGGGCGGCGGGCGGGGCCGCCAGGCCGAACGACAGGGAGGTGGGCAGCTCGACCGGCTCGGGCAGCGCCGGGGCGCCGAGGGAGAGCGCGACCGCGACGGCGAGGCCGGTCAGCAGCCGGACACTCCAACGCGCCACCCACCACAGCGGACTGGTGAGCGCGACCGGGAGCACGGCACCCAGGCTACCGCCGATCGGACCGACCCGCAGCGTCGGCGGGCGTGTCGGCGCGCCGGCCACCGTGGACGACCCGACCCGACCCGGCCCACGCCCCGATCCGCCCCGCCGCATCAGCGCGGCTCGCGCGGCCCCGCGTACTCCACCGGCCGCCCGCCGGTCCCCTCGGCGGCCACCTTCGGGGCCGACCCGGACGCCTCGCCGTCGGCCGCGGCCGACGCGCTGCCGGCTGCCGCCGAGCCGGTGCCGGCGGGGTCCGTGCCGGTGGCCGGATCACCGGCGGCGGTGGCGGTCGCGGCGGGACGGCGGCGGGGCGACAACCGGCGCATCATCGGCGTCTCCACCCAGCGGTGCAGCGCGCCGGCCAGCGCCAGGTTCACCAGCAGGAAGCCGAGCACGGCCAGCGGCCCCCACCACCCGGGCAGCCCGACGCCGAGGTGGCCGGTGAGCCGGAGCACGGTCACCATCACCAGCACGTGCACCAGGTAGAAGGCGAACGACACCTCACCGAGCCAGAGCAACGTGGGGTGCCGCCACGGCGACCGGCGGCCCTGCACGTCCGCCCGCGCCGCAGCCGCGATGACCAGGATGTACACCGCCGACAGGAGCGCCGCCCACAGCTCGGCGCGGATCCAGTGTGCCGCCACCCAGGTGGCCACGAAGATCAGGCTGGCCAGCGGCAGGCCCGGCCCCCGCCAGTGGCCGCGCCGCAGCAGCTCGGCGGCGGCGACGCCCAGCCAGAACTCGGTGGAGCGGACCAGCGGGAAGATCTGGGCGAACCACCAGGTGCTGCCCTCCGGTACCAGCGCCTGACCGGGCCAGAGGGCCAGGATCAGCAGCGGCACCGCGACCACCACGGCCCAGAGCAGGCCGGAGCGGGCCCGGCGGACCGCCGGCAGCACCAGTGGCAGGCAGAGGTAGAAGAACAGCTCGCAGGAGAGTGACCAGCTCACCGTGTTCATGCTGTAGAAGTAGCCGGGTGTCGGGTCCCACGCCTGGAGCAGGAAGAGGTTCTCCAGCGCGGCGCGGGGCACCACCGGGTCGGCGAACCACCACATCACCAGCAGCGCCGCCGCCCAGGTCAGCACGTGGTTGGGGTAGATCTTGGCGAGCCGGCGACGCCAGAAGTCCCGCCTGCGGTCGCCGTCGCGGGCCGACCAGACCAGGACGAATCCACTGAGGACGAAGAAGAACTGCACCCCGGACAGGCCGAGGGTGAACAGCCAGTCGACCACCGCCTTGGCGTCCGGCTGGCCGACGATCCGCATGGTGCCGGCGTGGTAGCCGAAGACCAGCATCGCGGCGATCCAGCGCAGCCCGGTCAGCGACGGCAACCGGCTCGCCAGCGGGGTGCTGGTCGCGGGCAGGGTGGCGGTCGCGGGCAGACCCTCGTCGGCACGGCTCGACACCACGTACGTCTCCTCCTCGGCCGCGTCGTCACCACGGCCGAGGGCGACGGGCGATCACGGCCCCCCGGTGGGACCGCCGCCGGGCACCCTACCCGCTCGCCATCGACGGGGACACCGACGCGGTGCGCGCGGACATCGACGGCAGCGGGCCGGCCCCCCATCCGGAGAGCCGGCCCGCAGGTGGAGCTGACGGCTACACCGTCGCCATGACGTCCAGGATCCAGTCGCGACTCTCCGGCACCGTCGCCCAGTTGGCCGTGCCGTTACAGCTCGAGTTCCCCCAGGACAGCACGCCGACCTGGTAGCGAAGCCCGTCGACCAGCTTGAACAGCGGTCCGCCCGAGTCACCGAAGCAGACGTCCCCGTTGATGCCGGTGGTGGCGATGCCACGGCCGCCGTACGCGTCGTCGGATTCGATCGACCGCACGTCCTGGGTGGCCCGCCTGAGCGTGGTCGAGGGAGCGCAGGAGACGCAGGTCCGCCCCCACCCGAAGGCGTAGGTGGTCGCACCCACCTTCGTGGTCGCGGTGGGCAGCCGTACCGATTCGGCGTTGGCGGACCGGTCGAGCTTGAGCATCGCGATGTCGTGGTACGTCCGCACCCGGGAGGTGGCGATGTTCACGACCCCGCCACCGCTGTTCCAGTAGATGCTCTTGACCCGTACCGAGAGCCGGGAGTCGGCGATCCGGCTGCCGTTGCTGTCGTACAGGCAGTGCTTCGCGGTCAGCACCCAGTAGTTGCTGACGATCGAGCCGGTGCAGTTGTAGCTACCGCTGACGAGCACGGCGGCCAGCCCGTCCGCGTCGCTCTGGACCTCGCCGCCGATGATCGGCTGCGGTGCCGCGGCGGCAGGCCCGGCGAGCCCGGCCGTGACGGTCACCGCCGCGAGCACCGCGACGAGCACCCGTCCCCATCGTGCCGTGGCGGCCCGGCCCCTGTTCACTGCCGTGGAATTCCCCCGTGTCATCACGCCTCCATCGATCTTGAGGATTTCCACGATCATCCATGGCGCGCGCCGCCCACGCTGCCCCGTTCCACGGGCACCGGGGACCAGCGCCCCTGAGCTGGGATCTCGCCTCGGCGGTTCCGCTCGCCGCCTCCCAACGGGTGGGAAGCGGGCGGCGGTCCGTTAACCCGCCGCTCGGCGGCTGTTCAGGAAATCCATCTCCGCCGGATACGTCAGGTTCCGGGTCCGGCCACCCGGATGGACGAAGGTGGCGGCGTGGTCAACCAGCCCGTGCCCGCCCCGCTGCTCAGCGTCGTCGTCCCCGTCCACGGGGTGGAGGCGTACCTGCACCAGTGCCTCGACTCGGTACGGGTGGACGTCCCGGCCGGCGCGGAGGGCGCGGTCGAGATCGTCGCCGTCGACGACGCCTCGCCGGACCGGTGCGGGGAGCTGCTGCGGGCGTACGCGGCCACCCACCCGGGCGTACGCACGGTGCACCTGAGCAGCAACGTCGGGCTCGGCCTCGCCCGCAACGCCGGGCTGGAGGTGGCTACCGGCGACTACGTGTGGTTCGTCGACAGCGACGACTGGTTGCCGCCGGGGACCGTGCCGGCGGTGCTGGACCGGCTCCGGGCGCACCGGCCCGACGTGCTGATGGTCGACCACCTGCGGGTGCACGAGGACGGCCGGCGGGAGATCGACGCCAGCAGCCCCCTGCTGCGCGGGGTGCCCGACGTGGTCCGCCTCGCCGACCAGCCCCGGCTGCTGCGGGTGCAGCACACCGCGTGGAACAAGGTGGTCCGCCGGGAGTTCATGGACGAGTTGGAGCTGCGCTTCCACCCCGGCTGGTACGAGGACATCCCGTTCAGCCACCCGCTGCTGATCGGCGCGGAGCGGATCTCCGTGCTGGACCGGGTCTGCTACCTGTACCGGCAGGGCCGGCAGGGGGCGATCACCTCCACCCGCAGCGGCCGGCACTTCGACGCCTTCGACCAGTACGACCGGCTGCTCGCCTGGGTACGGCAGCGGTACCCGGACGAACGGCTGCACGCCGAGTTGTTCGGGCTGATGGTGAATCACATGCTGGTCGTGGTGGGCAACGATGACCGGCTGCACCCGCACCTGCGCCGCGCCTTCTTCCGCCGGGTCGCCGAACAGTACCGTCGGCACCTGCCGTCGGCCGGTTACCCGCGCCCGGGTGGGGTGGCCGGGCTCAAGCACCAGCTTGTCGGCCGGGACAGCTACCTGGCGTACTCCGCGCTGCGGCGGGCCCATCGGCTGGCCGGCCGGCTGCGTTACCCGGCCGCCGGGTCGGACGTCGCCGGGCAGCCGGACGCACCGGTCGACACCGTGCCGCAGTCGGACGCGCTGGCCGGTCGGGGCACCCCCTGACCAGGCCCGTCGGCGCGGCACCGCGCCGGCTCCCGGCGCCCTGGTTTCCCGTCGTCCCCCGGGACGACGCCGGTAGCACCGCGCCCGAGCGCGGACGCACAGTGAACAGAGGTCGGAGATGACGGCGACAGTGAAGATCGGGCCGCACGTGGTGGGGGCCGGGGAGCGACCGTTCGTGGTCGCGGAGATGTCCGGCAACCACAACGGCGACCTGGACCGGGCGCTGGCGATCGTGGACGCGGTGGCGGCCAGCGGGGCACACGCGCTCAAGTTGCAGACGTACCGGCCGGACACCATCACCATCGACGTCGACACCCCGGCGTTCCGCATCTCCGGTGGGCACGAGCTGTGGGGCGGGCAGAACCTGTACCGGCTCTACGAGCGGGCGCACACCCCGTACGAGTGGCACGCGCCGATCTTCGACCGGGCCCGGGAGCGGGGGCTGACCGTCTTCTCGTCCCCGTTCGACCCATCGGCGGTGGAACTGCTGGAGGGGCTGGACGTCCCGGCGTACAAGATCGCCTCGTCGGAGCTGGTCGACCTGCCGCTGATCCGGCTGGTCGCGAGCACCGGCAAGCCGCTGGTCATCTCCACCGGGATGGCCACGGTCGCCGAGATCGACGCCGCGGTGCGCACCGCCCGGGACGGCGGGGCCGGTGGCATCGTGCTGCTGGCCTGCACCGCGTCGTACCCGGCCCCGCCGGCGGACAGCAACCTGCGCCGCATCCCGGTGCTGGCGGACGCGTTCGGCGTGCCGGTGGGACTGTCCGACCACACGCCGGGCATCGGGGTGCCGGTCGCCTCGGTGGCGCTGGGCGCCTGCTTCATCGAGAAGCACGTCACCCTGGACCGGGCCGACGGCGGGGTGGACTCCGACTTCTCGCTCGACCCGCAGGAGCTGGCCGCCCTGGTGGTCGAGTCGCAGCGGGCGCACGCCGCGCTCGGCGGCACCGCGATCGGGCCGACCCCGGCCGAGCGGGAGGGGTTGCGCTTCCGCCGCTCGCTCTTCGTGGTCGCCGACGTTCGGGCCGGCGACGAGGTGACCGCCGCGAACGTCCGCTCGATCCGGCCGGCCGGCGGCCTGCCCCCGGTGGAGATCGACCGGGTGCTCGGCCGCACCTTCACCGCCGACGTCCCCCGGGGCACCCCGCTGAGCTGGGACCTGATCTGACTGCGCTGACCGCCCGGGACTAGATCCTGGTGGGGAACGGCCCCTCCATGGGCCGTTCCCCACCAGGATCCTTCGTGCACCCGGTTCAGGGGGCGACGGCGACCGTGATCACCAGGTCGGCCAGGTGCAGGGTGCGCCAGACCGCGCGGGTGTGCGGGGGTACGGCCAGACCGTGCCGCCGCCACCAGGCGGCCACCGGCACGTCGGCCAGCTTGCACAGGCTCTCCGCCCGGGTCCACCGGGCCCAGAAGTCGACCGGGCCGAAGCGGGTGGCGAGCGCGGGCGGGACCTCGGCGGCGGCGCGTTCGGCGTCGATCGCGACCCGCCAGCCGGGGGTGGGTGGGCCGTACCAGCCGACGCAGCGCCCGTCGTCGAGGTGGCTGCGGGTCACCGCGTACCGCAGCTCGGCCGGCGTGCCGACGCGCAGGTGCCGTTCGGCGGCGCCCAGCAGGGCCGGCACCGGCCGTGGACCGACCGGCCCGTGACGGTGACCGGCCCCGGCCGCCGGGCGACCGGCCCGGATCAGGTCAGATGGAGGCCGCACCGTCGACCACGATGACCTGGCCGTTGATGTTGGTGTGCGCGCGCAGCAGCATCCGCACCACCGGCACCACCTCGGCCGGCTCGGTCAGGTGCCCGGTCGGGGTACGACGGACGATCTGGTCGAGCTGGGTGCTGCCCAGCACGGCGGACATCTCGGAGGCGAAGAAGCCGGGGGCGACGGCGTTGACCAGCATCCGGCCACCCAACTCCCGGGCCAGCGACCGGGTGGCGGCGTCCATCCCACCCTTGGTCGCCGAGTACGCCACCAGGCCGGGGAAGCCGCGCTGCGCGCAGATCGAAGTGACGTTCACGATCCGCCCGCGCCGGCCCTGACCGAGCATCCGCCGGATCACCAGGCGGGTGAGCTGCAACGGCGCGGTCAGGTTGGTCTCGACGATCCGGGCGATGTCGCCGGTGGCGGTGTGCACGTGCAGCGAGTCCTGCCCGACGGCGGCGTTGTTGACCAGGCCGTCGATCGGGCCGAGCCGCTCCTCGACCGCCCGGACGAAGGTCTGCGCGGCGGGCAGGTCGGTGACGTCGACCGCGCCGGCGTGCACCCGGTCGGGGTGCTCGGCGGCCAGCTTCTCCAGTTCCGGGGTGACGGTACGGGCGAAGGCGGCCACCCGGCACCCGGCGTCGAGCAGGTCGGTGACGATTTCCAGGCCCAGGCCCCGGGAACCCCCGGAGACGAGCACGACGGTGCTGGGTGGGACGAGCGTCGGGTCAGACATCGCTCTTCAGCGTCTCCTTGACGGGGATCTCGGTCAGCGTGCGGATGCGGCGGGGCACCGCGTAGTCGGGGAGCCGGTCGGCGCACCAGCGCACCAGCGCGGCCTCGTCCGGCGGCGGGGCGGCCGGGTCGGTGGTGGGGGTGGGCACCACCTCGGCGACCACCATCCGGCCGAGCATCGGCGCACGGCGGCCGGTGACCCGGGCCCAGGCCACCCCGGGGTGGGCGGTGAGCACGCCCCGGACCAGCCCGGCGGAGACCTTGCTCCCGCCGACGTTGATCTCGTCGGAGTCGAGCCGCCCGGTGATGAGCACCCGGTCGTCCACCACCTGCACCCGGTCGCCGGTGCGCACCGGGCCGTCGAGCCCGGCCCCGTGGTACGGCGAGGTGACCACCAGCTCCTCGTCGCGCACCGACAGGGTGGGCCGGCCGGGGATCGCCCGGTCCAGCCACTCGACCGGGAAGCCGGCCCGCCCGTCGTGCACCACGATGGACGCCCCCACCTCGGAGGAGGCGTAGATCCAGGAGATCCGGGCGGCCGGGAAGAGGTCGCGGAGCTGGTCGAGGACGGCCTGGTCGACCGGCTCGCCGCCGAGGGTGAGCTGGCGCAGCGGCACCCGGGCCAACGCCTCGGAGTCGCGGTGCAGGGTGCGCCGCCAGAAGGTGGGGGTGCCGGAGGCGGCGTCCACCCGGTGCGCGGCGGCCACGGTTGGCCAGTCGTCCAGCTCGTCCGGGTCGACCACCACGAGGTGCTGGCCGGGCTGGGTGAGCGACAGGGTGACCACCTGCCACCAGGCGTACGTGCCGGGGGCGTACGGGCAGAGCCAGGTCCGCTCCGGCTGGGCGCCGCGCACGGTGGTCAGCGAGTCGAGGCTGTGCCCGACCCGCTTGGGCCGGCCGGTGGAGCCGGAGGTGAGCAGCCAGAGCCGGCCGGGCTCCGGGGCCCGCCGGACGGCCGGCGGGGTGGTCTCCGGCACACCGGCGGCGAGCACGGTGACCGCGAAGCCGGCCGCCGCCAGTTCGTCCCGCATCGGCGCGTCGACCCGGCCGGGGCCGGCGATCAGCAGCTCGACGCCGCGCTCGGCGTGCTGCCGGGCGGCGGCGAGGGCGTCGGCCGAGGTGGCGGCGAGGACCGCGGCGGGCGTCGGCAGGGCGGGTGCCGCCAGCTCGCGCCAGCTACCGGCCACCCCGGCGACGACGACCCGGTTGGCCAACCCGGCCGGCGAGGTCGCGACGGTCACTGCCGCTGGAGTGCGGCGAGGAAGTCGAGGACGTCCCCGACGGTGGCGATCCGGCGCAGCCCGGGGGCGTCGAAGTTGAGCTCCTCCCCCGTGGCGTCCTCCACCCGCAGGGCCAGCTCGGAGAAGTCCAGCGACCGGAAGCCGATCTCCCGCAGGTCGGCGGAGTCGTCGTCCGGGAGGACCTTGTCCTGGTTCTTCAGCACCTGGGCCATGAGGTCGCGGATCTGCGCGCGACTCAATTCGTTCATGCGCCGGAGTGTACAGCCCGACAATTGCGTTCCCCATTTACCGGGTAGGGTCCCGCGGCAGGCCACCCGGGTCGCGGAAAGAGGGAAAAGTGCTGCGCGAGGCGACGACGGACGACGTTAACCTGATGTTGTCCTGGCGTAATCAGGAAACCAACCGGCAGGTCAGCAAGACCAGTCACGAGATCACCGCCGCGGAGCACGCGGCGTGGTGGTCGCGGGTCCGCACCGACCCCACCCGCCAGGTCCTGGTGTACGTCCACGACGGGCTGCCCTCCGGCGTGGTCACCTTCTTCGACCTGGGCCTGGCCGGCCCGCGCACCGGCTCCTGGGGCTTCTACTTGGACGCCGACGGCCTGGCCGACCGGGGTGCCACGCTGCCCGCCTGGCTGGCCGTCATGCGGGCGGCGGTGGACCACGCCTTCGACACCCTGGAGCTGGACCGGCTCGACGGCGAGGTGCTGGCGCACAACACCGTCGTACGGCAGATGAACCGCCGCTTCCGGTTCGTCGAGGGGACGCCGCGACAGCAGGTGCACGACGGGCGGGAAATCACCGTGATCCCGATTTCGCTGGCCCGGGAGAACCGTCGCCGCCGCTGATTTCGACAATCGTCCGACGACCATTAACCGGTCGGCCATCCGACGTTCACCCCGGTCCGGCCGGAAATGGGTTCAGGCCCGCCGCCAGGCGGCCCAGTGCTGCTCCGGGTTGCCGCCCAGGCGGACGAAGCCGTACCGGGTGCCGTCCCAGTCGTCCGGCTCGCCGGGGGCCCACCGGACGAGGACGACGTCGGCGTCGGCGGGGGGCTTCTCGACGAACCACCGCACGTCGGTCCAGGTGACCTGGTGACTGAGGTTGAACCGCAGGACGTACTGCACGCCGAGCGAGGCCCAGACCCGGTCACCGGGGCGTACCCCGAGGTCGGCGACGCGGGGGGTCGGCGCGGTCGCCGCGACCATCGGCCGGACCAGCCGGTCGGTGATCACCTGCATGGTGCCGAGGTTCACCACCACCAGCGCGGCGAGCGCCGGCACCCGCAGCCGGGGCAGCCGGACGGCGGCGACCAGCAGCAGGCAGCCGGCCACCCCGACGGCCGCGCCGGTGAACGGACGGAACTCCTGCCAGCCGCCGGTCAGCGCCATCAGGTCCGGCGCGCCGAAGCCGCCGTAGCGCAGCTCGTGGCCCCGGCCGGCCACCCAGGCCAGCCGGACGGCGATCAGCGTCGCGCCGGCCAGCAGCAGCGCCACCGCCACCGCCGCCCGACGCCACCGCACCCCGTACGCCGCGGTGAGCAGCACCCCCACCCCGACGAGCAGCCAGAACGGGGCGAGCATCTGCACGTACCGGCCGTAGATCGCGTCCAGCGGCTTGCTGGTGATGCCGGCCAGGATGACCGCCGCCCCGCCGGCCACCCCGACGCTGGTCACCAGCGCGACGCCGAGCGTCCAGCGGGTCTCGGCACCCCCGGGCACCCCGTGCGCACCGGCGGCCCCGTCGGCCGCTCCGTCCGCGCCGGCCCCGCCCGGCGCGTCGGCACCGGAGGCCACCCGGGCCGGGTCGGTACGGAACAGCGCCCGGACGGCCGCCGCCCAGGCGACACCGGCCAACCCGAAGGTGATGACCACCAGGTACCAGAGCTGGGTGACCACCGCCGCGCCGACCCGCAGCAGTCCCGGGCCGGAGGCGACGGCCCGCGCGGTGCCCCCGTCCGGTGGATCGCCCAGCAGGTAGACCCGGTCGCCGAGCAGTCGGATGACGGCCTCGTTGAGCAGCGCCAGGGCGAGCACCGGCAGGACCGCGGCGAGCACCTGGGCCGGTGTCACCCGGCGGCGCAGGAACAGCAGCAGCACCAGCCCGGCGTGCACCGCCACGATCACCAGCCCCCGGGAGTGCAGCAGGTGGAACACCCCGACCAGGGCGCCGGCCCCGGCGGCGGCGAGCGGGCCGGGCCGGCGTACCCAGCGGTGCACGGCGAGCAGCCAGGCCAGCGCCAGCGGCGCCAGCACCGCGTCGATCATCGCCACGCCGGCGTAGAAGACGGTGGCCGGCAGGGTCGCCGCCACCGCGGCGGCGGCCAGGGCGTACGCCCGGCGCAGCCGCAGCAGCCGGCGGCCCAGCAGGTACGCCAGCGGCAACACCGTCGCGTTCACCGCCGCGTTGATCAACTGGACCAGGCGGTAGCTGTCGGCGAAGTCCCGGTCGCCGAGGAAGGCCGGGGAGATCAGCAACGGGTAGCCGACCCGTCGCAGCGGCCCGTTCTCGCTGCTGAAGCCGCCCGGTCCGGCGGCCAGCGCGCGGGCGGTGTTGAGGTAGCTGTCCTCGTCGGTGTGCGCGATCGGCAGCGGGATGTGCCGGGACAGCCACATCCGCCAGCCGACGCCCAGCAGCCAGCCCGCCGCCAGCAGCGCCGGGACCAGCCAGCGGCGCGACCCCGGGGTCGCCGGCCGCCCGGTCGGGTCGACGCCCCGTCGCCTCACGTCCGTGCCGGACGCCATCGTCGCCTCCTGCTCGTTGGTGCCCCGCCGTCGTGACGTCCGGCGGGACGGGTGTCCGGCGCGGGCCCGCGCCGGGCCACTGTAGTCAGCGCCGTCCCCGCTGGTCGGCCGACGCGGGTGGGGGTCGGAAGTGTTCGCCTGCCGGGTGTCCGGCATTCACGGGACCAGCGCGGTCGGTTAACCCGGGGGCGTCGGCCCGTTAACCCGCCGTGGTTAGCGTCCGTCCGGTCGCGTGGCCCCGAGCCGCCGGCGCACAACCACGATCTGGGGAGCACCAAATTGAGTGAGTTGAATGGATCCTCCATTCTGATCACCGGCGGGACGGGGTCCTTCGGGAAGACCTTCCTCCGGCACGTCCTCACCGAGGCCGACCCGGCCCGGGTGGTGGTGTTCTCCCGCGACGAACTCAAGCAGTACGAGCTGCGCCAGCAGCTCGGCGACGACCCCCGGCTGCGCTGGTTCATCGGCGACATCCGGGACCGGCACCGGCTGACCCGGGCGATGCACGGCGTGGACCACGTGGTGCACGCCGCCGCCCTCAAGCAGGTGGACACCGCCGAGTACAACCCGTCGGAGTTCATCGCCACCAACATCACCGGCTCACAGCACGTGGTGGACGCGGCGATCGAGGCCGGCGTACGGAAGGTCATCGCCCTCTCCACCGACAAGGCGTCCAGCCCGATCAACCTGTACGGCGCCACCAAGCTCGTCGGCGACAAGCTCTTCGTCTCGGCGAACCACTACGCCGCCCAGCACCCCACCCGCTTCGCCGTGGTCCGCTACGGCAACGTGGTGGGCAGCCGTGGCTCGGTGGTGCCGCTGTTCCGCCGGCTGGCCGCCGAGGGGAAGAGCCTGCCGATCACCGACAAGCGGATGACCCGGTTCTGGATCACCCTGGACCAGGCCGTCCAGTTCGTCCTGGACTCGTTCGACCAGATGCAGGGCGGCGAGCTGTTCGTGCCGCGGATCCCCAGCATGCGCATCCTCGACCTGGTCGAGGCGGTCGCCCCGGCGGCCACCACCCACGAGATCGGCATCCGTCCCGGCGAGAAGCTGCACGAGGAGATGATCGCCCCGGACGACAGCCGCCGGACGTTGCGCGGCCGGGACCGGTTCATCGTCCAGCCGACCATCGCCACCTGGGGCTACCAGCCGCCGGTCGGCTGCGAGCCGGTGCCGGACGGGTTCGCCTACCAGTCGGACACCAACGACGAGTGGTTGAGCGTGCCGCAGCTACGCGACATGCTCGGCATCACCGCGTGATGGCGATGCTCCCGTACGGGCGGCAGTCGGTCACCGAGGACGACGTCGACGCCGTGGTCGCCGCGCTGCGCAGCGACTGGCTCACCACCGGACCGCAGGTCGACGGCTTCGAGGCGGACCTGGCCCGGTGGACCGGCGGGGCCGGCTGCGCCGCGGTCTCCAACGGCACCGCCGCGCTGCACGTGGCGTACGCGGCGGCCGGGGTGGGACCCGGCGACGAGGTGGTCGTCCCCCCGATGACGTTCGTGGCGACCGCCAGCAGCGCGGTCGCCCTCGGCGCGAAGATCGTGTTCGCCGACGTCGAGGAGGAGACGTACACCCTCGACCCGGCGGCGGTGGCCGCCGCGACCACCGCCCGGACGAAGGTGGTCGCCGCCGTCGACTACGCCGGCCACCCGGCCGACTACGACGCGCTGCGTACCGCCCTGACCGGCAGCGACGCGCTGCTGCTCGCCGACGCGGCGCACTCGATCGGCGCCAGCTACCGGGGCCGGCCGGTCGGGTCGCTGGCCGACCTGACCACCTTCTCGTTCTTCCCCACCAAGAACCTGACCACCGCCGAGGGCGGCGCGGTCGCCGCCGGCGACCCCGAGCTGCTGAAGCGGGCCCGCCGGTTCCGCAACATCGGGCTGGTCCGCGAGCGCGACGAGCTGCGCTGGCCGGACGAGGGCGGCTGGCACCAGGAGGTGCACTCCTTCGGGCTGAACTACCGGCTGCCGGACGTGCTCTGCGCGTTGGGCCGCAGCCAGCTCCGCCGGCTCGGCGACTTCCTCGCCGCCCGCGCCCGGCTGGTCGCCCGCTACGACGAGGCGCTGGCCGGCCTGGACGGGGTGCGTGTCCCGGGCCGCCGGTCGTGGGCCGCCCCCGCCTGGCACCTCTACCCGATCCGGGTGCTCGACGACCGCCGCCGCGAGGTGTACGACCGGATGCGCGCCGCCGGCATCGGCGTCCAGGTCAACTACATCCCGGTGCACTGGCACCCGGCCTTCGCCGACCTCGGCTACCGGCGCGGGTCCTGCCCGGTGGCCGAGTCGTTCTACGGTCAGCAGCTCTCGCTGCCGCTGTACCCGGGCCTCACCGACGCCGACCAGGACCGGGTGATCGACGCGCTCGGCGCGGCGCTGCGCGGCGTCACGGCACGTACCGCCGCCTGACCCGGGGGTAACCGATGCACCACGCGAACCACTTCTACGGGCACGCCCACGTGCTGGCCCGCTACTGCGGGCTGGGCGACGGCCACCCGCCCCGGATCAACGGGTACGTCCAGCACGGCTGGAACATCGGCGACGGCCTGGCCCCCGGCCACCCGTACGCCGAACGCACCCCCAGCCTGCTCTGGTCCGAGCAGACCCGGCGGCGGGCCTGGTCGGTGGGTCGGCGCAACGTGGTGGTCACCGGCGCGCCCTTCGCCTACCTGCTCGACCTGCGCGCCGACGACCCGCCGGAGACCGAGCGGGAGGGCACCATCTGGTACCCCTTCCACGGCTGGGAGGGCCAGCACGTCAAGGGCGACCACAAGGAGCTGATCGCCCGGATCCGGGACACCGAGCCCGGCCCGGTCACCGTCTGCCTCTACTGGCACGAGTACGGGATGCGCCGGGTGCGGCGGCTCTACGAGAACGCCGGGTTCCGGGTGATCTGCCACGGCTACCGGGGCCACTGGTGGAAGGACACCGACCCGCTCTTCCTGGACAAGCAGCTCACCGAGCTGCGCCGGCACGCCCGGGTGGCGTCCAACCGGCTGACCAGCGCGATCTTCTACGGCATCGCCGCCGGCTGCGAACCCGCCGTCTACGGCGACCCGATGATCCTGTCCAAGGAGGATCCCACCTTCGGCGGCACCGCCCGGATCCGGCGCCAGTGGCCGGAGCTGCACGGCGAGTCGGTGCACCTGCCGACCGCCGTCGGGATCGCCCGTGCCGAACTGGGCACCGACCACCGCTGTACGCCGGCCGAGCTGCGCGAGCTGCTCGGCTGGGCGCACCCCGCAGGAGGAACGAGTTGACCACTGGAACCGCCCCCAGCGTCGCACTGCCCGGCGGGGAGATGCTGGCCTGGTCCGACCTGCCCGCGCAGCGGCTGGCCGACGGCGGGCCGCTGGGCGCGCTGGCCGCCCGGGTCGTACCGGCCGGGGCACGGGTCCTGCTGGCCGGCCCGCACGACCCGGCGCTGCTGGACCGGCTCGCCCACGCCGAGGTGACCTGCCTGCTGCGCAGCCACCCCGACGCGGTGACGCTGGCCGACCGGGGCGCCCGGGTGGTCGTCGGCGGGCCGGCCGGGCTCGACCCGGACGACACCTTCGACGTGGTGGTGGCCGGCGCCGGACTGGACGCCGTCGAGTCGGTGGAGGGCGTCCGGCTGGGCTGGACCGGGGTGCTGGACCGGTTGGCCGCCGCCCTGCGCCCCGGCGGCACGCTGCTGCTGCGGCTGGACAACCCGCTCGGCGTGACCCGCCTGGTCGCCACCGACCCGTGGTACGCCGACCGCGCCGACGCGGCCTGGACGATCGGCGGGGTGCTGGACGCCGCCCGCCCGGCCAACCCGGACCGGCTGCGCGACCGGCTCGCCGAGGCGGGACTGACGGCCGGCACCTGCTACGCCGCGTACCCCGATCCGGCCGCCGCGACGGCGCTGGTCAGCACCGACGCGCTGGACCGGTCGCCCACCTCGGGGCTGCTCGACGCGGTGCTGCACGGCGCCTGCGCGGGTGGCTTCGCCGGTACGACGGTGCTCCAGGACCCGGCCCGGCTGGCGGTGGACGCGCTGCACGCCGGCCTCGGCGCGGCGCTGGCCCCCGGCTGGCTGGTGCTGGCCCGCCGGACCGGGGCCGACGGCCTCCGGCCGGTGGACGACGCCGATCCGACGGGACCGCTGCCGGTGGTGCTCGTGCAGACCGGGCCGCCCGGGGTGGGCGTGGCCGAGGTGCGCGACGGGCTGGACGGCTGGCGCTGGGCCGGCACCACCGGCGCGTCCGCCCGGCCCCGGCCGGCGCCCTTCGCGAGCCGGGAAGCCGCCTACCGGGATCCGGACGCCCTCGCCGGGCCGGTCCCCCCGGGCCGGCTGCTGCGCACCCTGCTGCTGGACGGCTGTCTCCGCCGCGACCTGGACGCCCTGCGCGGGCTGCTGCGCGGCTACGCCGGTTGGCTCGCGGGGCAGGCCGGCCCGGACGGGCGGCTCACCGGCGCGGCGGCGCTGGCCGACACCGACAACGTGGTGGTCGACGGCGACGCCTTCGCGGTGCTCGATCCGAGCTGGCAGGCCGCCGAGCCGCTCACCGTCGAGGTGGCGCTGGCCCGCGGGTTGTGGCGGTTCGCCGCCGCCCTGCTCACCGGCGGGTACGCCCACCCGTGGCCGTCCACCCTGGACGTCGCCGGGCTGACCGTGGTGCTCGGCGGCGTCGCCGGGCACGACCTGGACCGGGCCACCGTCGGCGCGGCGGTCGAGGCCGAGGCGGCGGTCAGCGCCGCGCTGCGTGGGCTGGACGCCGAGGGCCGGGTCGCCCTCGCCACCGAACTGCGCGCGGTCGCCCCGACCGACCCGCCCGCCGGGCCACGCAGCTACCAGAGCCTGCGCGAGGCGTGGGTACGCCAGCGGGAGGAGCTGACCCGGCTCGCCGCGCTGCTGAAGTGGACCGAGGAGCTGCTCACCTCGCGGGAACGCGCGCTGCGCCGTGCCGACGCGACGATCAACCTGCTCAGCGGCTCGCTCAGCTACCGGGTCGGCCGGCTGGCCATCACCCCCGCCCGGCTGGCGAAGCGCGGTGCCCGGGCGGCCAAGCGCCGGGCCCGTGAGGCGTTGACCCCGAAGCAGGAGGAGCAGCAGTGACCCGGATCGTCGGCGTCGTCCAGGCCCGGATGGGGTCGTCCCGGCTGCCCGGCAAGGTGCTCCGCCCGCTGGCCGGGCGCAGCGTGCTCGGCCGGGTGGTGCGGGCCGCCCAGGACAGCGGCGTCCTCGCCGACCTGGTCGTCGCCACCAGCACCGACCCGGTCGACGACGCGGTGGTGGCCGAGTGCGACCGGCTGGGCGTGCCCGCCCACCGGGGCCCGGTCGACGACGTGCTGAGCCGGTTCGTGGGCGCGCTCGACGCCCACCCCGGCGAGGCGGTGATGCGGTTCACCGCCGACTGCCCGCTGCTCGACCCGGAGATCGTCACGCTGGTCGCATCGGTGTACCGGGCGGTGCCGGGGCTCGACTACGCCAGCACCTCGATCGCCCGTACCCTGCCCCGGGGGCTGGACGTGGAGATCATCCGGGCGGACGCGCTGCGCACCCTGGACCGGCTCGCCACCGACCACCACCGGGTGCACGTCACCTCGTACGCGTACACCCACCCGGAGCTGTTCCGGGTGCTCGGGGTGACCCTCACCCCGGACCGGTCGGCGCTGCGGCTCACCCTCGACACCGAACCGGACTGGGCGCTGGTCAGCGCGGTCGTCGACCACTTCGGTGACGTCAGCGTGCCGCTGGCCAAGCTCGCCGACTGGCTGGACGGCCAGGCCGGGCTGCGCGCCCTCAACTCCTCGGTACGCCAGAAGCGGCTGGAGGAGTCCTGAACCCGCCACCCGCCGGCGACGCGCCCCGGATCGGGCTGCGCTGCGACGCCGGCCCCCGACGCGGCGTCGGCCACCTGGTCCGCTGCCTGGCCCTCGGCGAGGAGTTCCTGGCCCGGGGCGCCCGGGTCGAGCTGTTCGGCACGGTCGAGCAGGTCGGCTGGGCCGCCGGGCAGCTCGCCGCCCGGGGTATCCCGCTGCACCCCGGCCCGGACACCCCGGACGGGCTGGTCGAGGCGGCCCGCCGGCACCGGCTGGACGCGCTGGTGCTCGACTCGTACGAGCTGGACCCGGCCGGGGCGGGCGCGCTGCGGGCGGCCGGCGTGGTCACCCTCGCCATCGTCGACGGCGACACCCGGGGCCAGGACGCCGACCTGCACCTGGACCAGAACTTCGGCGCGGACACTCCGACGGTCGACGGCGGGCCGGCTCCCGGCCCGGTCGGCGCGGAGCACCCGGCGGGTTCCGGGGATCCGGGCGGGTCCCTCGACGCGGGCGGTGGACGGCTGCTCGCCGGCACCCGGTACGCGCTGCTGCGGGATTCGGTGATCACCGCCCGGCCGGCCGCCCCGAGAGTGGCCACGCCGACCGGCCGGCCCCGGGTGCTGGCCTTCTTCGGCGGCACCGACGCGGTCGGCGCGGCCCCGGTGCTGACCCGGGTGCTGCTGGCCACCGGCCACCCGATGGACCTGACCGTGGTCGTCGCCCGGCCGGAGATCGAGGCCGAGCTGGCGGAGCTGAACCCGGGACGGGGGCAGTCGCTGCGCCTCGTCCCGCCGACCGACACGCTGCCCGCGCTGATCGACGCGGCCGACCTGGTGGTCAGCGCCGCCGGCACCTCCACCTGGGAACTGTGCTGCCTGGGGGTGCCGGCCGCGCTGGTCTGCGTGGTGGACAACCAGCGCGAGTCGTACCGGCGGGTGGTGGCCCACGGGCTCGCCGCCGGGCTGGGCGAACTGTCGGAGCTGGTCGCGCCGGGGCTGGCCGGCCGGTCGGCCCGGGCGGGCGCCGCCCGGACCCTGCGCACGCTGCTCGCCTCCCCGCACCGACGGGCCGGGCTCGCCGCGCGGGCCTGGGCCACCGTCGACGGGCACGGCCGGGCCCGGGTGGCGGACGCCGTCCTCACCCTGATCGGCGATCGTACGCGTGTACTAAATCCCTGATAGGGTGGGCGGCATGACGCAGGCCGCCTACCAGCCGTCGATGCTCGACCTCGCCGACGCCGGCCCGGCGCTGGCCCCGCTGACCGGGCTGCGCCGGCACCGGCTCACCCGGGGCGCCTGGGTGGACCACCTGCCCGGCTGGGTGCGCGGCTCCGACGCGGTCCTCGACACCCTGCTCGCCGAGGTGCCCTGGCGGGCCGAGCGCCGCACCATGTACGACACCGAGGTCGACGTCCCCCGCCTGCTCTGCTGGTACGGCGACGGCCGTCCACTGCCGCACCCGCTGCTCGCCGACGCCCGCGCGTCGCTGACCCGCCACTACGCGGCCGAGCTGGGCGAGCCGTTCGTCACCGCCGGCATGTGCCTCTACCGCGACGGGCGGGACAGCGTCGCCTGGCACGGCGACACCCTCGGCCGCTCCGCGCACACCGACACCATGGTGGCGATCGTGTCCTTCGGCTCCCCCCGCCCCCTGCTGCTGCGGCCCCGTGGCGGCGGCGACCCGTTGCGGTTCCCCCTCGGGCACGGTGACCTGGTGGTGATGGGCGGCTCCTGCCAGCGCACCTGGGAGCACGCCGTCCCCAAGACCACCCGCCCGGTCGGCCCCCGGGTCAGCGTCCAGTTCCGTCCCACCGGCGTCGCCTGACCCCCGTCCGGGTGTGGCGTGCTAGAAACAACTCCCAGGGTCGGTCACGTCCCCGTCAGGCGATGACGCGGAGGGCACCCGATGACCCAGTCCCCCACCTCCCGCCGGTCCCCGTGGACGGTGCACGGCGACGGCCGCTCGGTCACCCCGGGCGACGTGGTGCACCCCGGCGAACGGCTCTCCTGGCCGCGTACGGTCGGGGTCGGTGTGCAGCACGTGGTGGCGATGTTCGGGGCCACCTTCACGGTGCCGCTGATCACCGGCTTCCCGCCGGCCACCACGCTCTTCTTCTCCGGCCTCGGCACCCTGCTGTTCCTGCTGGTCACCGGCAACCGGCTGCCGTCGTACCTGGGCTCGTCGTTCGCCTTCATCGCACCGGTCCTGGCGGCCAAGGCCGGCGGCGACATCGGCCCGGCGCTCGGCGGGATCGTGGTGGCCGGCGTCGCCCTGGCCCTGGTCGGGCTGGTGGTGCAGCTCGCCGGGGCACGCTGGATCGACGCGCTGATGCCCCCGGTGGTGACCGGCGCGATCGTCGCGCTGATCGGCCTGAACCTCGCCCCGGTGGCCTGGGACGGCGGGGGCAGCGGCACCGGCGTCCGGGCCCAACCGCTGATCGCGCTGGTCACCCTGGCCGCGATCCTGCTCGCCACGGTCGCCTTCCGGGGCTTCCTGGCCCGGCTGTCCATCCTGCTCGGCGTGGTGGTGGGCTGGGTGCTCGCCGCGCTCCTCGGCCACCTGGACCCGAAGTCGGTCGGCGGGCTGCGCGACGCCGCCTGGGTGGGGCTGCCGCAGTTCCACCCGCCCAGCTTCAGCATCCGGGCGGTGGTGCTGGTCATCCCGGTGATCCTGGTGCTGATCGCGGAGAACGCCGGGCACGTCAAGGCGGTCGCCGCGATGACCGGCCGCAACCTCGACAAGGACATGGGCCGGGCGTTCCTCGGCGACGGCCTGGCCACCGTGCTGGCCGGCTCCGGCGGCGGCTCCGGCACCACCACCTACGCGGAGAACATCGGCGTGATGGCGGCGACCCGGGTCTACTCCACCGCCGCGTACTGGGTGGCCGGGCTGGCGGCGGTGCTGCTCGGGTTGAGCCCGAAGTTCGGCGCGCTCATCCTCACCGTGCCGGCCGGCGTGCTGGGCGGGGCCACCACCGCGCTCTACGGCCTGATCGCCGTCCTCGGCGCGCGGATCTGGATCGAGAACCGGGTCGACTTCCACGACCCGGTGAACCTGATGACCGCCGCCGTCCCGGTGATCGTCGGCGCGGCCAACTACACCCTGACCGCCGACGACCTGTCGTTCAACGGCATCGCCCTCGGCACCGCCGCCGCCCTGGTCGTCTACCACACCATGCGGCTGGTGGCCCGGCTGCGCGGCACCACCCCGAACGCCGCCCAGGCCCCCGAACCCGAACTCTGACCCGCCCGCGCCCCGGGCCCGGCGTCCGGTGACACCGGGCCCGAGGTGGGCGGGTCAGTCGCGTTCGATGAGGTGACCGACGACGGTGGGGCCGAGCATCACGGCGAAGCCGGAGCCGTCGCGGCGCGGATCGGCCGGCGGCAGCTCCACCGGGTCGCCGGTCGCGGTCGCGCCGACCGGCCGGGGGCCGATCCACGCCACCACCAGGTCCGTCTCACCCTTGAGGAACCGCTGCGCGCGCACCCCGCCGGTCGCCCGCCCCTTCGCCGGGTACGACCCGAACGGCGTCACCTTGACCGTCGCGCCGGTCGAGGTGACCACCATCGACTCCCCGTGCCCCGGGTCGTCGGGGCGGACCGCACCGAAGAAGACCGCCCGCGCGCCGGCCGGCAGGTTGATGCCGGCCATCCCACCGCCCTTGGGACCCTGCGGGCGGACGACCGTCGCGGCGAACCGCAACAGCGCCGCCTCGCTGCTGACGAAGGCCAGCGTCTCGGTGCCGTCGGTGAGCCAGGTCGCCCCGATCACCTCGTCGCCCGCCCGCAGCGAGATCACCTCGAACTCGTCCGAGCGGACCGGCCACTCCGGCGCGCAGACCTTGACCACGCCGTGCCGGGTGCCGAGCGCCAACCCCGGTGAGTCCTGCCCGGTCGCGCCGAGCGGGGCCAGGCCGACCACCGTCTCCCCCGACTCCAGCGGCACCAGCTCGGCGGCGGCCATCCCCCCGCGCAGCGACACCGTGCCGGCCTGCTCGGGCAGCACCGGCAACGGCAACACGTCGACCTTGAAGGCCCGGCCGGCGCTGGTCACCAGGAGCACCCGGCCTCGGGCGGTGGTGTGCGCGACCGCGCGTACCGTGTCGTGCTTGACCCGGCCGTTGCGCCGACGCCCCTCGGACGCCTCCTCCGACTCGGCCGCGGTCCGGGCGACCAGCCCGGTCGCGGAGAGGATCACCTGGCACGGGTCGTCGGCCACCTCCAGCGGACCGGCCGGCGCGGACGCGGCCAGCACCTCCTTGAGGTCACCGTCGACCAGGGTGGTCCGGCGCGGCCCGCCGAACTGCTTCACCACGGCGGCCAGCTCGTCGGAGACGACCTTCCTGAGCACCTTGACGTCGTCGAGGATCTTCGACAGCTCGGCGATCTCCCCGCGCAGCTTCTCCTGCTCGGCCTCCAGCTCGATCCGGTCGTACTTCGTGAGCCGGCGCAGCGGGGTGTCCAGGATGTAGGTCGCCTGGATCTCGGAGAGCTTGAACGTCCGGATCAGGCCGTCCTTGGCGGCCTGGGCGTCCTCGCTGGCCCGGATCAGCCGGACCACCTTGTCGATGTCGAGCAGGGCGATCAGCAGGCCGTCGACCAGGTGCAGCCGTTCCTCCCGCCGGCGCCGGCGGTAGGCGCTGCGCCGGGTGACCACCTCGTAGCGGTGGGCCAGGAAGACCTCCAGCAACGCCTTCAGCCCGAGGGTGCGCGGCTGGCCGTCGACCAGCACCAGGTTGTTGATGCCGAAGGACTGCTCCAACGGGGTGAGCCGGTAGAGATCGGCCAGCAGCGCCTGCGGGTTGACCCCGACCTTGCACTCGATGACCAGCCGGGTGCCGTTCTCCCGGTCGGTGAGGTCCTTGACGTCGGCGATGCCGGTGAGCCGTTTGGTCTTCGTCACCTCGTTGGTGATCGCCGCGATGACCTTCTCCGCGCCCACCCCGTACGGCAACTCGACGACGGTGATCGCCTGCCGGCCCCGGCTGCCCTCCAGCGGGCCGATCTCCACCCGGCCGCGCATCCGCACCACGCCCCGCCCGGTCTCGTACGCCCGGCGCACCTCGTCCAGGCCAAGCAGCAGACCGCCGGTCGGCAGGTCGGGGCCGGGGACGTACGTCATCAGCTTGTCGAGGTCGGCGTCCGGGTGGTTGATCAGCCAGCGGGCGGCGGTGACCACCTCGCCGAGGTTGTGCGGGATCATGTTGGTGGCCATCCCGACCGCGATCCCGGACGCACCGTTGACCAGCAGGTTGGGGAAGGCGGCGGGCAGCACCGTCGGCTGGGTCAGCGAGCCGTCGTAGTTGGGCTCGACGTCGACGGTGTCCTCGCCCAACTCGCCGACCAGCAGCATCGCCTCCCGGGAGAGCCGGGCCTCGGTGTAGCGGGCGGCGGCCGGGCCGTCGTCCGGGGAGCCGAAGTTGCCGTGTCCGTCGATCAGCGGCGCGTTCAGCGAGAAGTCCTGGGCGAGCCGGACCATCGCGTCGTAGATCGCGGTGTCGCCGTGCGGGTGGTACTTGCCCATCACGTCGCCGACGATCCGGGCCGACTTCACGTGCCCCCGGTCGGGGCGGTGGCCCTGCTCGTGCATCGACCACAGGATGCGCCGGTGCACCGGCTTGAGGCCGTCCCGGGCGTCGGGCAGGGCGCGGGAGTGGATGACCGAGAAGGCGTACTCCAGGTAGGAGTCGGAGACCTCGGTGACCAGCGGGTTGTCGAAGACCCGCGCGCCGGCCTGGTCGAAGGCGGACAGGTCCGCCTTGGCGCGGTCGTCCCTACGGCGTGCCATCGTTCAGCTCTCTTCCCGGTCAGCGGTGGCCACGGTGCTCATGCGTCGATCGCCTCGCGGTCGACCCGGTCCGAGGAGTCGATCAGCCAGTTGCGGCGGGGCTCGACCTTCTCGCCCATCAGCAGTTCGAGGATCCGCTCGGCGGCGTCGACGTCGTCGAGGGTGATCCGGCGGACGGCCCGGGTGGCCGGGTTCATGGTGGTCTCCCACAGTTCGTCGGCGTCCATCTCCCCGAGACCCTTGAACCGGGGGATCGGGGTGACGATCTGCTTGCCGGCCTTCTCCAGCTTGCGGACCGTCGCCTCCATCTCCGCCTGGGTGTAGGTGTAGACGGTCTGCGGGTTGCGCCCCCTGGTGGTGATCTTGTGCAGGGGCGGCATCGCGGCGAAGAGCCGACCGGCCTCGATCAGTGGCCGCATGTAGCGGGCGAAGAGCGTGATCAGCAGGGTACGGATGTGCGCGCCGTCCACGTCGGCATCCGCCATGATCAGCACACGGCCGTACCGCAGCGCGGACAGGTCGAAGGTGCGACCGGAGCCGGCGCCGAGGACCTGCACGATCGCGGCGCACTCGACGTTGTCCAGCACCTGCTGGAGGTTCGCCTTCTGGACGTTGAGGATCTTGCCGCGAATCGGAAGAAGTGCCTGATATTCGGCGGACCGGGCAAGTCGACCCGTCCCGAGGGCGCTGTCGCCCTCCACGATGAACAGCTCGCTGCGGTCGATGCCCGCCGCGCGGCAGTCGACCAGCTTGGCCGGCATCGACGCGCCCTCCAGCGCGGTCTTGCGCCGGGCGGCGTCCTTCTGCTGCTTCTGGGTCAGCCGGACCCGGGCCGCGTCGACGATCTTCTGGAGGACGGTGCGCGCCTCGGCCTTGCTGCGCCGGTCCTCCAGCCACGCCTTGACGTGCTGCTCGACCAGGGTCTGGAGCACCTTGGTGATGCCGGCGGTGGAGAGCTCGTCCTTGGTCTGCGAGGTGAACTGCGGCTCGGGGATGCGGACGTGCACCACCGCCGTCATGCCCTCCAGGACGTCGTCCAGGGTGGGCGGGTCCTCCTTGGCCTTGAGCAGGCCACGGGTGTTGCGCACGGCGTCGGCCAGGGTCCGGGTCAGCGCCCGCTCGAAGCCCCTGCGGTGGGTGCCGCCGTGCGCGTTGCGGATGGTGTTGGTGAAGCACTCGACGGTGCGCTCGTAGCCGGTGCCCCAGCGGAAGGCCACCTCGACCTCGGCCCGGCGCTGCACGTTGGACTGCATCACCCCGTTGGCGTCGGCGGCGTTCTCCCGGTAGGTCCCCTCGCCGGTGACCAGCAGGGTGCCGGAGACCGGTCGGTCCCCGGCGGGGGCGAGGAAGTCCACCATGTCGGTGAGCCCGTTGGGAAAGTGGAACCGCTCCTCGGTCGGCTCCTCGCCGGTGGCGTCGCGCAGCCGGTAGTCGACCCCGGGCACCAGGAAGGCGGTATTGCGCAGCTTCATCCGGACGGCCTGGACGTCGAGCGTCGCGCCGGTCTCGAAGTAGCGGACGTCGTGCCAGTAGCGGATCGAGGTGCCGGTGCGCTGGCCGCGCTTCATCGCCCCGACGATCTGGAGACCGGGGCCGGGGGTGAAGCGGGCGTCCGGGCCGTCGCCGTCGAAGATCCCGGGTACGCCGTGCCGAAACGACATCGCGTGGACCTTGCCGCCGCGCCGGACGGTGACGTCGAACCGGCGGGACAGCGCGTTGACCGCCGACGCGCCGACGCCGTGCAGGCCGCCGGAGGTCTTGTAGCCGGAGCCGCCGAACTTGCCGCCGGCGTGCAGCCGGGTGAGCACCAGCTCGACCCCGGAGATGCCGGACTTGGCGTGCATGTCGGTGGGGATGCCCCGGCCGTCGTCGTCGACCTGCACCGAGCCGTCGGCGTGCAGGATCACCTCGACGGTGGTGGCGTGACCGCCGACACCCTCGTCGGTGGAGTTGTCGAGGATCTCGTTGACGAGGTGACCCACGCCACGGCTGTCGGTGGAGCCGATGTACATGCCGGGACGCTTGCGAACGGCGTCCAGGCCCTCCAGGTGGGTGAGGTCGTCGGCCCCGTAGAGGGTCTCAGGCTGTGCGGTCAACTGGTCGTACTCCCCGGTCTCGGCGGTGTGGTGCCGCTCACCGTCTCGATCTCCACGCGCGGCGCGCCGCAGCGAGCCTAGCCGGACGCCCCGACAGCGGCGTGCAGCCCCGCGCGAACCGCCGCGTCCAGGGCGACGGTCGTGAGCCACCAGACAGCAACGCCGCAGCCCGCCGGGGTCTTCCCGACCGGACACGGGACCCCGGCGCGGAGGTTTCCGAGGTTCAACGATCATGTTACAAGGCATTGACGTCCATCTAGCCGAGGTGATCTGATCGCGACCTCGGAGGATCTTTCACATTTCCATGGACAGATGGGGGACGTCATGTCCAGGTTCCGTCGTACCGCCCTCGCGGCGGTGCTCACCGTCGCCGCGGCCGCCCTGCCGGTCGCCGTCGGACCGCCCGCCCCGGCCGCCGCCGCGCTGCCCACCGCCGCGGTCGCCCTCGGGGACAGCTTCATCAGCGGCGAGGGTGCCGGCGGGTACGCGCCGGTGACCGACCTCAACGGCGTGGCCCAGCCCTTCCCCGGCTGGTCGGCGCCGAACAACAACGCCTACTTCTGCCACCGGTCGCCGAACGCCTCGCTGTTCCGCGCGGAGCTGCCGGGGATCGCCGCCCGGTTCAACCTCGCCTGCTCCGGCGGCCAGCCCTACGACATCGCCAACGCCTCGGCCAGCCGGACCAAGGGCCGGCAGGTCGCCGCCCAACTCGACCAGCTCCGCGCGGTCGGGCAGACCCACGACATCGACCTGGTGCTGGTCGGCCTCGGGTCGAACAACAGCTCCTTCACCTTCGGCAGCGTCGCGGAGAAGTGCGCGAACCGGTTCATCGCCGACGCCTGGACCGGCTGGTGGGAGTTCTGGGCGTACCTGGGCGGGCCGGTCGAGCAGGCGCCCTGCTCCGACGCCGACCTGGCCACCGCCGCCCAGTTCAACGCCGCGACGGCGGAGACCACGGCGGCGGTACGGCAGCTCCTGACCACGCTCGACCAGATCGACGCCGACGGCCAGCACCGCGTCGTGTTCCAGGACTACACCAACCCGCTGCCGCCGGAGCTGGCCTCGACCTACTGGGACGAGGACAGCCGGGACGACACCCGGGACAAGTTCCGCGCGCTGGGCGCCGAGCGGTACGCCGCGGGCTGCCCCATCCACCGGGCCAGCCTCGCCCCCGGCCAGCGCTTCTCGCAGGGCCTCGGCACGCTGGTCAGCTCGGTGCGCGGCACCCTGGCCGCCGAGTTCCCCGCCGCCGACCTGGTCTACCTCAACGTGCAACGGGCCTTCGACGGCGCCCGGCTCTGCGAGTCGCCGGGCAGCCCCGGCAACGCGCTGGCCACCCCGATCCGGCTCCAGGACGGCACCACCGGCGTCTTCGTCACCAGCCTCTCCGGCTACGACAAGCTGGACATCCAGCGGATCGCGAACACCTGCGGAAACTACTTCCAGACCTGTCAGGAGTCCTGGCACCCGAGTGCCGCCGGACACCAGGTCCTCGGCCGGTGCCTGACCGGCGCGGCGGCCACCACCGCCCGTTCGGTGGCCTGCGTACGGTCCCCGGACGGCACCGTCACCGTCGGTTGAGGCACGCCGGTCGGGGGTGACGCGGGTGCGCGCACCCCGACCGGTGCCGGTGCCGGCCGACGGTGGGCCCCGGCCCGGCAAGTCGATGATCCCGCCGAGCTGCTGCCGGCGGACGGCTTCGCCCGTCGGCTGACCGCGCTCGCCGAGTCCGGCGGGGTCGCCGACCGGGTGCGACTGGTCGGCGCGGTGCCCCGGGCGGAGTTGGCCGCCTGGTACCGCTCGGCCGACCTGCTGGTCGCCGCCCCCTGGTACGAGCCGTTCGGGCGCACCTCGCTGGAGGCGATGGCCTGCGGCGTGCCGGTGGATCCGCAGCCGGTACTCCTGGCCGCGCTGCGCCGAGCAGCTCGGCGCGGTCTACGCGGCGGTCGCCGGTGTCGGACGCGTCGCCCCGGTGCCGGCCTGACCGGCGGCGTCGCCCGCACCGGGACGGCATCCGCGCCGGGGCGGTGGGAGACGCCCCCGACGTTACCCGTCGGTAGGTTGTCGTCGTAGGGTGGACCGGTGAGCGGGAACGCGGAGTACACGCAGGAGTTCGTCGACGTCGACGGGGCACGGCTCGGCATCCAGGTGTACCCCGAGCCCGACGGGCCGCCCGGTGCGCCGGTGGTGGTGATCTGGCCGGCGATGGGGGTCCGCGCCCGCTACTACCGCCCGTTCGCCACCGCGCTGCGCGCCGCCGGCCTGACCGTGGTCGTCGCCGACCTGCGCGGCACCGGCGCCAGCACTCCCCCGCCGTCGCGCGCCTGCCGGTACGGCTACGCCGAGCTGGCCGGCGACGTCGGCGCGGTCCTCGCCGCGCTGAAGCCCCGGCTCGACGGCCGTCCGAGGCTGCTGCTCGGGCACTCCCTCGGCGGGCAGGTGGCGCTGCTGCACCTGGCCCTGCACGGCGCCGACGCGGTGGACGGGCTCGCCCTGCTGGCGGTCGGCGTGCCCTACTGGCGCAGCTACCCCGGCGCACGGGGGTACGGCGTGCTGCCGTACACCCAGGGGATCGCGGCGGTCGCCGGGGCGCTCGGGGTCTGGCCGGGCTGGGGGTTCGGCGGGCGGCAGGCCCACGGGGTGATCCGGGACTGGGCGTACACCGCCCGCACGGGTCGTTTCCCGACCCTGGACGGGGTGGACGCCGAGGCCGCCGTGGGCAGGCTGGCCACCCCGGTGCTCGCGGTCAGCGTCGACGACGACCAGTACACCCCGCACGGCACGCTCGACCACCTCTGCGCCAAGCTCACCGCCGCCCCGGTCACCCGGGACCGCTACACAGTGGCCGAGGCGGGCGCCCCGCTGGACCACTTCGCCTGGGTCCGGGCCGGGGTGCCGCTGGCCCGGCGGGTGGCCGACTTCGCGGCGGGCCTGCCGCGCCGCTGACCTCCGACGCGCCCGGTCCAGGAAAGCGGTCCGGCGGACCCGTGCCGGGACGACCGGGCACCCGGTCGGACCGGGGCGGCGGATGCGGCCGGTTGTCCCCCGCCGCCAGGTGCGCCGACGACTCCTGCGGTCGCCTCCGGCGAGGGGCCGTCCGCTCGCCTGCGGCGACGGGCCGTCCGGGCCGCGTGCGTAGCCGCGCGAACCGTGGGTATGCCGCTGCGCCCGAACACGGTGGAGGGGGATCAGATGTCCGAACGGCACACCGCACTGCGCTCGATGCACGACCTGGGCCTGGCAGCCTGGTTCGGTGGCTCCCTGATGGGGGCGCTCGGCGTGAACGGAGCGGCGGCACAGATCAGCGACTCGACGCAGCGGCTCACCGTGGCCTCGGCCGGGTGGTCCCGGTGGACCCCGGTCAACGCGGCGGCGATCGGCGCCCACCTGGCCGGCGCGGTCGGCGAACTGGCCAGCGAGAGCCCACGGATGATGGCGCAGGCGGGGGTGGGCAGGATGAGCGCGGTGAAGACGGCGCTCACCGTCGGCGCGCTCGCGGTCACCGGGTACAGCCGGCTGGTCGGCATGAAGCTGCAGAAGGCCGGCAATCCGCCGGTCTCCGGGATCACCGAGCCCAACTTCCAGACACCCGCGGATGTGGCGGCCCGGCAGCGGCAGATGAAGGTGCTCCAGTGGACGATCCCGGCGCTGACCGGGGCGCTGGTGGTGGTGACCGCGTACATGGGCGAGCAGCAGAAGCCCGGTCAGGTGTTCCGCGGCCTGCTGGGGCGCGCCGGCGGGCTGATGAGCACGCCGAAGTCGATGGGCAGGCTGGCCTCGATGGGTGCCGCCCGGCGCCGGATGGCGATGGCCGGCTGACGGCCACGGTGCGGGACCGGCCGGTACGGGGCCGGCCGTCGCGGTGTCGACGGCCGGCCCCGCCCCGGCGGGTCGCCGGGGCAGGACGGCGCGCAGTCGCGGGGTGACCCGTGCCCGCCGGACGACGAGCAGTGAGGTGGCGATGACGGCGAACGATCGACCGAACGACACCGGGCGCGGGCCGCAGTCCGCCGCCCCCTGGGGCACCACGGACGGCTTCGACGCGGACCCGCCGTGGGGCGCGGGTGCCGACGACCCGATGGACGAGGGCAGCGAGGAGACGGCCGTGCCGGAGGGCCGGCGGGGTGAGCGTCGGGCCGGCGCACCGGCCCAGGACTCCCCGCCGGCGGGCCGGCACGGCTTCGGCCCGGTCGAGCCCACCCCGACGATGCCGGCCGGCCCGGGTGCCCCGCCGGACCCGGCACCGGCCCGGCGATCCTTCCCGAACGACACGGCGGGCGGCGACCTGCCGGACAACGCCGTGGAGGAGGCGACCGGGATGCACCCGGAGGGCATCAGCCGGGAGTGATCCGGGCGGGCGGACGCCGGTCAGCGCCGTGGCCGCGCATCGGACCAGCGCCGGTCGGCCACGGCCGGATCGGCCACCGTTGGCGGCCGGGTGACCTCCCGGAAGTTGTCGGGGGTCGGTCCTAGCGTGTGCCTGGACGACGGCGGCGACGGAAGGCGGACGGGATGGCGACTTCGGAGCGGGTGCCCACCGGCGAGCGGGCCGACCTGCTACGGATCCTCGGCCGGCAGCGCGGCTTCCTGCGGCACACCGTGCGCGGGCTGACCGACGAGCAGGCGGCGACCCGCAGCACGGTCAGTGAGCTGTGCCTGGGCGGCCTGGTCAAGCACCTGGCCGTGGTCGAGCAGCGGTGGGCGCGGTTCGCGGTCGGGGGCGCCGAGGCGATGCAGAGCGAGGCGGTCGACTGGGCCGACGTGTTCCGGATGTCCGGGGGTGACACCCTGGCCGGCCTGCTCGCCCGGTACGACGAGGTCGCCGCCCACACCGACGAGCTGGTCGGTGCCCTCGACCTGGACGCGAGCCACCCGCTGCCGGCCGCGCCCTGGTTCGAGCCGGGCGCGAGCTGGTCGGTGCGCCAGGTGGTGCTGCACATCGTCGCCGAGACCGCGCAGCACACCGGCCACGCCGACATCATCCGCGAGACGATCGACGGGCAGAAGACGATGGGCTGACCGGGCTGACCGGGGCGGAGGCGGCTCCGACCGGCTTCCCGGTCACCCCCGCTGAGCTGGTGTGACCGGGGCCACCCGACCGCGGCTCGTGTGACGTCCCATCGGCGACTGACGCTCAGGGACACGAGATGGACGCACATGGCCTGGACCGGGAGACGGTCGAACGGCTGCTCAGCGGGCCGGTCGTCGACCCGCCGGACGGCCCGGGACCGCTCGTCGCGCTCCTCACGGCGGTCCGCACCGCACCGCACCCCGGCGAGCTGCCCGGGGAACGCGCGGCGGTGCAGGCGTTCCACGCCGTACGGGCCGGTCCGCCCGGCCCCGCCGCCACGAACCCGCCCGGCCCCGCCGTTCCGCACCCGCCCGGCGCGCAGCCGCCGAGCCCTAGCGACGGTCCCGGTTAGCGTGGGGTGGATGACGCGGTCAGGGCTGGTAGCTTGCCCCGATGATGCTGCGGCGTCGGCGTCTGGCGGGTCAGGACCGGATCAGTCCCCGGACGTAGGCGGCCTGACCGACGTGCTGAAGATCGTCCTCGGCGACGCTGACCAACCGGACACCGAGGGTCACCGGCGGCTCCCAGTCCGCGTCGACCACCCGGTCCAGGTCCGCCGGTTCGAGCCCGGCCAGGAATGCCCGGGTACGCTCCGCCACCGCCTGGTAGTAGTCGACCAGCGCCTCGGCGCTCTCCGGACGGACGGCGACGATCTGGTCCGGGGTGTGGCCGTAGCCGGTGTCGTCCGGGTCGGCGGAGAGCCCGAACCGGGCCGCCCGGTCGCCGGTCACCCACACCTGCGCGACGCCGAGCAGGTCGGCGACGTGCCGGTCCTGGATCCGGGTGAGATGCCAGACCAGCCAGCCGACCGGATTGGCGGCCGGGCCGGGCGGCCGGCGCAGTTCCTCGGGGCTGAGCCCGTCCACCGCGGCGCGCACCAGGCCGGGCAGTCGGTCGTAGGTCTCGGTCAGCAGGTCGGCGACGTTCACGGCGTACTCCTTCGCGGGCGACGGCGGACGCTGTTCAGGTACCGCCGTCGGGGGCCGGCAAACCCGCACTCTAGGGTGATCGCGTGGTCGCGGCGCTGGAGTTGTACCTGGACACCGACGCCACCCGGCGCATCCGGGCGCTGTGGGACGCGCTGGAGGCGGAGGGCGTGCAGAGCCTGCGCTCCCTGCTGGCGCAGCGGCACCGGCCGCACGTCTCGCTGGCCGTGGCACCCCGCCTGGACCCGGACCGGGTGGCCGAGGCGCTGACCGGCACGGTGGTGGCCGCCCCGCTGCGGCTGGGTTTCCAGCACGCCGGCCAGTTCGTGGGCCGGGTCCTCTGGCTCGGTGTCACCCCGACCGCGGACCTGCTCGCCCACCACGCCCTGGTGCACGACCGGCTGGCCGGGGCCGGGGTGGAGCTGGCCGAGCACTACCGGCCGGGGCGGTGGGTGCCGCACTGCACGCTCTCCATGCGAGTATCGAACACCCTGATGGCCGCGGCGGTCCGGCGCTGCCTGGAGGTGCTGCCGCTGGAGGCGACGGTGGTCGGCGCGGCCGTCGTCGACCACGCCCGGGACATCTGCCGCCCGCTCCCCTGACCGGTCCGGCCGGTCGGGTCACCCGGGCGGGCTTGCCCCGGCGGCGGTGGCCGGTGAGAATCGCCGGGACCGGTGTCGCGACCCCGGCGGCGCTGGGCCGTACGGGCAGAAACGTCGACTCTTCCCCGAAGGGGCGATGTGCCCGTGCACCCCATGCTGCGTCGGCTCGACGATCTCGCCGCCCACCTGGCCACCCGCGGCGACGCCGTGGCGCTGCTCGGCGTCGGCTCGGCCGGCGTCGACCACGACCGGCTCGACGCCCACTCCGACCTCGACTTCTTCGTCGTGGTGGCGGACGGCGCGAAGCCGGGCTACCTCGACTCGGTCGACTGGCTCGCCGCCGTCTGCCCGGTGGCGTACAGCTTCGCCAACGACCGTAACGGCCGCAAGGCGCTCTACGCCGACGGCGTCTTCGTCGAGTACGCCGTCTTCACCGTCGACGAGCTGGCCCGCCTGCCGTTCACCGGTGCCCGGGTGGTCTGGCAGCACGCCGACGCCCCGGCGGGACTGGCCGAGTGCGGTCCACCGCCGCCCGGCCCGCCGTACGACACGGTGGAGTTCCACCTCAACGAGGCGCTGACCAACCTCTACGTCGGCCTGCACCGGGAGCTGCGCGGCGAACAGCTCACCGCGTCCCGGTTCGTGCAGTCGTACGCGGTCGACCGGGTGATCGACCTGCTCCGGCTCACCGAGCCGGTCGGGGCGCACCGGCGGGACCCGTTCGACCCGAGCCGGCGGGTGGAGCGGGCGTACCCGCCGGAGGTCCTGCCGCTGGCCGCGATGGTGCCGGGCTACCGGGGCAACCGGGCGGCGGCCCGGGTGGTGCTGGACTGGCTGGCGGCCCGCTTCCCGGTGGACCCGGTGATCGGCGACGCCGTCCGCCGGTTGCTCGACGTCCCGCCCGGCTGACCCGCGCCCGGGGCGGGCCGCTGGGGCCGACCCGTCAGGCGGGTCGTTCGGGCCGGGTGATGCCCCAGCTACGGCCCGCCGGATCGCGCAGCAGCACCTCGCGGGGCGTGCCGTTGGCCGAGGTGATCCGGGCCCCGGCCGCGACGGCCCGTTGCAGCACGGCGCTGGGGTCGGCGGACTCGACGGTCAGCACCGGCAGCCGGACGGCCGGCGCGAGCGGGTCGGACCACTCGCTGACCGTGAAGCGGTGGCCGTCGACGACGAGTTCAGCGGCGAGCACCCGACCGTCGGGCAGGCACTCCTGCCGGTGCGGGACGGCACCGAAGACGCGGGTGTAGAACGCGATGGCGTCGGACGCGTCGACGACCGTGAGGTGTGGCGCGTCCGGCGGGTGCTCGGAACTCATCACGTCGATGCCGCCTTCCCCGTCGACCGGCGACGGATCCACCTGGACCGACGGTAGGCCGCCGGCCACCGCCCCGGCACCCTTAACCGACCCCTGAGCCGCGCCCGGAACCCCGCGTACCGGCCCGGCCGGGCGCGGTGCCGGGCCGGTGGCCAGCGGCGGCGTCGGACCGGCCCGGCGGCTAGGGGTGGTGACCGGCCGGCCCGCGCACTAGCGTCGGCGGCACCGGGGCCGTCCCGCGCGCCCGTGCCGATCGACCAGGGAGGCGTGGACCGTGTCGCTGCTGGCCGCGATGTCATCGTCGAGCGACGACCGTCCGGACGCGGTCCGGGTGGGTGACCGGTCGGTCTCCCGGTCCCGGCTGCGGGAGACGGCCGCCGCGGTCGCCGACGACCTGCGCGGCCTCGACCGGGTCGCGGTGGAGACCACGCCGACGCTGGAGACGGTGGTCGGCGTGGTGGGCGCGCTGCTCGCCGGCACGGCGGTGGTGCCGGTGCCGCCGGACGCCGGCCCCCGGGAGCGGGAGCACATCCTGCGCGACTCGGCGGTGGGGGCCCTGCTGGCCCCGGCGGGCGGGCCGCCCGGCGGGGGCAACCTGCCGGTCGTCCCGGTCGATCTGCGGCGGGTGTCGGCCACCGACCATCCGGAGCCCGGACCGGACCGGACCGCCCTGATCCTCTACACCAGCGGGACCACCGGCGCGCCGAAGGGGGCGCTGATCTCCCGGGGGGCGATCGCCACCTGCCTGGACGGGCTGGCCGACGCCTGGGACTGGACGCCGGACGACCTGCTGGTGCACGGCCTGCCGCTGTTCCACGTGCACGGCCTGGTGCTCGGCGTGCTCGGTCCGCTGCGGGTCGGCAGCCGGCTGCACCACGTCGGCCGCCCGCACCCGGAGCGGTACGCGGCGGCCGGTGGGACGCTCTACTTCGGCGTACCGACGGTCTGGTCGCGGATCGGCGCGGCGCCGGCCGCCGCCCGGGCGCTGCGCCCGGCCCGGCTGCTGGTCTCCGGCAGCGCCGCGCTGCCCACGGCGGTCTTCGACGGCCTGGCCGCGCTGACCGGGCACCGGGTCGTCGAGCGGTACGGCATGACGGAAACCCTGATCACGGTGAGCGCCCGGGCGGACGGCCCGCGCCGGCCGGGCACGGTCGGCGTGCCGCTGCCGGGCGTACGCACCCGGATCGTCGACGAGCAGGGCCGGGACCTGCCGGCCGACGGGACGGCGATGGGTGAGTTGCTGGTCGACGGCCCGACCCTGTTCGACGGCTACCTGAACCGGCCGGACGCGGACGCGGCGGGCCGCAGCGCCGACGGCTGGTTCCGCACCGGCGACGTCGCCACCGTCGGCCCGGACGGCTGGCACCGGATCGTCGGCCGGGCGAGCACCGACCTGATCAAGAGCGGCGGCTACCGGATCGGGGCGGGTGAGGTGGAGGAGGCGCTGCTGGCCCACCCCGGGGTACGGGAGGCGGCGGTGGTGGGCCTACCGCACCCGGACCTCGGACAGCAGGTCACCGCGTACGTGGTGGCCGACGGGGTGACCGGGCCGGAGCTGGTCGACTTCGTGGCCCGGCAGTTGTCGGTGCACAAGCGACCCCGCGAGGTCCGGCTGGTCGACGCGCTGCCGCGCAACGCGTTGGGCAAGGTGCAGAAGAAGCGCCTCGTCGAGGGGTGAGGGTCAGACCGGCGCGGGCGCGGGCAGCACCGGGCGCAGCCACGAGTCGGGTCGGCCGCGCGGACGCCACTCCCGGGGGTAGCCGACGGACACCTCCTCGAAGCGCACCCCGTCGTGCCAGGTGACCCGGGGGATGTGCAGGTGGCCGTAGATCACCGTGGCGGCGTGGAAGCGGCGGTGCCAGTCGGCGGTGAGTTCGGTGCCGCACCACTGGGCGAACTCGGGATAGCGCAGGATGTCGGTGGGCGTGCGGACCAGCGGGTAGTGGTTGACGAGGACCGTCGGCACGGCCGGGTCGCAGGCGGCGAGCCGGGTCTCGGTCAGCGCCACCCGGGCCCGGCACCAGGCGTCCCGGCTCGGGTACGGGTCGGGGTGCAGGAACACCTCGTCCGCGCAGACGACACCGACGGCGTGGGCGCGGGCCAGCGCCTGTTCCTTGCTGGTGACGCCGGGTTCGCGGAACGAGTAGTCGTAGCCGACGAACAGCGGCGCCACCAGCAGCGGCCCGCCGACGCCGGTCCACACCGGGTAGTCGTCCTCGGGGGTGGTCACGCCGAGGTCCCGGCACAACCGGACGATGGCCTGGTAGCGGGCCTCGCCGCGGAGCCGGACCGGGTCCTGGGAGTGGGTCCACAGCTCGTGGTTGCCGGGCGCCCAGATGACCTTGCCGAACCGTTCGCTGAGCAGCTTCAGCGCCCAGGAGACGTCGGCGAAGAGTTCGGCGACGTCGCCGGCGACGATCAGCCAGTCACCGGCCGTCCGGGGCCACAGGCTCTCCACGATCTTCCGGTTCTCCGGGTACGCGACGTGCAGGTCGCTGACGGCATAGATGCCGGGGTTCATGCGATCTGGTTCCCCTCGTTCAGTGCGGTACGGCGACGACGGTCAGGGTGAGGCCCGCCGCGTGGCGGTAGCGGCCGTCGAAGTCCCGCCCACCACCCGGGACGAGGACGCGGGCGGTGAAGGTGTGCGTGGCGGGGTGGACGGTGACCCGGGCCTCGTCGAAGCCGAGGAAGACGCCGGTGGTCGGGTACCACGCCTTGTAGAGGGCCTCCTTGGCGCTGAACAGCAGCCGGTCCCAGTGGGGGCCGGGGGCGTCGGCGGTCAGCCGGTGGACCATGGCCTGCTCGTCGGGCAGGGCGATCGCGGCGAGGACGCCGTCCGGGAGCGGGCCGTCGGGTTCGGCGTCGATCCCGATGGTCCGGACGTCCTGCTGGCGGGCGACGACGGCCGCCCGGTAGCCGGCGCAGTGGGTGAGGCTGCCGACCACCCCGGGCGGCCAGACGGGCGCGCCGCGGTCGCCGGTGAGGATGGGACCGGGTGGCACGCCGAGGGCGCGCAGGGCGCGGCGGGCGCAGGTGCGGGCGGTGGTGAACTCCCGCCGGCGCTTCTCCACGGCGCGGGCCACCAGGGCGGCTTCCTCGGGGTGCAGCGGTTCGGTGTCGGTGTCGTCGAACGCCTCGACGGCGGCGGCCCCCGGCGGCGTGAGCTGCTCGATCATGCGGCGGGCCGGATCGTCCAGGTGTCGCCGTTGGTGAGGAGGTTGGTGAGTTGTTGTTCGGGGGTGTCGGTGGTGGTGGCTTTGGCGGTGGCTACTTGTTCTTG
>NZ_JBIVRQ010000008.1:0-305524 GCF_044755745.1 Micromonospora sp. NPDC092111
CACGGCCCGTTCCGGGGCTGGTCGGGAGGGACCGGCGCGCACCACCGGGCGACCGTGGGGGTGGGCCAGCGGCGGTGGTATGCCATGTACAACGCTCGGACCCCGGCGGGGATTCCGTCGTGGGGGTAGCCCCGACCACGGGACGCGCGGGCACGCCCTGCGCGTCGCGGCGCAAAACGGGCGTAACGAACCGGACATCCGGGTGGTGACCGCACGGGGGTGGGTGACGGTGCCGGCGGGGGACGGCCGCCGCCGACCCGTCCTATGGACCTGATGACGCCACCGCATCACGCAGGACGTCGTCGGCTGCGAGTCGTCGACGACATCAGGTCCACAGGACTCCTGATCCCACCCCCGGCGGCTTCCGCCAGGACCGGGCGGCCGCTAGCCTGGGCACGGTCATGAGCGCGGCACAGGGGACACCCGCCGGCGGTACGGGGGCGTACGCCGGATGAGCCCCACCCAACGCCTCCTCGACGCCGACCAGGTCCGTCGCTACGTCGCGGCCTCCCTCGGCCCGGCCGTCCGGGTCACCGGCTGCGGGCCGCTCGACGGGGGCGGCTTCGCCGCCGTCTGGTGGGTCACGCTGGACGACGGGCGCACCGTGGTGCTCAAGGTCGGGCCGCCGCCGCAGGTCCCGCTGCTGCGCTACGAGCGGGGCATGGTCGCCGCCGAGGCGCGTTACCTGCGGCTGGTGGCCGCGTACGCCCCGGCCGTGCCGGTCCCGTCGTTGCTGCACCACGGCAGCGACCCGGCCCTCGGTGACTGGCTGCTCACCGGTCTGGTGGCCGGGCGGACGCTGGACGCGCTCGCCGCCGACCGGGTCGCCGTCGACGGCGTCCGGGCCGAGCTGGGTGGCGCGTTCGCCGCCCTGCACCGGGTGACCGGGAGCCGGTACGGCTACGACGGTGGTCGGGCCGGCGGCCCGACCTGGCGGGCGGCGTACACCGCGATGCTGGACGACCTGCTCGCCGACGCGGCCGACTGGGCGGTGCCGCTGCCGCTGCCGGCGGACCGGATCCGGCGCCTGGTCGACCGGCACGCCGAGGTGCTGGACGCGGTGCGCCGCCCGGTGCTGCTGCACTTCGACGGCTGGGCCGGCAACGTCCTCGCCGTCGTCGGCCCGGACGGCCGACACCGGCTCAGCGGCCTGGTCGACGGCGAGCGGTACCTGCACGGCGACCCGCTGATGGACCTGGTGTCGCCGCTGCTGTTCCAGCGTGCCGAGGACGTCCCGGACGACGCGTTCCTGCTGGGCTACCGTGCGGCGGGCGGGTCGGTGTCGCTGGACCATCCGGGGGTGCGCCGACGGCTCGGCCTCTACCGGCTCTACCTCTACCTGCTGATGACCGTGGAGATGCCCAGCCGGGGGATCACCGTGGAGTCCGAGCCGTGGCGGGCCGTCACGGTGGGGGCGCTGCTCGACCAGGAGCTGTCCGAACTGGACCAGCCCTGAGCGGGACGGGTCAGAGCCAGCCGGAGCGGCGGAACAGCCGGTGCAGGACGATCGCGGCGGTGGCCATCAGTCCCAGCGCGGCCCAGTAGCCGTACCGCCAGGCCAGCTCGGGCATGTGGGTGAAGTTCATCCCGTAGACGCCGGCCACCGCGGTCTGGGTGGCGGCGATGGCCGCCCACGCCGCGATCTTGCGCATGTCGTTGTTCTGGTCCACCGCGAGCTGGGCCAGCCGGGCCTGGAGCATCGAGTTGAGCAGCTCGTCGTAGGAGGTGATCCGGTCGACCGCCCGGGTCAGCCGGCCCTCCACGTCGACGTACCAGCGGCGCAGGCCCGGCGGGGGGCCGTCCTGGTGCCCGGCGACCAGGACCCGCAGCGGCTCCTGCAACGGCAGCACCGCCCGCTTGAACTCCACCAGTTCCCGCTTGAGCTGGTAGATCTGCTGGATGTCGGCGTTGCGGTCGGGGGCGAAGACGCTCTCCTCGGCCCGTTCCAGGTCCCGTTCCAGGTGCGCGGCCACCTCCAGGTAGAGGTCGACCATCCGGGCGGTCACCGCGTACGCCACCGCCCACGGCCCCTCGGCGAGCAGCGACGGACGGTCCTGGACGTCGTGGCGCACCGGGGCGAGCGCGCCGGAGGCGCCGTGCCGGACGGTGACCACGAACCGGTCACCGAGCAGCACCATCACGTCGCCGGTGTCGACCACCTCGGAGGTCGCGGTCAGCTCACCCTGCGCCACGTACGCGGCGGTGCGCAGCACCAGCAGGGTCACCGGGCCGTGCCGCTGCACGGTGGGTCGGTGCCCGTCGGCGAGCGCCTGCTCGACGATCAGCTCGTCGAGGCCGAAGACCCGCCCGACGGCGGCCATCACCGCCGCGTCCGGGTCGTGCAGGCCCAGCCAGACGAAGGCGTGGCGACCGCGCCGGGAGCGGGCGTACGCGTCGGTGTAGTGCGGCCGGCCGGGCTCGCGGCGGCCGTTGACGTACACCGCGCAGTCGACCACGGCGTCCGGGTTGGACCGTCGGGGCGGGTCCCCGGACGGGTTGTCCGCCCGTCCGCGCAGCCGGCCGACCAGGGTGCCGAGCCGGGGGCCGAGCATGGTCTCCAGCGGTCGCCGCTCCACCCGCCACCTCCGCCTCGCCGCCGCCCGACGGCCCACCGTAGTACGTGGCGCGGCGGTCAGCCGACGGCGGTGGCCCGCACGACGATGTTGTCGGAGTAGTCCCGGGCCCGTTCGTCGAAGCGTCCCCCGCAGGTGACCAGGCGCAACGCCGGCCCCGGTCCGCCCGGACCGTAGACCAGCGCGGTGGGGAAACTCTTCTTCGGGTACGCCCCGACGCCGTCGACCGCGAAGGTCACCGTCCGGCCGTCGGCCCGGGTGATCCGGACGGTGTCGCCCGGGCGCAGCCGGCCCAGGTCGAAGAAGACCGCCGGCCCGTCCCGGGTGTCGACGTGCCCGACGACGACGGCGTTGCCGGCCTCGCCGGGGCTCGCGCCGGGGTGGTACCAGCCGGCCACGGTGGGGCGGTCCAGCGGTGGCACCTCCAGGGTGCCGTTCGGGTCACCAGCGACGGGCACCAGGTCGGCGTGCACGCCGATGGCCGGGATGTCGATCCGGACCGGTTCGGAGCGGGGCAGCGCCGGCACCGGGGAGCTGCTGCTGCTGCTGCCGCCGCTGACGTCGATGCTCGGCTGTGGTGGTCCCGCCGGGCCGAGTGTCAGCCCGGCGGTGATCAGGGCGATCCCGGCGGTGCCGGTGACCGCGACGGCGGCGACCGCCGCCCGGGTCCGGGTGCCCCACCTGCCTGCGCCCATCGGCTGACCTCCCCGACGCCGACGTGGTCGGGGTGCCCGCGCCGGTTCGCACCGGTGCGGGCACCCGTCCCCAGGGATGGTGTGTGTGCCGCGGCTCAGGCGACGGTGGCCGCCGTCCGGCGTCGGCGGCGCAGCAGCACGGTCGTGCCGAGGGCGGCGGCCCCGGCGAGCGCTCCGCCGGCGGCCAGCAGGCCGGTGGTGCCGGAGCCGCCGCCGCCACCGGCCGGCGCGGCGCCGATCGGCGTGACGGCGAAGGTGGCGCTGCCGGCGGAGCTGCCGTCACCGCAGGTCGCCGCGACGGTGTAGGTGCCGAGGGTGAAGCCGGCGGTGAAGAGTTCCGCGCTCAGTCCGCCGCCCGCGGCGGCGGTGGTGGAGCGGACGTTCTGGTCCCGGTCGGGGCCGGTGACGTGGAAGATCACGTCGCCCGACTTCGGGTTGCAGGTCGTCGCGGTGAGCACGACCGTCCCGCCGACCGGTGTGGTGGACGGTGACACGGTGGTGTCCGCGAGTGCGGCTGCCGGGAGCAGGAGCGTGCCGAGTCCCACGCCGAGCGCCGTCGATACGAGAACCTTCTGTGCCTTCATACGCGTCTTCCCTCACTTTTCGTCCGCTGTCTGCGTGGGACGTCGTTCGGGTGGCCAACTCCGTAACTAGCACCGGTGTGGCCAACACTAGGAGGGTTGGCCCCTCGGACCGGTGTAAATGAGAAATCTTCGTTGCCGTCACGTGTTTTCCTCTACGCCGGAGAGCTGCGGAAATGCCGGCACAGGACCGCACACACCACCCGCCCGAGGATGCGCACCCGGGCCCTGCGTCCGGTTCGGAGCCGCCCTCGCGTCACCCCGCGCTCATCTCGGGCGCGTCACCAATCAGACCCAGCCTCCTAGGACGCTCTAGAGGTGGCGGCGCGCGCCACGCGGCCGGACCGATCCGCGCCCAGCACGCCCCGGTCAGCGCCTGCGCGCCTGGAGGGTGTACGGCTGGCCGAGCCGCCACGGCCGCTCGGCCAGCCGCCGCCCGCTCAACGGTGTTTGTCGTCCGGGGGCGCTGGTAGGTTGCCGGACCGTGACGGGGGAACGGCTGGACGGACGGTTCACGAGGCTGTGGGCGGCGAGCACGCTCTCCGCCCTGGGCAGCGGGATGGCCACCGTGGCGGCACCGCTGTACGTGGCGGCGCGTACCGACGACCCGCTGGTGGTGGCTGCGGCGTCGGGGGTGGCGTGGCTGCCCTGGCTGCTGTTCGCCCTACCCGGCGGGGTGCTGGCCGACCGGGTGGACCGGCGGCGGCTGATGGTGGTCATCGACTGGGTGCGGGTGGCCGCCCTCGTCGTGCTGGCCGGGGCGATGCTCGCCGGCCGGGCCGGGGTCCCGCTGCTCTACGTGGTGTTGTTCGTGGTCAACACCGGTGAGATCGTGTTCCGGGCGGCCAGCCAGGCGATGCTGCCGGCGGTGGTGCCGAGGGCCCGGCTGGAACGGGCCAACGGCTGGCTCGGCGGCGGCACCACGTTGACCCAGGGGATGCTCGCCGGTCCGCTCGGCGGCTTCCTGTTCGTGCTCGCCGAGAGCATCCCGTTCCTGGTCAACGCCGGCACGTACGCGCTCAGCGCCGTCCTCGTCGCGCTGATCGCCGGGTCGTACCGGGGCGACGCTGTTCATCGCCGCCGGTGGGAACTGCGCCGGGGCGCTGCTCGGTGGGGTGGTGGCCGGGGCCTTCGGGCTGACCGCCCCCTACTGGGCGGGGTTCGTGGTGGCCCTCGCCGTCTCCGCCGCCACCTGGCGGGTCTTCGACCGGGCCACCGTCGCCGCCGCGTACGCGGAGCCGCCGGCCCGGCAGCCGGTGCCGGCCGGGTGACCGGTCAGCCGGCCGGCACCGGCAGCACGACCCCCTCGACGGCGGACCGGTGCGCCAGCTCGATCAGCTCCACCGTGGTCACCGCGTCGCGCGGGTCCACCGGCAGTGCCGTCCCGTCCCGCAGCGCGGTGGCGACCTGGGCGTAGAAGTCCTGGTAGCGGCCCGGCTCGGTGGGCACCGGGCGTACGTCGTCGCCGGCGCCGAGCAGGCCGTACCGGTCGGGGGTGACCTCGCCCCAGCCTGGCGCGTCCGGCCGGCCACCGGCGCGCAGCGCCTCCTCCTGCCCGTCGAGGCCGTGGCAGGTGTACCCGGCCCGGTCGCCGAGGATCCGCAGGCGCGGCCCGAGCTGGGCGGCCACCGCGCTCATCCACAGGTGGGAGCGGACCCCGTTGGCGTGGGTGAGCGCGACGAAGGCGTCGTCGTCGACCTGCGCCCCCGGGCGGCGCCGGTCCACCTCGGCGTAGACGCCGCGTACCGGCCCGAACAGCAGCACCGCCTGGTCGACGAGGTGGGCGCCGAGGTCGTAGAGGGCGCCGCCGGCCTCGGCGGGGGCGCCGCTCTCCCGCCAGCCCGGCTTGATCGTCGGCCGCCACCGCTCGAACCGGGACTCGAAACGGGTCACCCGGCCCAGCGTGCCGTCCTCGACCAGTCGTCGGGCGGTGCGGAAGTCGCCGTCCCAGCGGCGGTTCTGGAACACGGTCAGCGGCACGCCGCGTCGGGCGGCCTCGTCGACCAGCGCGCGGGCATCGGCGGCGGTGGCGGCGAGCGGCTTGTCCACCACCACCGGCAGGCCGGCGGCGAGCGCCGCCCGGGCGGCCGGCACGTGGGTGCTGTTCGGGCTGGCCACCACCACCAGGTCGAGGGCGTCCGGGGCCCGCCACAGCTCCTCGGCGTCGTCGACGACCCGGGCGTCGGGGTGTTCGCGGGTCACCTGTTCCCGGCGTTGCGGGCTGGCGGTGACCACCGTCGCCAGCCGGAGCCCGGGGGTGGCGGCGATCAGTGGGGCGTGGAACACCCGGCCGGCGATGCCGTAGCCGAGCAGCCCGACCCGCAGGGGGTCGCGCGTGGTGTCCGCCATGGTGTGCTCCCGTTCCCGCTGGTTGCCCGGTCCCACCGAACCTACGCGGCGACCGGCGGCGCTGGCGCGGCAGGCCCGGCGCGCCGTGGGGGTGCCGGCGGTCCGCCGGCCGCCGGTGTGACAGCGTGGCCGGGTGAAGTCCAGCCCACCGCGCGAGGTCGACCTGGCCGTGGTCGGCGGCGGCGGCGCCGGTTCGCTGGTCCTCGCCGCGCTCGACCGGTACGACGTCGCCGGCCTGCGGATCGCCGTGGTCGACCCGGTGCGCAAGCGCGGCCAGGACCGTACCTGGGCGTTCTGGGGCCCTCCCGGCGGCGATCTGGATCCGATGCTCAGCGCGAGTTGGTCGCGGGTGGAGGTGACCACCGGGGCCGGCCGGCGGGTGCTGGACCTGGCGCCGCTGCGGTACGCCATGCTGCGCTCCGCGCCGGTGTACGAGCGGGCCGCCGAGGCGGCCCGGCGGCTCGGCGCCACCCGGGTCGACGCGTCGGTGGGCGCGCTCGACGACGACGGTACGACGGTGGCCGTGCGGGACACCGACGGGCGGGTGCTGCTGCGGGCCGGCTGGGTGCTCGACTCGCGTCCCCGGCCGCCCCGGCGGCCCGGCCGGACCACCTGGTGGCAGCACTTCCGGGGTTGGTGGTTGGAGTCGCCGGTCCCGGTCTTCGACCCGGCCCGGGCGGTGCTGATGGACTTCCGGACCCCGCAGCCGGCCCGGGGTGTCTCCTTCGGGTACGTGCTGCCGGTCAGCGACCGGTACGCCCTGGTCGAGTACACCGAGTTCTCCCCGGCGCTGCTCGGCGACGACGGGTACGACGCGGGGCTGCGCGGCTACGCCGGGCTGCTCGGCCTGGACCTGGCCGCGCTGACCGTCCGCGAGGTGGAGGACGGGGTGATCCCGATGACCGACGCGCCGTTCGACGGCCGGCCCTCGCCCCGGGTGGTCCGCCTCGGCACCGCCGGCGGGGCGACCCGCCCGTCCACCGGGTTCACCTTCTCCGCCATGCACCGGCAGGCCGACCAGGTGGCCCGGGCGCTGGCGGCCGGCCGGCCCCCGGTGCCCCGGCCGGCGTACCCGGGTCGGCACCGGTGGATGGACGCGGTCGCGCTGCGGGCGTTGGACTCCGGCACGGTTGGCGGCCCGGAGTTCTTCGAGCGGCTCTTCGACCGGAACCCGGCGCAGCGGGTGCTGCGGTTCCTCGACGGCGCGACCGGTCCGGCGGAGGACCTGGCGGTGATGCGGTCCAGCCCGCTGCTGCCGATGACGTCGGCGGTGGTCGGCGACGCCGCCGGCCGGCTGCGGGCCCGGCTGTCCCGGGGCTAGCCGACCGGTTCGGGTGACGCCGGGCCGACTTCCGTCGGGGGGCCGGCCCGCCGGACCAGCACCGGCCGGCCCCCCGACGGGTGCCGGGCCGGCTGCCGGTCGCCGCGGCCGGGCCCGGTAGGTTCGGCGGCATGGTGGACGCGGCGGCCGGCAGGGTCGTGGAGATCTGGACCGACGGGGCGTGCAGCGGCAACCCCGGCCCGGGTGGCTGGGGCGCGGTGCTGCGCTACGGCGGGCACGAGCGGGAGCTGTGCGGCGGTGAGGCCACCCCGACCACCAACAACCGGATGGAGCTGACCGCCGCGATCGAGGCGTTGGAGACGCTCACCCGGCCGGTCACCGTGCGGCTGCACACCGACAGCACGTACGTGCGCAACGGGATCACGAGCTGGCTGGCGTCGTGGAAACGCAACGGCTGGTTGACCGCGGCGAAGCAGCCGGTGAAGAACGCCGACCTGTGGCAGCGGCTGGAGGCGGCCTGCGGCCGGCACGAGGTGAGCTGGCACTGGGTGAAGGGGCACAACGGCCACCCGGAGAACGAGCGGGCGGACGCCCTGGCCAACCGGGGGATGACCGAGGCGCGGGCGGCGGGCGGCGGGGAGTCTCCTCACGCCTCCAGCAGCCGGTCGCGCAGGGCGGCGACCACGTCGTCGTCGACACCGAGTACGTCCCGGGCGTAGCCGGGCAGCGAGCCGTGCGCGGCGGTCAGGTCGGCCAGCACCAGCTCGATGATCCGGGCCGGTGCCCGCCCGTAGCCGGGCCAGCGCAGGGTCCGGCCCGGGTGGGCGGCCCGCCAGTCGGCGACCAGTCGGGCGGTGGCCAGTTCGGTCAGCGCGAAGTCCTCGGCGATCTGCTCGTCGGAGACGTCGAGCAGGGCCAGCACCAGCGCGGCGAGCAGACCGGTGCGGTCCTTGCCGGAGGCGCAGTGGAAGACCAGCGGGGCGTCGGCGGCGGCGATCGTCTGCACGGCCTGCCGCAGCTCGTCCGCGCCGTCGACGGCGACCTCGGCGTACCGGTCGGCGAGGTACCGCCACGGGTCGACGTCCGGGTCGATCTCGGCCTGGTCGTAGGGGCGGTGTTCGACGCTCAGGTTGAGCCAGGTGACGCCGTCGACCTCGGGGGCCCGGCCGCGGGCGGCGATCTCCCAGGGGTACCGCAGGTCGATGACGGTCCCGACACCGAGCGCCCGGAACCGGTCCAGGTCGTCGCCGGCGAGCTTGGCCAGTGAGTCGGATCGGTAGAGCTGGCGCCAGCGCACCGTCCGGTCGTCGGCCGTCCGCCAGCCGCCGAGATCGCGGAAGTTGTGTAGCCGGTCGAACTCCAGGTGCCTGGTCACCTGGGGCACCCTACCGAGGCGATCCCGATCGCGCCGTCCCGTCCCACGGCGGCCCAGGCCACGGTGCACCCGACCGGGGGACCGGGCGGCCCAGGCCACAGAGCGCCCGGCCGGGGGACCGGGCGGCCCGGGCGGGTGGCTACTCGGTGGGTGGGTGCACCGCCTCGTCCTGGGCGGGGTCGGCCGCGCCGGAGACCGCGTCCACGTCGTAGCCGGCGCGGCTGGTCTGCCGGGCCGACAGGTGCTCCTCGGCCGGCAGGTCGGCGAAGTCGTCGCCGGTGTCCCCGCCCCGGCCCAGCGACTCGCCCGGCGGGCGCAGCGACGCCTCGTACGCCGGCACGCCGTCCGGTTCGTCGGTGCTGGCCCGGTCGGTGCGTCGTTCATCCGTCATGCCGACCTGCCTGCCCGCGATGCCGGCCGGCAAACCAACCCCGTCGGGCGTCAGCGCCGGGGGCCGCGTCCCCGGCGGGCGACGCCGGTGCCGGCGGCCCGGCCCCCGGTGGGGCGTCGCCGGACGGGGGTGAGGGTCAGCCCGGTCCAGTGCCCGGGGTGGGCCAGCCCCGCCGGCAGGGCGGTGCGCCGGTCACCACGGGCCGCGTCGAGCTGGGACTGGTGCAGGAAGAGCGTGCCGGACAGGTCGGCGCCGCGTAGGTCCGCGCCGCGCAGGTCCGCGCCGGTGACGTCGGCCCGGCGCAGGTCCACTCCGCGCAGGTCCGCGCCGACCAGGCGCGCCCCGCGCAGGTTCGCCCCCACCAGGTCGGCGCCGCGCAGGTCGGCGCCGAGCAGCAGCGCACCCCGCCGGTCGGGCCCGCCGGTGCCGGCCCGGGCGGCCTCGCTGGCCGCCGAAAGCAGCGGGTTCACCCGGGCCCGGTGGTCGTCCACGTCGACCGCGTGCAGCTCCTCCGGGCCGCCGGCGACCAGGGCACGGGTGGTGTCCAGGGCGGCGGTCAGCTCGTCCCGCAGCGGGCCGGCCGAGGTGAGCGCCAGCGCCTCGGTGAGGTACCAGAGCAGCTCGTGCAGTGGCCGGGCGACGGTGAAGGCGGCGAACATGCCCGCCGCCGTGGCCGGGTCGTCGCGCCAGTCCCGTCCCGGGTAGGTGACCTGGGTGACCTGCTGCCCGGCGCCGAAGCAGTCGAACACGGTGCAGCCGGGGTAGCCGCGCTCCCGCAGCTCGGTGTGGATGCCGCAGCGGGAGTCGGCGCGCAGGTTCGGGCAGGGCTGCCCGGCGGGCTTGTCCCGGGCGAAGTCGGTCGACGCGGCGAAGGCCGGGGCGACGCAGCACAACCCGACACAGCGGGCGCAGTCGGCGCGCAGCCCGGGGGTTTCCGACATGCTGACCGGTCTCTCCCTGCCTCGACGGTGCCGGCCCGCTGATCCGGACCGACCCGACCATTGTCCGTCCGGCCGGGCCGCCGCCCGACGTCGGCCTCCCGCCGCCCGGGACCGGCCTCGCCGGCGGTGGGCGGGCCGGGTGTGCCGGGGCGGTCGGCATCGTCCGTACCTGCCGGCGTGGGCCCTGGTCGCCGGAACCGTCGGACCGGGTGGCTACCGTGCTGCACATGATCGCCGATGACGCCGATGCCATCACCGTCACCTTCCACCGCATGATGCGGGCCGCCGTGGCGGCCGAACGACCCGGCGAGGGCACCCTCGGCCGCACCGTCGAGCTGGCTCGGGCCTGGGGTGACGGCCCGGCCGCCGACGTCGCGCTGGCCGCCGCCTTGCGCCGGCTGCACGGCGACGAGCCGGCGGGCGCGGAACCGAGCCGGTCCGCCGCCACCGACCGGGGCGTCGACGGGACGGCGGACCGGCGGCGGCCGGCGTAGCTTGCCGCAGGTGCGGATCACCCCGGTGACAGTCTCCACCGGCCCGGCCGGCCGGTGGAGACGCTGCTGGTGCCGGCGCAGGCGTCCTGGCTCAAGCTCACCGAGGCGATCGACTTCGCGCGGGCGGTCGGCGCGGCGCACACCCACCCGATCCACGACGCGCAGCTCAACGACCGGGGCCTGGCCAGTGTCGACGGCTGGTTCACCGAGACCCTCGGGTCGGGCTACCGCTACCTTCCGCCCGGCACGACGGCCTGACCCCGCCCGCCCGGACCGGGCGGGCGGCCGGGGTCACAGCGAGGCCGGCAGCCCGAACTGGGGGAAGAGCGCGTACCCGAAGGTGGTGATCTCCGCGATCCGATCGTCCCGCACCCGCAGCACGTCCAGCTTGAACGGCCGGAACGCGGTGTCCCCGGGCCGCCGCAGGTAGCTCGCCGCCGCCGGCATCCGGTTGGCCCGGGTGGGCAGCAACCGCCAGTCGCCCGCCCGGTCCGGGCCGAAGGCCCGTTCCAGCAGCGGCCTGACCTGGTCGACGCCGTCGAAGCAGAGCGGGGCGGGCGGCATGGTGACCCGGAGGTCCGGGGCGGCGACGGCCAGCGCCGCCGCCGCGTCACCACGCTCGTGCGCGTCGATGAACCGGGCCAGCAGCTCCCGGTCGGCGTCCGCGCCGGTGGTCCAGTCCGCCCGCCGGGCCGGCAGCCGGGCCTGCATGGTGGCCCGGGCCCGTTGCAGGGCGCTGTTCGCCGCCGCCACGCTGGTGCCCAACAGCTCGGCGGTCTCCGCCGACGACCAGCCGAGCACGTCGCGGACCAGGAACGCCGCCCGCTGCCGGGCCGGCAGGAGCTGCATCGCGGCGAGGAACGCCAGCTCCACCGTCTCCCGGGTGACCACCACCGCGTCCGGTCGCTCCTCGTCGGGGGCCACCCCGTCGAGCAGCCGGTCCGGGTACGGCTGCAACCACGGCACCTCGGCGAGCGACCGCGCGGCGCGGGGCTGCCGGGCGGTGCGGCGCAGCACGTCCAGGCAGACGTTGGTGGCGATCCGGTAGAGCCAGGCCCGCACCAGCGGCCCGCCGTCGAAGCCGTCCCGGCCCCGCCAGGCCCGCAGGTACGTCTCCTGCACCGCGTCCTCGGCGTCGTCGAACGAGGCGAGCAGCCGGTAGCAGTGCAGGTGCAGCTCCCGGTGGTGCCGGTGTACCAGTTCGGCGAAGTCCGGCCCGAGGGCGACGTCGTCCGGGGCGGTCACGACCGGCCCACCTCCTGCACCAGCCACTCGTTGCCGTCCGGGTCGCGCAGCGACAGGAACGACCCGTAGTCGCGGCGCTGCGGGTCGGGCCCGGGGGTCTGCACCCCGCCGGCCGCGAAGTGGAACACCTCGCCCACCTCGGCGCCCCGGCGCAGCAGCTCCGTGCGGGCCTCCTCCACGTCGGCGACCACCAGGTGCAGGCCGCGTAGGGTGCCGGCCGTGTCCGGGCTGCCCATCAGCGCGATGGAGCAGGCCGAGCCGGGTGGGGTCAACTGCAACACCCGGAAGTCTCCGTCCCGGTGGTCGACGTCCAGCCGGAAGCCGGTGCGTTCCTGGTAGTACTCCTTGGCCCGGTCGACGTCCGTCACCGGCACCACCACGAGTTCGAGCTTGAAGTCCACGATCCGGCCTCCCGGCCTGTCGGTTGTCGTCGTCGCCGGTACAACGTCGGTGGACGCGTCGACTCATCGGTGTCGCGACGAATGCTCTCCCGGGTCGCCGCCGCGACTCAACCGGACACGCGGTACCCGGGCGCGTCTGCGGTCAGCACCGTCCCACGGGAGTCGACCCGCCAGCCCTTCGCCAGTTCGGCGGTGAGGGTGTCGAGCAGGGCTGGCACGTCCCGGTCCGCCCCGGCGTGCAGCGCCTCCACCACGATCAGCACCCGGGTGGTGTCGGGGCGGACCGCCGACCAGGCGCTCTGCCGGTGGGTCCAGCGTCGCGAGTGCGCCCGTCCCGCGTCGTCGGCGAAGATCACCTCGTCGGGGTCGGGGCGCTCGGCGCCGCCGGTGAAGGTCAGGTACTCCTCGTCCCCCCGGGCGGGGCGCACCTCCAGGTCGCCGTCGATCCGGTCCCGGTCGAGGACGGCGACCGGGATCGCGTACGCCGCCGAGACCGCGTTGCCGAGGTCGACCAGCGGGTGCAGCCGGGGCAGCGCGCCCTCCCGGCGGTAGCGGCGCAGCAGCGACTCGGCCGCGCACCGGTACCGGGTCGGCGGCAGGCCGGTCGCGGCGAAGGCGCGACGCCAGGCACGGATCTCGGGGAAGCCGCTCTCGCCCCCGCCGGCCAGCCGGCGGGCGGCCACGGCGGTGAAGTGGGCGATCCGCTCGTCCAGCACGGGGTCCGGGGTGATGCCGTCGGCGGCGAGCACCCCGGCGACCAGTTCCGGGTGGGCCGCCCGTACGGCGGGGGAGTGTCGGAAACGCATGGTGGGGCTCCTCATCGGTCGGCGAACAGCAGGGCGACGCCGAGGGCGACGAACGACCCGGCGAAGGCGCGGCGCAGCCAGTCGGTCAGCCGGGGCCGGGCCAGCACCCGGTCCCGTACCGCGCCGGCGGCGATCCCGTACCCGGCGAAGACCAGGAAGGTGACCAGGACGAACACCGCGCCGCAGGTCAGCATCCGGACGGTGCCGTCCGGCGCGTCCACCGGCACGAACTGGGGCAGGAACGCCACGAAGAACAGGACGGGTTTGGGGTTGAGCACGTTCACCAGCACGGCGGACAGGATCACCCGGTGCGCCGGCCGGGGCGGTACGGGCGGCCCGGTGGCGGTGAAGGCGGACCGGTCCCGGGCCGTCAGCCAGGCCAGGTACAGCAGGTAGCCGACCCCGAGGTAGCGCAGCATGGTGAACGCGGTCGCGCTGGTGTGCAGCAGCGTGGCCAGGCCGGTGCACGCGGCCAGGAGCTGCGGCACGATGGCGGTGGCGCAGCCGAACGCGGCGATCACACCGGCGCGGCGGCCGTGGGACAGCGCGGCCGAGAGGGTGTAGACCACCCCGGCGCCCGGGGTGCCGACCACGACCAGCGTGGCCAGCAGGAAGGTGATGCTCACAGGCTCCACCCTGCTGCCACAATGGCCCGGTGAACAGGGCCAAACCGCACGCTGCCGACGGGTCCACAACTGCCGGGTCGGACTTCCTCGCCCTCGACGTCGGCACCGCCCCGCCCGGCCGCCGGACCGACTGGCTGGCCGACCGGCTGCGCGCCGCGATCGCCGACGGTCGACTGCCGCTCGGCGGCCGGCTCCCGGCCAGCCGGGAACTCGCCGCCGACCTCGGCGTGTCCCGGGGCGTGGTCACCGAGGTGTACCAGCGGCTCGCCGAGGAGGGGCACGTCGCCGGCCGGGACCGCGCCGGCACCGTGGTGGTCGCCGCGCCGGTCGCCCCCCGCTCCCTGGCCGCGCCGCCGGCACCTGCGCCCGAGGCGCTCTTCGCCCCCACGCCGGGCACCGAGGTGTTCGAGGCGCTGCGTGCGGTGCCGGCCCGGGTCGACCTCTCGCCGGGCGTACCCGACCTGGCGGCCTTCCCCCGCGCGGCCTGGCTGCGCGCCGAGCGGACCGTGCTGCGCGACCTGGACGCGGCGGCCTTCGGCTACGGCGACCCGCGGGGCGCCCCGGGGCTGCGCCGGGCGGTCGCCGCCCACCTCGCCCGCACCCGGGGGATCCGGGCCGACCCGGACGAGGTGGTGGTCGTCGCCGGGGTCTCCCAGGCGCTCGGCCTGCTCGCCCAGGTCCTGCACGACAGCGGCGTGCACACCGTCGCGGTCGAGGACCCCGGCTCGCTCGGGGTACGCCAGCACCTGCGCAACTGGCGGCTGGACACCCCACCGGTGGCCGTCGACGGGCACGGCCTGCGGGTCGACGAGCTGGCCGCCGCCGGGCACCCGGCGGTGCTGCTCACCCCGGCCCACCAGTTCCCGACCGGCGTGGTGCTGCACGGTGACCGGCGTCGCCGCCTCGCCGAGTGGGCCCGCGACGGCGGGTTGGTGCTGGAGGACGACTACGACGCCGAGCACCGGTACGACCGGCCCCCGGTGCCGGCGCTGCGCGGCCTGCTGCCCGACCGGGTCTGCTACACCGGCAGCGTCTCCAAGCTGCTGGCCCCGGCGTTGCGGATCGGCTGGGCGCTGGTGCCGCACCAGCACCATGACGCGCTGGTCGACGCGAAACGGATGGCCGACCTGGGCAACGCGGTGCTGCCGCAGTTGGTGCTGGCCGAGCTGATGACCTCGGGTGACCTGGACCGGCACCTGCGCCTGCTGCGTCGCCGCCACGTACGCCGCCGGGACGCGATGATCCGGGCGGTCACCGCGCACCTGCCCGGGGCGACGGTGCACGGCGCGGCGGCCGGGCTGCACCTGACCGTCACCTTCGCCGGCCGGTTCGACGACGTCGCGCTGGCCACGGCGGCGCTGCGCCGGGGGGTGAAGGCGCAGCCGCTGTCCTGGCACGCCCAACGCCCGTACCCGCCGGGCCTGGTGCTCGGCTATGCCGCGAACACCGCCGGTGACATCGCCGACGGGGTCGCCGCGATCGGCGCGGCGCTGCGCGACGTCGGCCGCTGAGCGCCGACGGTGCCGGGCGTCAGCGGGCCGGTGGGTGGCACCCGTCCGGCGGCGGGCCGGGCGTCGGGTGGGTGGTGCGGTAGACGCTGGTCAACCACACGTCGAGCAGTACGTCGACGGCGTCCCGCTCGGCCACCGCCGGACCGTCGCCGGCGAAGGTGGCGTACCAGACCCGTTCGTTCATCGAGATCAGCACGATGGCCAGGTCGCGGGCGGGCACGCCGGGCGGGGCGCCGCCACGGTGCCGTTCCGCCTCGATCACCCCCTCGACCGCCTGCACCCAGCGGCGCAGCACGTCGGCCCAGAGTCGGCGCACCTCGGCGTTGGTGCCGCGCACCTCGGCGCAGGCCAGCACCACCGCGCGGTGCCCGCCGAAGGTGGCGTGGAACCGGCTGATCAGTTCCCGCCAGCGGGCCCGTGGGTCGTCGGCGAGGTGGACCAGCACGTCCCCGGCGGCCCGGTGGGCCTCCTCGGTGACCCGGTCGAGGAGGGTGAGCAGCACCGCGTCCTTCGACGGGAAGTAGAAGTAGAAGGTGGGTCGGGAGATGCCGGCGCCCCGGGCCAGGTCGTCGATCGAGATCTCGGCGAAGGCGCGCTGCTCCAGCAGCCGTTCGGCGGTCGCCAGGATGGCCAGCTCCCGGTCGTCGCCGACGGACCGGGCGGTCCGCCGACCCCGGGCCGGGCCGGCGGAGGTACGGCAGGACGTCATGTCCGTCGATGCTACCGGTGACTCGACAGCCTGTCGACGCTGCTCGACACGCTGTTGACGACGTCGACGGCGGTGGATAGTGTCCGGTCACCGCCTCGGACCCGGGAGATGCGATGGCCACCGACCACGTCGACGTGCTCATCGTCGGAGCTGGGCTGTCCGGCATCGGTGCCGCCTGCCACCTGCGCCGCGACTGTCCCGACAAGACGTACGCGGTGCTCGAGGCGCGCGACGCGATCGGCGGCACCTGGGACCTGTTCCGCTACCCGGGCATCCGCTCCGACTCGGACATGTTCACCCTCGGCTACTCGTTCAAACCGTGGACCGATCCGAAGGCCATCGCCGACGGCGAGTCCATCCGCCGCTACGTCCGCCAGACCGCCCGGGACTACGGCGTCGAGGAGCACATCCGCTTCCAGCACCGGGTGGTGCGCGCCGAGTGGGACCGGGCCACCGCGCGCTGGACGGTCCACGCCCGGCGCGACGACACCGCCGAGGACGTGGTGCTGACCTGCGGGTTCCTCTTCACCTGCGCCGGCTACTACCGCTACGACGCCGGCCACACCCCCGAGTTCCCGGGCGTGGAGCGGTACACCGGGCGGCTGGTGCACCCGCAGCACTGGCCCGCGGACCTCGACCACACCGGCAGCCGGGTGGTCGTCATCGGCAGCGGCGCCACCGCGGTCACCCTGGTACCGGCGCTGGCCGCGCGCGCCGCCCACGTCACCATGCTCCAGCGCTCACCCACGTACGTGATCGCGCTGCCCGCCCGGGACAGGATCGCCGACGCGCTGCGCCGCTGGCTGCCGCCGAAGGCCGCGTACCCGGTGGTGCGCTGGAAGAACGTGCTGCTCGGCACCGCCAACTACCAGCTCAGCCGGCGTGCCCCGAAGCTGGTGCGGTCGTTGCTGCGGCGGGCCGCCAAGGGCCGGCTGCCGGCCGGCTACGACGTCGACCGGCACTTCTCACCCCGCTACGACCCCTGGGACCAGCGGCTCTGCGTGGTCCCCGACGGGGACCTGTTCGCGGCCCTGACCGCCGGTCGCGCCTCGGTGGTCACCGACACCGTCGACACCTTCACCCCGGGCGGGGTCCGGCTCGGCTCCGGCACCGAACTGCCCGCCGACGTGGTCGTCACCGCCACCGGCCTCAACCTGCTCGCCCTGGGCGGGATGACCCTCGCCGTGGACGGCGTCGACGTCGACCTGGCGCGGACCGTGGCGTACAAGGGCATGATGCTCTCCGGGGTGCCGAACTTCGCGCTGACCATCGGGTACACCAACGCCTCCTGGACGCTGAAGGCCGACCTGGTCGCCACCTACGTCTGCCGGCTGCTGCGCCACCTGGACGCCACCGGCCAGCAGATCGTCACCCCGGTCGCCCCGCCCGACGGCGACCTGGCGCCACTGATCGACCTCCACTCGGGGTACGTGCTGCGCAGTGTGGACGCCCTGCCCAAGCAGGGTGCCCGGGCGCCCTGGCGGCTCTACCAGAACTATCCGCGGGACGTCATGATGATGAGGCACGGCCGGCTCACCGACGAGGGGGTCCGCTTCTCCCGGGCCACCCCGGTCGCCGCCGACGCCCCGGTCGGCTGAGCCCGTCCACCCACCCCACCACCCCTACCACGCAGCAAGGAGGCCGCGTGCGTACCTTCGTCTTCACGGCCGGGACCGCAGTGGTCACCGGCGCCGCCAGCGGAATCGGCGCGGCGCTCGCCCACGGGCTGGCCCGGCGCGGCAGCGACCTGGTCCTGCTCGACCGGGACGCCGAACGGCTCGACGCGGTGGCCGCCGCGATCCGCGCCGGCCACCCCGACCGGCGGGTCGACACCCACCTGGTCGACCTGGCCGACCTGTGTACGACCGCCCGGGTGGCCGAGGAGATCCAGGCCCGGCACCCGCGGATCCGGCTGCTGGTCAACAACGCCGGGGTCGCCCTCGGCGGCCGGTTCGACCAGGTCACCATGGACGAGTTCCACTGGGTTGTCGACGTCAACTTCCGGGCGCCGGTGCAGCTCACCCATGCCCTGCTGCCCGCGTTGAAGGCCGAGCCCGGTGCCCACCTGGTCAACGTCTCCAGCCTGTTCGGGCTGATCGCCCCGGCCGGGCAGGCCGCCTACTCGGCCAGCAAGTTCGCCGTCCGGGGCTTCACCGAGGCGCTGCGGCACGAGTTGGTCGACGACGGCATCGGGGTCACCTCGGTCCATCCCGGCGGCATCGCCACCCGGATCGCCCGCAACGCCCGGGTCGGCAGCGGGGTGGCCCGGGAGGAGTTCGAGACCGGGCGGCGGCAGTTCGAGAAGCTGCTCACCATCGCGCCGGAGCGGGCCGCCGAGGTGATCCTGCGCGGCGTCGAGCGCCGCCGCGGTCGGGTGCTGATCGGCTGGTCGGCGAAGCTGCCCGACCTGCTGGCCCGGATCGCGCCCGCCTCCTACGGCCGGCTGCTCGCCGTCGGGATGAACCGCCTCGCCGGCACCCGGGTGCCCGGTGCCGGCCGCCCGGCGGCCACCGCGTCCGAGCTGCCCGTCGGGGACGTCGCGTGAGCGCCCCGGCCGGTCTGCGCCCCCGGCACGTCACCGTCGACGGACGGCGGGTCCGCCACCGCGTCGACGGCGCCGGACCGCCGGTGGTCCTGCTGCACGGCATCGGGCGGTCCCTGCGTGACTTCACCGACCAGCACGAACTGCTCACCCACGGGTTCCGGGTGCACAGCGTCGACCTGCCCGGCCACGGCGGCTCGCTGCCGATGGCCGGCCCGGCCACCCTCCCGGCGCTGGCCCGGTTCGTCGGCCGTTACCTCGACGCCGTCGGCGTCGACCGGCCCGCGCATCTGGTGGGCAACTCCCTGGGCGGCGCGGTCGCCATGCGGCTGGCCGTCGCCGAGCCGTCCCGGGTGGCCAGCCTCGCGCTGGTCGACAGCGCCGGCTTCGGCCGGGAGGTCACCGTCGCGCTGCGGCTGCTCGCGGTGCGCCCGCTGGCCCGGGTGCTGCTGCGGCCCAGCCGGGCGGTGGCCCGTCGTACCGAGCGGGCCATCTTCCACGACCCGGGGTACGTCACCGACGAGCGGATCGCGTACGCCCTCGAACTGGCCCGCCAGCCCTACGCCGCCCGGGTGATGGCCGAGATCGTGCGCGACCTCGGCACCGCCGGAGGGGTCCGTCCGCAGTGGCGGGACGAACTGCTGGCCGAGGTGGCCCGGCTCGACGTCCCGGTGCTGGTGGTCTGGGGCGACCGGGACCTGATCCTGCCCGCCGCGCACCTCGACGCGGCCCGGGCGCGGCTGCCCCGGGCCCGTACCCACCTCTTCGCCGACTGCGGGCACATGCCGCAGATCGAGCGGGCCGACGAGCTGCACCGGATGCTGCGCGAGTTCTGGTCGGCCGGTGCGGCCCCGCCGGCCGGCTGACCGGTCGGGACGCCGACCCGCCCAACCGGCTGCCCCTGGCGGGCGGCCGGTCACGGCGCGGTGCTGCCCCGCTTCTCCTCCTGCGCCAGCACGGCGTCCCGCTGCTCCGGATCGTCGCGGGAGGTCAGCTCCGCGGCGAGCCGCGGGTCGGCCACCAGCTTCTCCCGGTTACGGTGCAGGAACGCGTCGAAACCGCCGGTGTACGGGCAGGCGAGGTCGCCGAGCGTCCGGTCCGGCTGGTAGCGGCAGCCGGTGCAGTAGTCGCTGATCTCGTCGACGTACCGCCCGTCCACGGCGTACGGGCGGGTGTCCACCCGGGCCAGGTCGGCGTACTGGCTCATGCCGATCACGGTCGCGTTCATCACCCAGTCGGCGCCGTCGACGAAGTTGCGCGTGAACCAGTCGGCCAGCTCGGCCGGGCGCCAGCCCCGCTGCAACGCGTAGTTGCCGAGCACCAGCAGCCGTTGGGCGTGGTGCGCCCAGGCCCGGTCCCGCACCCCGGCGAGCACGTCGGACAGGCACCGGGCCTCCACCGCGTCGGCGTCCAGCTCGACGAACCACTCGGGTAGCGAACCGGTCGCGGCCAGCCAGCCGGCGCCCCGGAAGGGCGGCTCGAAGTACCAGTAGAGCTGCCAGAGGAACTCCCGCCAGCCGAGCAGGCCCCGGACGAACGCCTCGACCGAGCCCAGCGGAGCGTCGCCGTCGCGCCACGCCGCCTCCGCCCGGCGGACGGCCACCTCCGGGTCGAGCAACCCCAGGTTGAACGACGAGGAGAGCACGCTGTGCGCCAGCAGCGGATCCCCGGCGCTCATCACGTCGCGGTACCGGCCGAACTCGGGCAGCCGGTACCGCACGAAGTGGGTCAACCGCTCCTCGGCCTCGGCGTGCGTGGCCGGGTACGCACGCGGGGCGTCCCGGCCGGTGAAGCGGACCCCGTCCCGCTCCCAGCGGTCCAGGTCGGCGCGGACCCCGGCGTCGATCTCGTCCTCGACGATCGGCGGTGGAGGCGGCACGTCCAGGGTGCGGGCGGTGGTGGCCGTACGCGGACGGCCGGTCGGCCCCGGGCCGGTGAGCACGGCGTGCCGGCGCTTGGCGTGCCGGTAGAAGTCGGCCATCCGGAGCGGCCCCCGCCGGGCCCGGTCCGCCCAGCCGGCGAAGTCGGCCCGGTCGGTGAGGAAGCCGCGCGGCGGCAGCACCGTCAGCCCCGGGACGGACCGGGCGAAACGCGCCGTGGTGCGGGTGGTCGGATGGCAGACCTCGACCGGGCCGTCGACCGTGGCGAGGGCCTCCCGGAACGTGCCGGTACGCACCAGCAGCGCCCGGTCGCCCAGTTCGGCGGCGCGGTGCCGCAGGGCGCTGAGGATCAGGTGCGCCTTCTGCCGGTGTAGTCGCCGGTGCCGGAACAGTTCGGTGGCCTCGACCAGCAGCACCGGCTGCTGGTCGTCGTCCAGGAAGTGCGGCCCGAGTTGATCGGCGAGCAGCCACCGGCGGGGAGACATGGGTCGATTGTGCCCAACCGTCCGGTAACCACAGGTGGCGGGGTCGGGTCGGGTGACCACCGGTGACCGTTCACCCACCGACGGCTGTCCGGGTCGGGGTCGCCCGGCCCCGCCCGACCATCCCGAGCCGGGTCGGCCGCGCCGTGCGCCGGGGCGCGGGGCGAGTCCGGCGGACCGATGGGCCGGTCGGCATGATCGCGGTAGGTTCGGCGGGGAACGTGACCGAGACGGCCACCGCCGGGCCGGGAGCAGGAGGACAGCGTGAGCCAGGAAGTCCGGGGCGTCATTTCGCGGAGCAAGAGTGCTCCGGTCGAGGTCACCACCATCGTGGTGCCCGACCCGGGGCCCGGCGAGGCGGTGGTGAGGGTGCAGTCCTGCGGGGTCTGCCACACCGACCTGCACTACCGCGAGGGCGGCATCAACGACGACTACCCGTTCCTGCTCGGCCACGAGGCGGCCGGCATCGTCGAACAGGTCGGCGAGGGCGTCACCGAGGTGGCGCCCGGCGACTTCGTGGTGCTCAACTGGCGCGCGGTCTGCGGCGAGTGCCGGGCCTGCCGACGCGGCCGACCCTGGCACTGCTTCAACACCCACAACGCCGCCCGGAAGATGACCCTCACCGACGGCACCGAACTCACCCCGGCGCTGGGCATCGGCGCGTTCGCGGAGAAGACACTGGTCCACGCCGGACAGTGCACCAGGGTCGACCCGTCGGCCCGACCCGCCGCCGTCGGGCTGCTCGGCTGCGGCGTGATGGCCGGCCTCGGCGCGGCGATGAACACCGGGCAGGTCACCCGGGGCGACTCGGTCGCCGTCATCGGTTGCGGGGGCGTCGGTGACGCGGCGGTGGCCGGTGCCGTCCTCGCCGGCGCGTCGACGATCATCGCGGTGGACACCGACGCCCGCAAGCTCGACTGGGCGCGCGCGTTCGGCGCCACCCACACCGTCAACGCCTCCGCCGAGGACGTCGTCGCGGCGATCCGGGCCGCCACCGGCGGCTTCGGTGCCGACGTGGTGATCGACGCGGTCGGCCGCCCGGAGACCTGGAAGCAGGCCTTCTACGCCCGCGACCTCGCCGGCACCGTCGTCCTGGTCGGGGTGCCGACCCCGGAGATGACCGTCGACCTGCCGCTGCTGGACGTCTTCGGCCGGGGCGGCGCGCTCAGGTCGAGCTGGTACGGCGACTGCCTGCCCAGCCGGGACTTCCCGGTGCTCACCCAGCTCTACCTGCAGGGCCGCCTCGACCTGGACGCCTTCGTCACCGAGGAGATCGCCCTGGACCAGGTGGAGGAGGCGTTCAGCCGGATGCACCACGGCGACGTGCTGCGCTCGGTGGTGGTGTTCCCGTGACGGCCAGGGTCGACCACGCCGTCACCTCCGGCACCTTCTCCCTCGACGGGCAGACCTTCGACGTCGACAACAACGTCTGGGTGGTCGGCGACGACGCCGAGTGCGTGGTGGTCGACGCCCCGCACGACGTCGACGCGATCCGGCGGACCGTCGGCGACCGGCGGGTGGTGGCCATCCTCGCCACCCACGCCCACGACGACCACGTCCGGGTCGCCCCCGGGCTGGCCAGGGCCACCGGCGCGCCGGTGCTGCTGCACCCCGCCGACCGGGTGCTGTGGGACCTGGTCCATCCCGGTCTCGACCCCGACGGGGAATTGGCCGACGGGCAGGAGATCACCGTCGCCGGCACCACCCTGCGGGTGCTGCACACCCCCGGCCACAGCCCCGGGGCGTGCAGCTTCCACGCCCCGGCGCTCGGCGCGGTCTTCACCGGCGACACCCTGTTCGCCGGCGGTCCGGGTGCGACCGGCCGCTCGTACAGCGACTTCGCCACCATCGTGGAGTCGATCCGGACCCGGCTGCTCACCCTGCCGCCGGAGACGGTGGTGCACACCGGGCACGGCGCCGACACCACCGTCGGCGCCGAGGCCCCGCACCTGCCGGAGTGGCTGGCCCGGGGCCACTGAGCACGGCCGGGCGGCCGGGCCGCGCCCAGCGCCGTCCCCCCGCCCGGCATCACCGGCGCCCGCCCCGCCGCGCCCGCCCCGCCCCGCCGCGCCCGTCCCGTCCGCCGCCCAGCGCCGTCCGCCTGGACCTGCGCGGCGGGGAGGGCACGGGGAACGGCCGGGCCGGTCCCCACCGCCGTCGTCGTGCGACGGGGTACCTCGCCCTGCTCGCCGCCCCACCGCCGGAATGCTTGCCCGGCCCCGTCCCGCTGCGCTATTCTGCGGCCAGACCCGGAAGTTGGCGCACCGCGCCGCCCGTGGTCAGATCCCCGCCCGACGGTCCACCCGTCCCGGCAGTTCCCCGAGGCCGTCGCCCGGCCCGTGGTGCATCCGCCGCCCGGTCGCCCGCGAAGCACCGGCACCGACCACGGAGTCACCGGCACCGTCCCGTGGTGGCCCGGTCGCCGCGACCCCACGGCCGAACCCTGCCGGCCGTCCGGTTCGCCGTCGCGCTGTCCGTCGGGCCGGTCACCCCCGATCACCGGGCCGGCACCGGTCCGCGCCGGACACCTTCTCCAACGCCGGCCACCGCACGGTGGCGGCCCGCCCACCACGAGTCCGGCGCACGCCGGGCCGTGCCCTGAAGGGATGACCATGGAACAGGGAAATCTCACGCCGGTGGCCGGTGTGGTCGACGCCGACGACCGGCGCGCCGTCGTCCGGGTCGACGGCTACCTGCCCTCGCCGCACGACCCGCACCTCTCCCTCACCCAGCTACGCCGGCACGGGCTGCGGCGCGGCGACCTGATCACCGGCGCCGCCCGGGACGGCCGGCTGGTACGGGTGGACGACGTCAACGGGCTGCCGCCCGAGCGGGTGCGCCGCCGGCCCGAGTACGCCGACCTGACCGCGCTGTACCCGCAGGAGCGGCTGCGGTTGGAGACCGAGCCGCACATCCTGACCACGCGGGTGATCGACCTGGTGATGCCGCTGGGCAAGGGGCAGCGGGCGTTGATCGTGTCGCCGCCGAAGGCCGGTAAGACGATGGTGCTCCAGGCGATCGCGAACGCGATCACGCACAACAATCCGGAGTGTCACCTGATGGTGGTGCTGGTGGACGAGCGGCCCGAGGAGGTCACCGACTGGTCTCGTTCGGTGAAGGGCGAGGTCATCGCGGCCACGTTCGACCGTCCGCCGCAGGACCACACCACGGTGGCGGAGTTGGCGATCGAGCGGGCCAAGCGCCTGGTCGAGCTGGGGCACGACGTGGTCGTGCTGCTCGATTCGCTGACCCGGCTCGCCCGCGCCTACAACCTGGCCGCCCGGCCCAGCGGCCGTACCCTCTCCGGCGGGGTGGACGTGGCCGCGCTGGCGCCGCCGAAGCGGCTGCTCGCCGCCGCCCGCGCCGTCGAGGGTGGCGGCTCGCTGACGATGCTGGCCTCGGCGCTGGTGGAGACCGGCTCCGCCGCCGACACGCTGATCTTCGAGGAGTTCAAGAGCACCGGCAACGCCGAGCTGCGGCTGGACCGGGCCCTGGCCGACCGGCGGACCTTCCCGGCGGTGGACGTGCGGTCGTCCGGGACCCGGCGGGAGGAGTTGCTGGCCCGGTCGGGGGAGGGGGACCGGCTGCGGGCGTTGCGCACCGCGCTGTCCGCACTGGACCGGCAGCAGGCCATGGAGCAGCTCCTGCGTCGGCTCGTCGCCACCCCGGACAACCAGACCCTGCTCGCCCGGCTCGGCCCCGCCCGGGCCTAGGATCGACCGGTGAGCGACGACCGGCCCCCGACCGTTCGACAGCTCCGCCTGGTGGTGGAGGCCGAGGACTACGACGCCGCGGTCGCCTTCTTCCGGGACGCCCTGGGCCTGCCCGAGCAGGCCGCGTTCTCCGGCGACGGGGACGCCCGGGTGGTGATCCTGGAAGCCGGCCGGGCCACCCTGGAGATCGCCAACCCGGCGCAGAAGCGGATGATCGACGACGTCGAGGTGGGCCGTCAGGTGGCGCCACGGATCCGGGTGGCGTTCGAGGTGGACGACGCCACCGCCGCCACCGGCCGGCTCGTCGCCGCCGGTGCGACCGAGATCGCCCCGCCCACCGTCACGCCCTGGCAGTCGCTCAACTCGCGCCTCGACGCGCCGGCAGGTCTCCAGCTCACCCTCTTCCAGGAACTGCGCCCGCTCGACGAACGGTCCACCGAGGACGGTTTCGGTACCGGCGGCTGAATCCGGTCGACCGGGCTTCGGCCGGTCCCCGATACTGCCGGGTGTGTCCGTCGTACTGACTCCCGCCCAGGCCGCCGCGCTGCACCATGTCCGGGCGGTGGCGTTGCGGGACCGCCCGGCGGCGTTGGCGACGATCGCCCGGTACCTCGCGGGGTCGGGCACCAGCTATCGGCCCGAGGAGTTGATCGGGGCGGTGGTCACCGCCGGCCGGCTCACCGTCAACTTCCATCCCGACCGGCTGGTCGCGGACGGCCGTACGGTGGCCGAGGCGCTCGCCGACGACGACGGGTACGTCAGCCAGTTCGTCACCGGCATCTCCAACGGCGGCCTGACCGCGTACCCGGGCGGGGACCGGGACCGCTGGGAGGAGGCGCTCTTCGGTGGGGCGTACCAGCGGCCGGGCGTCGATCCCGCCGAGCGTCCGGTCTACGGCGGCCTGAACCTGCTGGACCATCCGGACGGCGCCTGCCCCCGGTTCGGCTCGTGCCACCTGCGGCTGCGCCCGGAGGTGCTGGCCCGGACCACCCTCTGCTTCGGCGACAGTCATGTCGGCCCGTCCGACTTCGGGGTCGCCGACGTCGGCGAGCCGATCCTGGCGGCGCTGCTCGTCGCGACCGCCGCGACCGGGACCAGTCTGGGCGTCGCCGGGATGGACACCGCCCGGCTGGTGCGCGGCCTGCTCCGCCGCCGGGCGGCGGTCGCGGGGCGGCCGGGTGCCCACGGGCGGTCCCTGGACGACTACGTCGAGGCGCAGGTGCACGGGGGGATCGCGCTGTCCCGGGACGTGGCCGAGCTGGTGGTGGACCCGTCGTTCCGGGGCACGGACACCGGGCGCGTGCTGGCCCGGACCGCCCGTCGGCACGGCTTCGCGCTGCGCTACCACGCGGGCTTCACGCTGCCGGTCGACGGCGTCGACCCGGAGTTCCGTGGGCCGGCCATCCCGCCGCTGGCCGCCCGGGTGTACGCCGAGTTCGGTCGGCCGGGCCAGCGGATCGACGCCGCCCTGGTCGGCCGGGCGGCGGCGGCCGTGGTCCGCGAGCCGGACCGGTGGGCGGACCGGGGACCGGCGGCGGACACCCTCCAGCACCTCAAGCAGCTCTGGCACGTCCTGGTGCGGTACGGCACCCCGTACGCCTGAACGGCCCGGCCGTCCCGGTCCGGTGGCCGCTGTCCGGTCTGCCGGGTGACCGGCGTCGCGGCCCGAGCCGGGGCCGGCATTTCCGGAATGACCGACACGCGAAGCTGGTTGTGTTTCCCGTACCGCCGGTGCCCAAACCCGGGGCCGGCCCGGCAGTAGTCCCCCGAGGCCCGCTCAATCCGGAGCGGGCCGCCACGATCGAAAGGGCAACCATCGTGAAGCTGGACTTCACTCGATGGCTCCCGGCCATCGCGAAGGACCGTAGGACCGCACTGAGCATCGCCGGCGTCGCCGCCCTCGGCGGCCTGGCGTTCGGCCCGGCCGCTGTGGCCGCCCCCGTCACCAGCGGACCGCACGAGGGCGCCAGGGCCGCGATCGACCTGGCCACCGGCAAGAGCCGGGAGAGCACCACGGTCGAGTCCGGGCTGACCATGGGCAGCCGGACGGCCGCCGTCCCGGCCGACAAGCCGAGCAAGGACGACCTCGTCCCGCGCGGCGTGGAGGGCGCCCAGTCCCGCGTCCCGCTGGACGACGCGCAGCTCGCCAACGCCAGGGCCATCGTCGAGGAGGCCAAACGGACCGGGGTGGGGGAGCGCGGCGCGGTGATCGGCGTCGCCACCTCGTTGCAGGAGTCGAAGCTGTACAACCTGGGTCATCTCGGCGCGTACAACGACCACGACTCGCAGGGCCTGTTCCAGCAGCGCCCGTCGTCGGGTTGGGGCACGCCGGAGGAGATCACCGACCCGCGGTACGCCTCGCGGGCGTTCTTCGACGCGCTGAAGAACGTGCACGGCTGGCAGGACCTGCCGCTGACCACCGCGGCGCAGACCGTCCAGGTCTCGGCCTTCCCGTACGCCTACGCGCAGTGGGAGGAGCAGGCGGCGGACATCGTCCAGCAGGTCTGGTGACCTGGTACGACCCGACCGGCCGGTCCCCGTCCCGGGGGCCGGCCGGTCGCCGTCCGCGCGCCCGGGCCGGTCTGCCCGATCACCCGGCGGGCGCGTTCTCCCTGCGCAGCCTCGACGAGCCGGCGCCCACCGAGAAACCGGCCACCCAGCGGCTCGCGCTGTCCGCCCGGGTCCGGTCGGCCAGGTGGTACCAGTCCATCCGGCAGCGCTGCGGGGTCACCTCCAGTACGCCGTAGCCGTGCCCGTCCAGCTCGGTCCACTTCACGTGCGGGTTCGTCGTCCGGAGCAGGGTCGCGCCGAGCAGGCTCAGCCCGTTGCCGGCCGGCAGGTTGAGGAAGTCGTCGACGTTGTCGCTGGTCACCGACGGCACCACGAACTCGGCGGCGGCCGGGTCGGACAGCCCCGTCGACCGGGTGGTCACCTCGTTGGCCCACGAGGTGTGGATGTCCCCGGTGAGGAAGACGACGTCGCGCGTGCCGGTTGCCCGCAGGTGGTCCACCAGCTCGTTGCGGTCGGCGTTGTAGCCGTCCCACTGGTCGGCGTTGAGCACCGCGCCGTTCTGCGGGATGCCGAGCAGCGCTCCCAGCGGCCCGAGCAGCCACGCCGGCAGCGAACCGACGTCCACCCGGGCCATCATCACCGGGTTGCCGACCAGCTTCCAGCGCGCCGTCGACCCGGCCAGGCCCGCCTTCAACCACTGCATCTGGGCGTCCCCGGTGATGGTCCGCGCCGGGTCGTCCACCGCCGTACCCGAGGTCTGCTGCGACCGGTACGACCGCAGGTCCAGCATGGACAGCTCGGCGAGCTGGCCGTAGCGGAACCGGCGGTAGATCGCGCCGTCCGCGCCGATGCGCACCGGCATCCACTCCTGGTACGCCTGCCGGGCGGCGGCCACCCGGTCCGGCCACGCGCCCTCGGTGCCCGGGGTGTGGTTCTCCGCCCCGCCGGACCAGGCATCGTTGGCGACCTCGTGGTCGTCCCAGGTGATCACCCAGGGCAGCGCGGCGTGCAGCGCCCGCAGGTCCGGGTCGGTCTTGTAGAGCCCGTGCCGGATCCGGTAGTCCGCCAGGGTGAGCACCTCGTGCGCCGGCTCGACGGGGCGGACCACCGTGCCGCCGGCGTCGAACTCGCCGGTGCCGTACTCGTAGAGATAGTCGCCGAGATGCACCACCAGGTTGAGGTCGCCCCGGTCGGCCAGCCGCCGGTACGCGGCGAAGTGTCCCGCCTCCCAGTTCGCGCAGGACACCACCCCCATCCTCAGCCGGTCGACCGCCGCGTCCACCGGCGGGGCGGTCATCGTCCGCCCGGTCGGCGACCAGCCGTCGGCGTACCCGAACCGGTACCAGTACGTCGTCGCCGGGGCCAGCCCGGACACCGCCACCTTCACGGTGTGGTCGCGGCCGGGGCCGGTCGGCGTCACGCCCTCGGCGGCCACCGACCGGAAGTCGGGATCGGCGGCGACCTGCCACCGTACGTCGACGTCCGGGCCCACTCCGGAGCCCGGCAGCGCCTCCGGGGTGGGGGTGATCCGGGTCCAGAGCAGGATCCCGTCCGGCAGCGGGTCGCCCGAGGCGACTCCGTGCCGGAACGCGCCGTCCGCCGCGTGGGCGGTACCGGCCGCGGCGAGGGTGGCGCCGGCGAGCACGGCGGTGCCGGCGGACGCGCCGGCGATGCGCAGGAGGGTACGACGGTCGAGGGTGTTCGTCATGGTCTATGTGTCTACCGCCTGGCACGCTCCGTCCGCAGCCCCGTGCGGTGAGTGTTCGCCGATGCTTCCACTGTGGTTCGTCCCGGCCTCCGTGGCGCTGTTCCCCCGCCGGCTGCCCGGGTGCGGGACCGTCCCCCGCTGAGGTCGTCGGGTCGGCGCGGCGCGGACCTGTGCGGCGGTGACTGATCCGCCGGCGTGCGGGCGCGGCGGCCCGGGTGCGGGACCTGGTCGGCCGGCATGGGGCGCGGCGGCCCGAGTGCGGGACCTGGGCGGCCTGTGCGGCGGCGACTGGTCGGGCCTGCGTGCGGGCGCTGCGGCACGGTCCCCGAGCCTGTCGCTGCGGATCATCGCCGTAGCTGGCGACGTCGATTGCGGTGCTCTTCCGAGCAAGTGGCGCGGTCATGGCCGACGGAATCGATCAGTGCGGCAGTGCCGGCACCCGGTCCCCGGCGACGTTGTCCCCGCTCGACTATGCCCGTCGCCGTCCGGTTTGGGATGTGGAGTCGGGTTGGCGTCGGCTCTGGTGGCCGGGCTGACCCCGTCCGCGCTCCGCCACATCCGCGCATCCCTCACTTCGGGGTGCGTTTCTGGTCGCTGTGGCCGCAACAGACGCACCCGAAGACCGGTGCCAAGCCGGCACGTCTCGGCCTCCGGGCGGCGCGGCCTCCCTCTGGGTGCGTTTGTTGCGGCGATGGCGACAACAGATGCACCCGAAGCCGGGTGGCCGGGGGACCGACTCCGAGCCTCGGGAGGAGCCGGGCCTGCGTCGGGGCTGGGCGTGGGTGGGGGCGCGCTTGGCCCGGAGCGTTCCGGACATGCCTCGCACGGTGGCGATGACGTGCAGGCCACGTCGGCGACGTCCAGGAGTGATCCGCGCCGACCGTGACCGGCGGCACCCGCAGGCTGGAATCCCGGCCGGGCCCGGGGCGTTACACCCTGCGTACGACCGCAGTAGCGGCCCCCGCTGCCTGGCTCGATGGCGGTACCCGTTGGGAATGACGGTGGGCCGGTGGTCGTTACATCTGGTCCCGGCGCCGCGAGCCCCCCGGTTCGTGTGGTCCGCCGCCGGTCGATGACTTTCCCCCTTGTTTGTTGAGCGCCCCGTCGTGGTGCTTGCGTCGCATCCCCCTGGGTGCGTCGCCGACCCCCGAATGGAGCTTTCCCATGAACACGATGCTGCGTAAGAGCGTGCTCGGTATCGCTGGTCTGGCCTTCGCCGGTGGGGTGTTCGCCGGCCCGGCCACCCATGCCCTCGCCGCCCCCACGATCGACGCCAAGCCCGTCGCCGTGGCCGTGCAGGCCGACAAGCCCAACCCGGCCAAGCTGATCCCGCACGGCACCCAGGGTGCCCAGTCGCGGATCGACCTGAACGGCGAGCAGACCGCCAACGTCAAGGCGATCATCGCCGCCACCAAGAAGTCCGGCCTCAACGAGCGGGCCGCGGTGATCTCTGTCGGTACCGCCCTGCAGGAGTCGAAGCTGGAGAACCTGGGCCACCTCGGTGACCGTAACGACCACGACTCGCTGGGTCTGTTCCAGCAGCGCCCCTCCTCCGGCTGGGGCACCCCCGAGCAGATCACCGACCCGGTCTACTCGACGATGGCGTTCCAGAAGGGTCTGAAGCAGGTCGACGGTTGGCGGGACATGCCGTTGACCGAGGCCGCGCAGACGGTGCAGGTGTCGGCGTACCCGGACGCGTACGCGCAGTGGGAGCAGCAGGCCGCCGACCTCGTCGCCCAGTACTGGAACGGCTGACGTTCACCGATCACGACCAGCAGACTGGCCGGCACCCCGAACCGGGGTGCCGGCCGGCGGCGTCTCCGGACCGCGCGTATGGTCACCGTCCGCCCCGGCCACGACCGATGACCGTGCGGAGTCCACCACCACGCCCGATGGACCGTGGGAACGGCACGCCCGCTGGACCGTGCGGTGCCCACGGGTCGCCCCGGTGGACCGTGCGGGGCCACGGCCGCGCCCGATGGACCGTACGGAGCCGGCCGGGTGAGCGCCCCCTGGTCACACGAGGTCGGCGATGGGGTGAAGCACCCGCCTCGTGGTCAGCGCCGTGCGGGCGGGGCGGAGGAGGGGTGCCGGCGGTGGTTGAGCGCGATGTCGACCGCCGCGGCGATCAGGGCCAGCGCGATGATGCCGATGGCGAGCACCAGGGAGTGCCGGAAGGCCGCCGACCACTGACCGCCGTTGCTGGCCAGCGACGAGAAGAACAGCGCCCCGACGCCGGCGATGCCGGCCGCCGAGCCGATCCGCTGCCCGGTCTGCAACATCCCGGCCGCGCTGCCCGCCTGCGGCACCGGCACCTCGGACAGGGTCAGCGTCTGGTTCGGGGTGATCACCAGGCCGCTGCCCAGGCCGGCGAGGAGCAGCGGCACCGCCGTCAGCAGCGGCACCGAGCCGTGTGGGGAGCCGCGCAGCACGAGATCCACCGCGCAGAGACCGACCAGCACCATGAGCAGACCGATCCCGACCAGCGGGCGACCGAACCGGTTGACGACCCGTCCGCCGAGCGTGGCGGTGAGCGCCGACCCGAGGGCGAACGGGGTGATCGCCAGGCCGGCGACCAACGCGCTGGAGCCGAGGCCGTTCTGCAGGTAGAGGGTGAAGATGAAGAAGATCGCGGTGAAGCCGCCGAAGTAGATCAGCCCGATCAGCGCCCCGAGGCTGTACGAACGCAGCCGGAACAGCCGCAGGTCGAACAGCGGTGGCTGGTGCCGGGCGTACCGGCGTTCCCAGAGGCCGAAGCCGGCGAGCACGACCAGCCCGGCCGGGATCAGCGCCCACTTCCACGGGCCGGGCCACTGTTGCCGTTGCACCAGGGGCAGCAGCAGGAGCGTCACCCCGACGCCGAGCAGCAGTACGCCGACCGGGTCGAGTTTGTGCCGGTCGGGTTGGCCGGTGGGGCGGGCCGGTACCAGCCGCCAGCCGAGCAGCACGGCGACGATGCCCACCGGCACGTTGACGAAGAAGACCCACCGCCAGCCGTGTGCCTCGCCGCCGAGTTGGATGAGCAGGCCGCCCAGCAGCGGGCCGACGGCCGTGGAGACGCCGATGGTCGCGCCGAGCAGACCGAACGCGCGACCTCGCTCGGCGCCCCGGAACAACTGCTGGATCAGCCCGGCGACCTGCGGGTTGACCACGCCGGCGGCGGCGCCCTGGAGCAGCCGGGCGGCGACCAGCCAGGTGGGGGACTGGGCGAGTCCGGCGAGCGCGCTGGTCACGGTGAACAGGGCGACGCCCAGCACAAAGGCGTTGCGGCGGCCTCGGGCGTCGCCGAACCGGCCGGCCGGCACCAGGATCAGCCCGAAGGTCAGCGCGTACCCGGACAGCACCCACTGCAGGTCGCTCGGACCGGCGTGCAGCGCCCGCTCGATCGACGGTACGGCGACGTTGACGATGCTGACGTCCAGCAGCGTCATGAACGCCGCGACCAGGCCCACCCCGAGGGCCTGCCAGCGGCGCCGGTCGTCCGCCGGGTTCACGACGGGCCGTCGGTCGGGCACATCCGACCGCTACCCGGGCTCCGGCGGGGCAAACCGGCGGCGCCGCTCACGCCGTCTGGCGGGCGCACCAGCGTGGACCGAAGTCCAGCCCGGCCATCGGCGAGTCCTCGCGGTGCAGCAGGTCCTTCTCGGTGAGCAGGTGCAGTGGGGCGTGCACCTCGTCCTCGGCCATCCCCGCCTCCTCGGCGATCATGTCGGGGTACGGCACCTGGCCGCGCGCCTCCAGCGCGGACACCGCCTCGTAGACCCGTACCTCGGCCTCCGACAGACGTACCTGCTGCATGGTGACCTCCTCGCTGCGACCCGCCCGGCCGGGCGGTCTGGGTGCCGCGGCTTACCCACTGGACGACCGACAATGCGCCGCCGGACGGTCGGGTCGCGCGCGCCCGTCGGCCGGCGGGTGGCCTAGGCTGGCTCCCGTGATCATCTGGGATCTCGTCGTCGTCGGCGCCGGACCCGCTGGGCTTTGCGCGGCCCGGGTGGCCGCCGCGGCCGGCGTCCGCACGTTGGTGCTGGACCGGGCCGTCCACCCCCGATACAAGACCTGCGGCGGTGGCCTGATCGGCACCTCCCTGTCGGCGGTGGCCGGCCGGATCGAGGTGCCGGCGCACGACCGGGTCGACCGGGTGACCTTCACCCGGGACGGGCGGCGCGGCTTCACCCGCCGGCACGGCACCCCGCTGGTGACGATGGTGCGCCGGGACGAGTTCGACGACCGGCTGCGCGCGGCGGCGGTGGCCGCCGGGGCCGAGGTCCGCGGCGGCCTCGCCGTCCGCGGCCTCGACCAGGACCCCGACGGGGTACGCGTACGGCTGGCCGACGGCACCGCCGTGACGGCCCGCACGGTGATCGGGGCGGACGGCTCCTCCGGGGTGACCGCCCGGCACGTGGGCGTCCGGTTCCGCCAGGTGGACCTGGGGCTGGAGCGGGAACTGCCGGTGCCGCCCGCCGAGGCGGCCCGCTGGCGCGGCCGGCTGCTGCTCGACTGGGGTCCGGTCCCCGGCTCGTACGCCTGGGTCTTCCCCAAGGGCGACCGGCTCACCGTCGGGGTGATCGCGGCCCGGGGTGAGGGCGACCGGACCCGGGCCTACCTGCGGGACTTCCTCGCCCGGCTGGGCCTGGCCGAGGTGCCGGCCGAACACGACTCCGGCCACCTGACCCGCTGCCGGGCCGACGACTCGCCGCTGCGCCACGGCCGGGTGCTGGTCGCCGGGGACGCGGCCGGCCTGCTGGAGCCGTGGAGCCGGGAGGGGATCAGCTTCGCGCTGCGCTCCGGGACGCTGGCCGGTGCGGCGGTCGCCGCCGGTGACCTGGACCGCTACGCCCGGGACGTGCACGAGCGGCTGGTGCCGTCGATGCGGGCCGGGCACCGGCTGCTGGAGGTCTTCGAACGCCGCCCGGACGTCTTCCACGCCCTGCTGGCGACCCCGGCCGGCTGGTCGATGTTCGTCCGGTTCTGCCAGGGCCGGGCGAGCTTCGACCGGACCCTGGACCGGGTCCCGGTCCGGGCCGCCCTGTCCCTGCTGGACCGGCTGCCGCCGCTGCGTCCGCGGCCGGCGTCCGCCGGTCGGCCGCTGACCGCCGCGCCCCGCTGACCGCCCGGGGCCCGGCCGGGCGGTGGCCGGGTCAGGGCACGATCACCGCGCGGCCGTGGATCTCCCCCGCGCGCAGCAGGTCGTACGCCTCCGGGGCGCGCTCCAGCGGGAAGGTCTGCACGTCGGCGGTGAGCAGTCCGGCCCGGCCCAGGGCGATCACCTCCGCGAGTTCGGCGCGGGTGCCCCAGAACGGGATCTCGACGCTGGTCTCCAGCGGCACGGTGGGTGGCTCGTCGGCGACCGGCCGGACCGGCAGGGTGCCGCCGCCCAGGCCGACCAGGAGCAGCCGGCCGCCGGTGGCGACGACGCCACGGGCGGTGGTGAGGGTGGGGTCGAGCCCGACACAGTCGATGACCACGTCCGCGCCGTCCGGCGCGGGACCCACGATCTCGCGGATCCGGTCGACCGCGTCCGGGCCGGCCCGCACCACGTGGTGCGCCCCCACCCGGGTGGCCAGGTCCAGGGCGGCGACGTTGCTGTCCACCGCGACGATCCGTACCGCGGTGGTGGCGGCGAGGATCTGCACCGCCATGTGTCCGAGCCCGCCGATGCCGATCACCACGCAGTACGTCCCGGGTCGCAGCCCCGGCCGGGCCAGCTCGATCGCGTGGTACGGGGTCAGCCCGGCGTCGGTCAGCGGCGCCGCCTGGGTGAGCTCCAGGTCGCCGACGTGCAGCAGCCGGGAGGCGGGCACCACCACGTGCTCGGCCAGCCCACCGTCGCGGCTGAGGCCGACGCCGCCGGGCGGCACCCGGCGGCACTGGTTCTCCCGGCCCCGCAGGCAGCCCCGGCAGGTGCCGCAGCCGATGATCCCGTAGACCGCGGCCCGGTCGCCGGGGGACCAGCCGGTCACCCCGGCACCGACCGTCTGCACCGTCCCGGCGATCTCGTGGCCGAGGGTGATCGGGGTGGGGAAGAGCCCGGGCGGGGCGTCGAGGACGTGCAGGTCGGAGTGGCAGGCGCCGACCGCGCCGACGGCGAGCAGCACCTCACCGGCCCCGGCGGTCGGGGTGGGGACGTCGACCTGTTCCAGCGTCCCGGGGGCGGTCATCCGTACCGCGCGCATCGTCGTCCTCCGTCTCGTCGCCGACGCCGCTCGGCTTACCCGGGTCGGCGGGGTTGATGCCGCCGCCCCACCAGCGGTACGCACCCGGTGGCCGGACGCCGGTACGCGGACGGGCCGCGGGGATCACCCGCGGCCCGTCGACGGTGGCGCCGCTCAGAAGACCGGTACGCCCTCGCGGACCAGCTTCCAGTTCGGCACGAAGAAGTCGGCCGGGTCGATCGTCCCCTTGGCCTGCGCCCAGTCGATCAGCAACTGGCGGATCTCCTGCTGCTGGTTGTAGACCTGGGTCTTGACGATGCCGGGGAAGTTCCCGCCACCGCTGCGCCGGTAGTTGTTCACCGCGATCACGAACTGCGCGTCGGCGGCGACCGGGGTGGCGGTGCCCGGCAGCACCAGCCGGGTGATCCGCTGGCCGACCGGCTTGCTGATGTCGATGTCGTAGTCGAGACCCGAGATCACGTCGTAGTTGTAGTCCGGGACGGCCGGGTCGCTGATGGTCGCCGGGTCGACGGGCGCGCCCGGCGCGACGGTGCTGAAGTACTTCGCCGAGTACTCCAGGTACGCCTTCACCTCGGCCCCGGTGAGCACCACGGCCTCGAGGGTGTTGTCGAAGACGTACAGCCCGGCGACGTCGCGGATGCGCACGTCACCCTGCGGGAAGACGGCGGTACGGCTGAACGGCGCGGCGATCGACAGCACCGGCAGCGACCCGTACGAGGTGCCGGCGAGCGCGGCGGTGACGACCTCGGTCTGGACGTGGTTGATGAAGTCCAGGATCGGGGTGTCCTTGTACCGCGACTCGGCGGCGGACAGCTCCTGCGAGGACTGCGCGACCACGGTGTTGACGTAGCCGACCGTCTTGGCGTGCTGGCCGCGTACGGCCGCGAGCACCTTCGGGTCCTCGACCACCGTGTTGGTGTTGAGCATGGTCGCACCCTTGCTGACGACCTTCCAGCAGCCCCGCTCCCGGGTCAGCGTGAAGTCCATCCGGGTCAGCCGCTGGCCCCACTTCGACGGCTCGGCGGTGAGCACCTGCGCACCGGTGGCGGTGTGGGTGACGAACTTCTCCACCACCTCGTTGTGGGCGTGGCCGAACAGGATCGCGTCGATGCCGGGGACCTGCTGGGCGATCAGCGCGACCGGGTTCTCGTTCGGCAGCTCCGGGCCGTAGCTGGAGGTGCCGCTGTCGCCGCCGTGGGCCGAGATGATGACCAGGTCGGCGCCGCGCGCCCGCATGACCGGCACCCACTTGGCGGCGGTCTCCACCATGTCGGGGAAGACCAGCTTGCCCTCGACGTTGCCCTTGTCCCAGATGGCCACGCCGGGGTTGGTCAGGCCGAGGATGCCGACCTTCAGCGTCGGCGCGCCGTGGCCGCCGAGCCGCACCTCCTTGATCACGTACGGCAGGAAGGCCGGCTTGCCGGTCTTGGCGTTCACCGCGTTCGCGGCCAGTGCCGGGAAGCCGAGCTGCCCGATCCACTTCGCCAGCAGCGGCAGGCCGTAGTTGAACTCGTGGTTGCCCAGCGTGATGGCGTCGTACTTGAGGACGTTCATCGCGTTGGCCATCGGGTGCGTCGCACCGGTGACGGTGATCGGCTCCTGCTTGGCGTAGTAGGTGGCCAGCGGGGTGCCCTGGATGGTGTCGCCGGCGTCGAGGACCAGGGTGGCCTTGCCCTTGCGCTCGGCGCGGATCTGGTTGACCAGGGTGGCCAGCTTGGCGACGCCGACGTCGTTGTGCTTGCTGTCGTCGAACTCGGCGTCCTTGTAGTAGTCCCAGTTGTAGATGTTGCCGTGGGTGTCCGAGGTGCCCAGGACGGTGAGGTCCCAGGTCGTCGGAGGCTTCGGGCCCTTCTTGTCGGCGGCCTGGGCGGGCGCGCCGGCGATCAGCGGGGCGGTCGCGGCGGCGGCGGCGACGGCCAGCACCTGACGCCGCGAGGCGCCGGAGGAGGAGGTCATGAGATGCCTTTCCATGGGGGTGGACGCGCCTCGTGGGCGCCGTTGCGCACCATAACGAGCCCTCGTCGCGCCGGCCACAGCGGCCCGAGATGTTTCACGCCACCGGAGCCGACGGCCACCTGTCTGTAACACCGGGGTCATCCGGGCGGCCGGTCACCGCGGTTTCCCGCCCGTCCGCCGGGGTAGGGCAGAAGAGGCCAGGACGGACGAACCAGGCAAGGAGCCCCCGCGGTGAGCCAGGACCAGTACACCGGGCAGGACCCCACCGATCAGTACGGCCACCAGGAGGGTCAGCCGGCCCAGCGGCAGTCGACGCCCGGCACGACCGGCCGGATGGGTCCGGAGCCGGACCACGGCGAGCAGTCGTACCGGGGCAGCGGGCGGCTGGCGGGCAGACGCGCCCTCATCACCGGCGGTGACTCGGGCATCGGCCGGGCCGTGGCGATCGCCTTCGCCCGGGAGGGCGCCGACGTGGTCGTCTCCTACCTCGACGAGGAGGAGGACCCCGACGCCCGGGAGACGGTACGGCTGATCGAGGAGGCCGGCCGCCGGGGGGTGGCGGTGCGCACCGACCTGACCGACGAGCAGCACTGCCGCGACCTGGTCGACCGGACGCTGACCGACCTCGGTGGGCTCGACATCCTGGTCAACAACGCCGCCTACCAGCAATCCCAGGACGAGGGCATCGCGGCGATCAGCACCGCGCAGTTCGACCGGGTGCTGAAGACCAACCTGTACGCCATGTTCTGGCTCTGCCGGGCCGCGCTCCCGCACCTCGCGGCGGGCTCGACCATCATCAACACCAGCTCCGTCCAGGCGTTCGACCCATCTCCGCAGCTACTGGACTACGCCACCACCAAGGCGGGCATCGCCACCTTCACCAAGGGCCTCGCCGCGCAGCTCGCCGGGCAGGGGATCCGGGTCAACGCGGTCGCCCCCGGGCCGATCTGGACCCCGCTGATCCCGGCCACCATGCCGGCGGAGAAGGTGCGGCAGTTCGGCACCGACACCCCGATGGGACGTCCCGGTCAGCCCGCCGAACTGGCCCCGGCGTACGTCTACTTCGCCTCCCAGGAGTCCAGCTACGTCACCGGGGAGATCCTCGGCGTCACCGGCGGCCGTTTCACCAGCTAGCACCGGCCCGGCCCGCCTCCTTGTCGGCCCGTCTTGCCGGCCCGCCTTGTCTACCCGGCGCGGGCCCGGCCCGCCTTGTCTACCCGGCCCCGCTCCGCCTGCTCCGCCTGCTCCGCCCGCTCCGCCCGCTCCGCCCGCTCCGCCCGCTCCGCCCGCTCCGCCCGCTCCGCCCGCTCCGCCCGCTCCGCCCGCTCCGCCCGCTCCGCCCGCTCCGGGCATTGTTCCGCGAGGCATGGTCGGGGCGGAGCGTCGAGGGGCGGTCGGTGGTGCGGGGCTTCCGGTCCCTGGACGGGGGTCAGCGCGGCCAGGCCGCCATCCGGTGCCGTACCTGGGCGACCTGATCCGCGTCCAGGCCGTACCGGGCGAACCGCCGGTCCGGCACCCGGTCCAGGTAACGGCCGGCCTCCCGGACCTCCTCGTCGTCGAGCGCCGGATCCACCTGCCGGGCCAACGCCAGCAGCTCACCGACCGGGTAGTGCTCCAGCGCCGCCGCGACGTCGATGTAGTCGCGTACCTCCCGCCGGTTGACCAGGGCGGCCGTCTTGTTCGCCAGCAGGTCCCGGACGTCCATCACCGGGCCGAAGTCCATCACCACGGGGGAGCGGTGCCGGTCCAGGCGGGCCAGGCTCAGCCGGATCTGCCGGGTGCCCCGGGTGACCACGAAGTCCCGCAGGTCCCGGTCGAAGCCCTCGAAGAGGGCACCCAGCTCGCTGTCCGGGTCGGCGTCCACGACGGTGTACCCGGCGCGTTCCAGTGCGGCGCGTACCTCGTTGCCCGCCGCCGCGGCGGCCCCCTCCACGTCGGCGAAGAGGTCGACGTCCTCGGTGGGCCGGGTGACCAGGCCGTGTGCCGCCCAGGCCACCCCGCCGCCGAGGACGAACCGGTGCGGCCCGGCCACCTCAAGGGCCACCCGGGCGACCTCCCGGTAGAAGTCGTGCAGGTGCGTCACGCGGTACGCAGACCCCGGTGCCGGACCTCCCATGCCTGCCGTACACCTCGGGGGAGGTTGAGTCGACGCCACACCCGACGCAGGGTGCGCCCGTCGATCAACGCGCGCAGGTCGTCGGTGCGGGTGGTCTCCCGCAGCACGTTCTCGTACAGCCAGAGCAGGTCGTCCGGTTCGGCCAGGTCGAACGTCCGCTCGCTGCTCCACATCAGCCGTACCGGCAGCTCCACCACGCCCCGGGTCGGGCCGGCCAGCTCCGCCAGGGTGCGCGCCACCACCACCGGACGGCCCGGTCGGGCCAGGCGGGGGGTGATCGGCGAGGTGGCCTGCATGGTGTCAGGGTAACGCCGGGTCGGCCCGGTCCGGTACGCGGCTTTCCGCGACACGGCCTCTCCTCCTTCCGATACCCCCGGTCGACCTGGCCGACGAGCCCCCGACGGCGATGTAGGCGCTGGTGACCAGGAAGTCGGCGCCCGACTTGCCTGAACAGCGCTTTCCCGCCTCCCCGCCTCCCTGATCTTTCCGCCGTTCCGCCGTTCCGCCGTTCCGCCGTTCCGCCGTTCCGCCGTTTCCGGCGTTTCCGGCGGCATCCGATGGCATCCGATGGCATCCGATGGCCTTGCTGTCGGCGGGTGGCGTGCCGACACAGGTCCTCGCATGGACCAACCGCGCCGAGCGACCCTTCCTTTGGGTGCGTTTGTTGCGGCGATAGCGACAACAAACGCACCCAAAGCGGCGGATGCGAGCGGTGTGGCCCATCTCGATGGTGGGATGTGTGTCCGGTTTGGCGAACTATGCGTCCTTTGGTTGAAGCGTGGGCCGGGTCGGTTGTCCGTTGTCGGGGTCTGTGCGCGGGTTTCGGTGACCGGCGGCACGCTGGCGGTGGAATGGTGGCGGGCCCCCGGTGGTTACACCTCTGTACGACTGCAGCAGCGGCCCCGGGCCGGCGGGAATGTCGGTGGCTGGCGGGTCGTTGTGCATGGTCCCGGCAACGCGAGCCCCGCTCGCCGTGCGACCCGTAAGCCCCTTCCGGTGCATGCCCCTCGATGTGCGGCCCGCGTTCCCCGTGGCCGGTGAGCCTCGCGGCGTTGGCGGTGACCCGCACCGTGATGCATGCGGATCTTCTGAGTCTTCCCCTTGTTGTTTCCTGGTCTTTCCTCTTGTTGTTTCCTGAGTGCCCTGTTGTGGTGCTTACGCCCGTGTGCCCGGCCCCCCTCTTTTCTGTCGGGTACTGCTGTCGGTCTTCGGGCTGGTGGTGGGTGTCGTTCCCCTGTGAAGGAGCCCTCGATGAACACGACGATTCTGCGTAAGGGTGTGCTCGGTGTCGCTGGTCTGGCTTTCGCTGGTGGTCTCGCCGCCGGTCCGCTGAACCACACCACCACCGCGCCTGCGGTCGATGCCAGGCCTGTCGCCGTGGCGGTGCAGGCCGACAAGCCCGACGCCGCGAAGTTGGTCCCGCATGGCACGCAGGGTGCCCAGTCGCGGATCGACCTGAACGGCGAGCAGACCGCGAACGTGAAGGCGATTGTCGCCGCGACGAAGAAGTCGGGCTTGGACGAGCGGGCCGCGGTGATCTCTGTCGGTACCGCCTTGCAGGAGTCGAAGTTGGAGAACCTGGGTCACCTGGGTGACCGTAACGACCACGACTCGCTGGGTCTGTTCCAGCAGCGTCCCTCCTCCGGCTGGGGCACCCCGGAGCAGATCACCGATCCGGTCTACTCGACGATGGCGTTCCAGAAGGGTCTGAAGCAGGTCGACGGTTGGCGGGACATGCCGTTGACCGAGGCCGCCCAGACGGTGCAGGTGTCGGCGTACCCGGACGCGTACGCGCAGTGGGAGCAGCAGGCCGCCGACCTCGTCGCCCAGCACTGGAACGGCTGACGTTCACCGATCACGACCAGCAGACTGGCCGGCACCCCCAACCGGGGTGCCGGCCAGCGGCGTCTCCGCCGGCCAGCGCCGGCTGTGCCGACCCGCACCGCCGGTGGGTTGAACGTGAACAGTGTGCAGGGCAGGTCGGGCGCAGAAGATCGGATGCTCTGCTCGCGCGTCCCGGTCGGCTGGCCTATGTTCAGAGGGTCAGTTTCCAGCGCGGAGGAGGTGCGGTCCGATGGGTCTGCGTACCTTCATCGAGGGCTGGCCGGTCTACCGCCAGCTCACCGGCACCGACCCGCTCGGCCGGGGCGCGGCGGCGCGGTCCGGCCGCTCGGCGGAGCTGACCGCCCGCACCGAGACCGCCGACAGCGTGGCCCGCTCGGTCTGCCCGTACTGCGCGGTGGGTTGTGGGCAGCGGGTGTACGTCAAGGACAACCAGGTCACCCAGATCGAGGGCGACCCGGACAGCCCGATCTCCCGGGGTCGGCTCTGCCCGAAAGGCTCGGCCAGCAAGAGCCTGGTCACCAGCCCGCTGCGGCAGACCACGGTCCGCTACCGGCGGCCGTACGCCACCGAGTGGGAGGACCTGGACCTCGACACGGCGCTGGACATGATCGCCGACCGGGTCCTCGCCGCCCGCGAGCAGACCTGGGAGGACGTCGACGGCGAGGGCCGGCCGCTGCACCGCACGCTGGGCATCTCCAGCCTGGGCGGGGCGACGCTGGACAACGAGGAGAACTACCTCATCAAAAAGCTGTTCACGGCGATGGGGGCGCTCCAGATCGAGAACCAGGCCCGGATTTGACACTCCGCCACCGTCCCCGGTCTGGGGGCCAGCTTCGGTCGCGGTGGTGCGACGGACTTCCAGCAGGACGTCGCCAACGCTGACGTCATCGTCATCCAGGGTTCGAACATGGCCGAGGCCCACCCGGTGGGCTTCCAGTGGGTCATGGAGGCCAAGCGCCGGGGCGCGAAGGTCTTCCACGTCGATCCCCGGTTCACCCGGACCAGTGCGGTGGCCGACACCTACCTGCCGATCCGGGCGGGCACCGACATCGCACTGCTCGGTGGCGTGGTCAACCACATCCTGACCAACGAGCTGGACTTCCGGGAGTACGTGCTGGCTTACACCAACGCCGCCACGATCGTCAGCGAGCAGTTCGTCGACACCGAGGACGGCGACGGCCTGTTCTCCGGCTTCGACCCGAAGACCGGCAGCTACGTGCAGACAAGCTGGCAGTACGAGGGCCACGAGCGGGACTCGGGCAGCGGGCACACGGCCAAGGAGCGGGACAGCGCGGCCGGCCTGCGGCACGAGTCGCACGGCGCGCAGGTACACGGCCAGACCCGGCGCGACGAGACGCTCCAGCATCCGCGCTGCGTCTACCAGATCCTCAAGCGGCACTTCGCCCGCTACACCCCGGAGATGGTCGAGCGGGTCTGCGGCATCCCGCGGGAGCGGTTCCTGGAGTTGGCCGGGGCCTGGACGGCGAACTCCGGCCGGGAGCGCACCGGTGTGCTGATCTACTCGGTCGGCTGGACCCAGCACAGCGTCGGTGTGCAGTACATCCGCGCGGGCGCGATCATCCAGCTCCTGCTGGGCAACATGGGTCGCCCCGGCGGTGGCGTCCTGGCGCTGCGGGGGCACGCCAGCATCCAGGGCTCGACGGACATCCCGACGCTGTTCAACCTGCTGCCGGGCTACCTGCCCATGCCGCACCACGCCGACCACCCGACCTTCGACGACTGGGTGACCAGCATCCGGCACCCGGGGCAGAAGGGGTACTGGGGCAACGCCCGGTCGTACGCGGCGAGCCTGCTGAAGGCATACTGGGGCGACGCGGCGACCCCGGAGAACGACTTCGGTTACGGGTACCTGCCCCGGATGACCGGCGACCACGGCACCTACCAGCAGGTGCTGAACATGATCGACGGCAAGGTGAAGGGGTACTTCCTGCTCGGCCAGAACCCGGCGGTCGGCTCGGCGCACGGTCGGGCCCAGCGGCTGGGCATGGCCAACCTCGACTGGCTGGTGGTCCGCGACCTGTTCATGATCGAGAGCGCCACCTTCTGGCGGAACGGCCCGGAGGTGGCCACCGGCGAGATCGTGCCGCAGGAGTGCCGTACCGAGGTGTTCTTCCTGCCCGCCGCGTCGCACGTGGAGAAGGAGGGCACCTTCACCCAGACGCAGCGGCTGTTGCAGTGGCGGGAGAAGGCCGTGGAGCCGCCGGGCGACGCCCGGTCCGAGCTGTGGTTCTTCTACCACCTCGGGCGGAAGCTGCGGGAACGGCTGGCCGGCTCCGACGCCCCCCGCGACCGCGCGCTGCTCGACCTGACCTGGGACTATCCCACGCACGGCCGGTACGCGGAGCCGAGCGCCGAGGCGGTGCTGCGCGAGATCAACGGGTACGACGTGGCGACCGGCCGTCCGCTGTCGGCGTTCACCGAGGCCAGGGACGACGGTTCCACCGCGATCGGCTGTTGGATCTACACCGGCGTGTACGCCGACGGGGTCAACCAGGCGGCCCGGCGCCGGAGCCGGCACGAGCAGGACTGGGTGGCCGCCGAGTGGGGCTGGGCCTGGCCGGCGAACCGCCGCATCCTCTACAACCGGGCCTCCGCCGACCCGCAGGGCCGGCCGTGGAGCGAACGCAAACGCTACGTCTGGTGGGACGGGGAGAAGGGCGAGTGGACCGGCCACGACGTGCCGGACTTCGAGAGGACCACACCGCCGACGTACCGGCCGCCGCCCGGCGCGTCGGGTCCGGCGGGGATCGCCGGCGACGACGCGTTCATCATGCAGGGCGACGGGAAGGGCTGGCTGTACGCGCCGAGCGGCGTGCTCGACGGTCCGCTGCCGACGCACTACGAGCCGGCCGAGTCGCCGATGCGCAACCCGCTCCACGGCCAGCAGGCCAACCCGACCCGCAAGGTCTACCGGCACCCGGTGAACTCGGTGAACCCGAGCCCGCCGCAGGAGCACGTGGCGGTCTTCCCGTACGTGTTCACGGTCAGCCGGCTGACCGAGCACCACACCGCCGGCGGGATGAGCCGGACGGTACGGCCGCTGGCCGAGCTGCAACCGGAGATGTTCGTGGAGGTGTCGCCGGAGCTGGCCGCCGAGGTGGGGCTGGCCCATCTCGGCTGGGCCCACCTGGTCAGCGGCCGGGCGGTGATCGAGGCGAAGGTGCTGGTCACCGACCGGCTCACCCCGTTGCGGGTGGACGGCCGGGTGATCCACCAGGTCTGGCTGCCGTACCACTTCGGCTACGAGGGGATCGTCACCGGGGACTCGGCCAACGACCTGTTCGGCATCACCCTGGATCCGAACGTGCTGATCCAGGAGAGCAAGGTCGGCACCTGTGACGTCCGGCCGGGGCGGCGGCCGACCGGCCCGGCCCTGCGGGACCTGGTCGACGACTACCGCCGTAGGGCCGGGATCGTGCCCGGGGAGCCGCCGCCGATGGTGACCACGCCGGTCCGACGTCCGGCCGGGCGCAGTGCCGACGGGCCGCGCGAGAAGGGTGGCGAGCATGCCTGACGGCAACAGCCTCTACGGCCCGCTCGACCCGGCCCCCGACGCGGGCTGGGTCGAGGCCGGTCCCCGGCTGGGCTTCTTCACCGACACCAGCGTCTGCATCGGCTGCAAGGCCTGCGAGGTGGCCTGCAAGGAGTGGAACGCCGTCCCCGCCTCCGGCTTCGACCTGCTCGGCATGTCGTACGACAACACCGGCGCGTTGACCGCGAACTCGTGGCGGCACGTGGCCTTCATCGAGCAGCCGGTGCCGGCCGGCCACCGTACCCCGCCCTTCGCCGGGAATCCGACCGGCTCGTCGGGCAGCGCCGGGTCGGCGGCGGTCGCCGCCGGCACCGGCGACTCCAGTGGCACCAACCCGGGTGTCCCGCCGGGTACGGCCGACGCCGCCGCCCGGATGGCCACCGCCGCACCGACCGGCACCGACCCGACCGGCACCGACGGGGTCGCCGGGTCGGGGCCGGCGGGCGTCGGGGGCGCGCAGTTCCTCGGCATGCCCGGTTCGCAACCACCCGGTCGCGGCACCGGCGCCGCGCGGCGCACCGACTTCCGCTGGCTGATGATGTCGGACGTCTGCAAGCACTGCACCCACGCCGCCTGCCTGGACGTCTGCCCCACCGGGTCGCTGTTCCGCACCGAGTTCGGCACCGTCGTGGTGCAGGAGGACATCTGCAACGGCTGCGGCTACTGCATCCCCGCCTGCCCGTACGGGGTGATCGACCAGCGCAGGGACGACGGGCGGGCGTGGAAGTGCACGCTCTGCTACGACCGGCTCGGCGCGGGCATGACGCCGGCGTGCGCGCAAGCCTGCCCGACCGAGTCCATCCAGTTCGGCCCCCTCGACGAGCTGCGGGAGCGGGCCGCCCGGCGGGTCGCCACCCTGCACGAGCGGGGGGTGCCGGAGGCCCGGCTCTACGGCCACGACCCGGACGACGGGGTGGGCGGCGACGGCGCGTTCTTCCTGCTGCTCGACGAGCCCGAGGTGTACGGCCTGCCGCCGGACCCGGTGGTCACCACCCGGGACCTGCCGAGGATGTGGAAGCGGGCCGGCCTGGCCGCGCTGGCCATGACCGCGGCGGCCGTCGCCGCCTTCGTCGGAGGTTCCTCGTGAGTCCGGACCGCGCCCCCGTGGGTGCCCTGTTCCACCGCTTCCGGGACCGGCTGGCGGCCGGCGCGGCACCGGGCGCGCGGTCGCCGCGTGCCGACGTCGGCCCGGTTGTGCACCCGCCGGCCGGTGGGCGGCGGCGCGGCCGGCGGAGCGGCGAGGAACTGCGGGTCCCCGAGGCGGAGTTCACCTCGTACTACGGCCGGCCGATCCTGAAGGCACCGGTGTGGCGGTGGGACATCGCCGCGTACCTGTTCACCGGTGGGCTGGCCGCCGGGTCGTCGCTGCTGGCCGCCGGCGGTCAGCTCACCGGCCGGCCCGCGCTGCGCCGCGCCGGCCGGGTCACCGCCCTCGGCGCGGTCGCCGCCAGCGCGTACTTCCTCGTCAACGACCTGGGCCGGCCGGCGCGCTTCCACCACATGCTGCGGGTGGCCAAGCCGACCTCGCCGATGTCGGTGGGCACCTGGATCCTCAGCGCCTTCGGCCCCGCCGCCGGGCTGGCCGCCGTCGCCGAGGGGGCGCACCTGCTGCCGGAGCGGGGCCTGTTCGGGCTGGCCCGCCGGCTGCTGCCCCCGGCCGGGCAGGTCGCCGGGCTGGCCGCCGCCGCCACCGCGCCCGCCCTGGCCACGTACACCGGGGTGCTGCTCGCCGGGACGGCCGTGCCCTCCTGGCACGAGGCGTACCCGGAACTGCCGACCATCTTCGCGGGCAGCGCGCTGGCCAGCGCCGCCGGTGTCGGCCTGATCGCCGCGCCCTGCGCGCAGGCCGGCCCGGCCCGGCGGTTCGCGGTGGCCGGCGCGGCGATGGAACTGTGGGGCTCGCACTCGGTGGAGACCCGGCTGGGGCTGCTCAGCGAGCCCTACCGGACGGGCACCCCCGGCCGGTTGCTGCGCGCCGGCCGGGTGCTCACCGTCGCCGGGGTGGCCGGTGCGCTGGTCGGCCGGCGCAGCCGTACCCTGTCCGCGTTGTCCGGCACGGCGCTGCTGGCCGCGTCGGTGGCCACCCGGTTCGGCATCTTCCACGGCGGCGTGGCCTCCGCGCGGGACCCGAAGTACACCGTGCTGCCGCAGCGGGAGCGGATCCGCCGTCGGGAGGCCGGCGGGATCTGACACCTCGCGGTACCGGCGGCGCGGCCCTGTGGTTGACTCCACGACGGAGGCGTTCAGGCGGCTGGTGCCCCTCCCGGTCTTCAACACCGGTGTGGTCCGGGACCCGGGCCAGGCGGGTTCGATTCCCGTCCGTCTCCGTCAAGCTGCTCGGGAGATGACGCGATGGGCGAGGTGCCGGCCGACCCGCGACGGCGGGTGCCGCGCACCGACACGCTGCTCGCCGACCCGGCGTTGGCCGCCGCAGCCGCCGCCCTCGGCCGGGAGCGGGTCAAGGCCGCCGTCGTCCGGGCCCAGCAACGCGCCCGGCACGGCGAGATCACCCCCGGCGAGGTACGCGACGCCGCCCTGGCGGCGCTGCCCACCCCGACGCCCCGGGCGGTGCTCAACGCCACCGGCGTCGTGCTGCACACCAACCTGGGCCGGGCCCCGCTGTCCGCCGCCGCCGTCGAGGCGGTGGTCGCCGCCGCCGGGCACACCGACGTGGAGTTGGACCTGCGCACCGGCCGGCGGGCCCGGCGCGGCCGGGACGCCCTGGACGCGCTCGCCGCCGCGGTGCCGGACGCGGCCGACGTGCACGTGGTCAACAACGGCGCGGCGGCCCTGGTGCTCGCCGCCACCGCGCTGGCCGCCGACCGGGAGATCGTGGTCAGCCGGGGCGAACTGGTGGAGATCGGCGACGGTTTCCGCCTGCCCGACCTGTTGGCGAGCACCGGCGCGCGGCTGCGCGAGGTGGGCACCACCAACCGCACCACCCGCGACGACTACGCCCGGGCGGTCGGGCCGGGCACCGGCTTCGTGCTCAAGGTGCACCCGTCCAACTTCGTGGTCACCGGCTTCACCTCGGCCGTCGGGGTCGGTGAGCTGGCCACCCTCGGCGTGCCGGTGGTCGCCGACATCGGCTCGGGCCTGCTCGCCGCCGACCCGCTGCTGCCCGCCGAACCCGACGCCGCCAGCACCCTGCGGGCCGGGGCGACGCTGGTCACGGCCAGCGGCGACAAGCTGCTCGGCGGCCCGCAGGCCGGGCTGCTGCTCGGCGACGCCGCCCTGGTCGAGCGGCTGCGCCGGCACCCCCTGGCCCGGGCGCTGCGGGTCGACAAGCTCACCCTCGCCGCGCTGGCGGCCACCCTGCACGGGCCGGACACCCCCACCCGGGCCGCCCTGCACGCCGACCCGGCGGTGCTGCGTGCGCGGTCCGAACGGCTGCGCGACGTTCTCGGCGGGCGGGGGCGCAAGGCCGAGGTGGTGCCCAGCGCGGCGGTCGTCGGTGGGGGCGGCGCGCCCGGCGTCGAACTGGACTCGTGGGCGGTCAGCCTGCCCGAGCGGTACGCCGCACCGCTGCGGCTGGGCGACCCGCCGGTGCTCGGCCGGGTGGTCCGGGGCCGGCTCCTGCTGGACCTGCGCTGCGTCCCGCCCGCCGCCGACGCCACGCTGCGCGACGCGGTGTTGCGGGTGGTCGACTGACATGCACGTCGTCGCCACCGCCGGGCACGTCGACCACGGCAAGTCCACGTTGGTCCGGGCGCTGACCGGGATGGAACCCGACCGGTGGGCGGAGGAGCGTCGCCGGGGCATGACCATCGACCTCGGCTTCGCCTGGACCACCCTGCCCACCGGCGGCACCATCGCGTTCGTCGACGTGCCCGGGCACGAACGTTTCGTGCCGAACATGCTCGCCGGGGTCGGCCCGGTGCCGGCCGCGCTGGTCGTGGTCGCCGCCGACGAGGGCTGGATGCCGCAGTCGGCGGAGCACCTGGCCGCCCTGCACGCGCTGGGGGTGTCGTACGGCCTGCTGGTGGTGACCCGCGCGGACCGGGCCGATCCCGGCCCGGCGCTGGCGCAGGCGCGGGCGGAGATCGCCGCGTCGTCGCTCGGCGTGGTCGAGTCGGTGCCGGTCAGCGCCGTCACCGGCGTCGGCCTGCCCGCGCTGCGGGCCGCGCTGGACCGGCTGGTCGGGCGGCTGCCCGCGCCCGCCCCGGACCGGCCGGTGCGGCTCTGGGTGGACCGCGCGTTCACCGTCCGGGGCAGCGGCACGGTGGTGACCGGCACCCTTGGCGCGGGTGCGCTGCACGTCGGCGACCAGCTCGAACTCGCCTCCGGCGGGGAGCCGGTGCGGGTGCGCGGCCTGCACTGCCTGGGCACCGCCCACCAGCGGGTCGCCGCCGTCGCCCGGGTGGCGGTCAACCTGCGGGGCGTGCCGAAGGACCGGCTGGGCCGGGGCGACGCGCTGCTCGCCCCGGGCCGGTTCCGTCCGACCGACCTGCTCGACGTCCGGCTGGCCGGTGACCCGGCCGCCGACCTGCCGGCGACGCTGACCCTGCACGTCGGCTCGGCGGCCGTGCCGGCCCGGGTCCGGCCGCTCGGCGCGGACACCCTGCGGCTGCGGCTGGCCCGTCCGCTGCCGCTGCTGATCGGCGATCGGGCGCTGCTGCGCGACCCCGGCCGGCACCACGTCTGCGGCGGGGTGACCGTGCTCGACGTGGACCCGCCCCCGCTGACCCGGCGGGGCGCGGCGGTAGCCCGGGCGACGACCCTGGCCGGCCTGGACGGCCGTCCCGACCTCGCCGGTGAGCTGCGCCGCCGGGCCCTGGTCCGGGCCGCCGACCTGACCCGGATGGGGGTGACCGGCCCCGCCGCCCCGGTCGCCGGGGACTGGCTGGCCGACCCCGGGCACTGGCGGCGGCTCGGCGTCCGGCTGGCCGAGGAGACCATCCGGTACGCCCGTGCCCACCCGCTCGAACCCGGCGCCCCGGTGGAGGTGCTGCGGCAGCGGCTCGACCTGCCCGACCGGGCCCTGGTGGAGGCGCTGGTCACACCGCCGTTGACGCTGCGCGCCGGTCGGGTCGGCACCGGCGGTGACGACGCCCTGCCCGAGCCGGTGGCCCGGGCGGTCGACCGGGTCCGCGCCGAGTGCGCCAGCCATCCGTTCCGCGCCCCGGAGGCGGACCGGCTCACCGCCCTCGGCCTGGGCCCCCGGGAGATCGGTGCCGCCGTACGGGCCGGCGCGCTGCTGCGGCTGGCGGAGAACGTGGTGTTGCCGCCCGGTGCGGTCGACGAGGCGGCCCGGGTGCTGGCCCGGCTGCCGCAGCCGTTCACCCTCAGCGCCGCCCGGCAGGCCCTGGACACCACCCGACGGGTGGCGGTGCCGCTGCTGGAGCTGCTGGACCGGCGTGGGGTCACCCGCCGGCTCCCCGACGACGCCCGCGAGGTGACCGTCCCGGGTTGAGTGGTGGCAGGGTGTCGACGGGCCCGAACCGCCGGCCGGGTACGGAGTGAGCCGGCGCCAAGCCGCCCTCCCGGTGGCCCCCGGGTCGCCTACCGTGACGCCATGGACCCTTCGGCGGTCTGGCGGGACAAGAACCACCGCTGGCGGATCGAGGCGTACCGGGCCCCGGACCTGCGGTTCGCCATCTTCGCCACGAACGGCCCCACCGAGTCCGCGCCGCTGTGGCTGTTCGGCATGGCGGCGCTGGCCCGCTGGCTGATGACCCACGCCATCTCCCTGGACGACCTGGAGACCGACTGAACCGGCGCCGGTGCGCGGGCGGCCGGTTGGTGGCCGTGGCCGGCGGGTAGCCCGGACGGGGGAATGACGTCCGATTGGTGCTTCCCGGGCCGGCGGATGGTCGTACGGTCCGGGGCGTGAGGGACCGAGGAATGCGGACGTTCCTGGCGGTGCTCGCCGGGCTCGCGGTGATCTACTTCGGGGTGACCGGGCGCGGCTCCACCGAGGAGGGCGGCGGGGTGTCCGGCGGGGTGGTGCTGTTGGCCGTGCTCGCCGCCGCGCTGGTGTGGCACCTGACCAAGCCGGCGGGCGACAAGCCGGTCAAGTGACGGCCGGTCGGCGGCGGCTCAGCGGGTGCCGGCGGCGCTGCGGCCGACCTCGCCCGCCGACTCCGCGCCGAGCGCCACCCGGACCAGCGCCGACGCCAGCCGCCCGAAGTCGGGCTCGGCGACCAGCCCGGCCAGCCCCCGTGGGTTGGCCGGCAGGCCGAGCCGCTTCGCCCCGGCCAGGGTGCGCCGGTCGGCGTACGGGCGTACGTCCGGCCAGACCGTCTGCGCCTCACGCAGGAAGATGTCTGCCCCGGTCGGGCCGATGCCGGGGAACTCGGTCAGCCGCCGGCGCAGCGCCGTCGGCTCCCCGCCGGCCTCCCGGTGCAGCCGCCGCAGGTCGCCGTGCCAGCGGTCCAGGCAGAGCTGGGCGCCGGCGCCCAGCATCGTCGCGGTCCGCTCGTCGTAGCGGCGGTAGTGGCCACGGCCCAGCGCGTCCACCCGGTCCTGCCAGCTCGACGCCTCCATCGCCGGCGCGGTACGCCACCCGGCGGCGAACAGTTCCCGGGCGGCGGCCACCGCCACCTGGGCCCGGATCCTGGTGCTCAGCAACGTGGTGAGCACCAGGAGCTGGTAGAGCGGACCCGGCCGGTCGGCCAGCGTGATGTCGGCTTCCTCGGCGTACGTGCGGCCCTGCCGGTCCAGCAGCGCCCGGGCCACCCGTCGTTCGTCCCGCATCACCTCGCAGTACCCGTCCCGCAGCGGTTCAGCCCGGCTCCCGGTGGTCGAATGCGCCCGCCGGGGCCGGGTAACCCGGTGGTGGGCGCGGAGCACCGCGTCCGTCCACCCGGAAGGAGACACCCGTGACGAACGTGCAGCAGCCCGAGATGCGCCGCAACGGGAACAACCCGACCGTGCAGGACAGCAAGCGTCCCGGCGTGGCGGGACACCCCGGCAACCGGGGCACCTCGCCGGGTGACCGGGGCCGCCCGACGCCCCGGGGCCAGGCCTCGCCGTACGGGCCGGCCGGCTCGCGGGCCGACGACGACAGCGACCGGGGCTGACCCGCCCGTCAGCGGGGCGGCCGCAGCCGGTTCCAGGTGGCTGCGGCCGCCCCGCCGTACGCCAGGTGCGGCACGACGTCGGCCAGCCAGTCCGTCCGCCGCCAGGTCCGGGGGTCGCTGACCCCGAGCGCGGCCAACGAGCCGTCGGAGGCGGCCATCACCCCGCCGCCGAGCAGTCCGACCGCCACCAGCGGCGGCACCCGCCGACCGGCGGACAGCAGACCGTACGCGGCCCCGGCGGCGATCCCCATCCCGTAGCCGAGGAGCGGGCCGAGGCCCGAGCGGCGGTTGGCCGCCCGGTCCCCGGCCCCCAGGTCCACGTGGGCCTTCCCGGCCAGCCGGCCGGCGCTCTCCTCCGGGGTGCTGCTCGCCGGCCGGGCCCGGACCACCATGTCCAGGTAGCTGACCACGTTCAACGCGGCGCTGCCCACCGCGCCGGCGATCGCCCCGTCCAGCAGGGCCCGGCCCCTCACTTCGGGTCGCCGGGTTCGCGTTCCCCCTTGGGGCCGTAGGTCCGTTCGCCCCGGACCACGCCCCGCTGACCGCGATCCTCCTGGAGGATCCGGTTGGCCGCCTGGTTGGCCTCCTGGTCGCTCGCGCGGCCCGACTGCTCGATCAGGTCGCGCAGCCGCGCGCGTTCCTTGTCGTACGCGTTGCTTCCCGGCCGTGGTCCTGGCATCGCCGCCTCCTCGGTGGTCCTCGCGCGTGCGGTACCCGTGCCGACTACCCGTCTGCGGGCCGGTCAACCGCTCAGTCCGGGGTACGGACCACCGCCACCGGGCAGGCGCTGTGGTGCAGCACCCCGTGGCTGACCGAGCCGAGCAGCAGCCCGGTCAGTTCGCCGTGCCCCCGGCCGCCGACCACCACCAACTGCGCCCGTCGGGACGCCTCGGTGAGCGCGGCGACCGGTCGGGCGTGTACCGGCTCCCGGTTGATCGGCACGTCCGGGTGTCGTTGGTCGAGCCCGGCGAGGGCCTCGGCGAGCACCTGGTCCTCCTCGTCGCGCAGTCGGGCCTCGTCGTAGACCAGCGGCTGCATGTCGCCGGGGCGACCGGAGGCCGGGTGGGTGTAGGCGTGCACCGCGCGCAGCCGCACACCGCGTCCGCTCGCCTGCTGCGCGGCGAACTCCACCGCCGCCCGGGACGCCGCCGAGCCGTCCACCCCGACCACCACCGGGCCGTCCGGCCGGTCCTCGCCGCGGGCCACCAGCACCGGGCAGTCGGCGTGCGTGCTCACCTGGATCGCCACCGAGCCGACCAGCAGGGCGGTGAACCCGCCCAGGCCCCGGTCGCCGAGGACGATCATCGCCGCGGTGGGGGACTCGCCGAGCAGCACCGCCGACGCCTCGCCGTCGATGATCTCGCCGGTGACCCGGATCCCGGGACTGGCCGCCTCGGCCTCGGCGACCGCCGCCGCGACCAGCTTCTCCGCCTGGCGACGCAGCCCGCCGCCGGGCGGGTTGCCGGCCAGCGGGTCGATCGGCACCCGCAGCAGCGGCCAGATGAAGCCGTGTACCACCCGCAGTGGCCGGTGCCGACGGGCCGCCTCCGCCGCGGCCAGCCGGACGGCGCGCAGCGCCGGCTCCGAGCCGTCCACGCCCACCACGACCGCCGCGCCGTTCGCCGAGTTCACCTGGTCGCACCTCCTGCCCGCGGCCAGTATCGCGGGCCGGGGAGTGTCGGCGGGCCGATACCGCGACCGGGCCCGCGCGGCTAACCTGACCGCGACCCATCGGGAGGGAGCGCCGTCGATGGCCGAGCCGCAGCAGCCGAGCACCGCCCGCATGATCGACCACTGGCTGGGTGGGGAGCACCACTTCCCGGTCGACGTGGCGGCGGCCCGGGCCTTCGAGCAGGCGTACGGCCCGTGCGCGGCCATCTTCCGCGACCTGCGGGCCTTCCTCGGCCGGGCGGTGCGGGCGATGGTGGCGGCCGGGGTGGACGGTTTCCTGGTCTTCGGCGCGGGGGTGCCCACCCGGGGCAACGTGCACGAGGTGGCGACGGAGGCCACCGTGCTCTACACCGACGTCGACCCGGTCACCATCCGGCTCGGCCAGCGGATCCTCGCCGACAGCGACCGGGTCGGCTACGGCTACGGTGACGCCACCGACGTCGGCACCGTCGACCGCGCGCAACTGCACCGCTTCGTACCGGGCTGGGGGAGGAGGCCGGTGGGGGTGGTCTTCCTCGGCCTGGCCGCCTTCCTCGACGACGCCACCCTGGCCGGTACCCTCGACGAGCTCTACCAGTCGGTGGCGCCGGGCAGCCTCCTGGCGATCGACTTCGACGCGGAGGAGCTGGCGGCGTACCCGCAGGCGCTGGCCATGATGGGGCCGCAGTTCCGGATGCGGGCCCCGGCGTCGTTCCCGCCGTTGCTGGGCCGGTGGGTGCCGACCGCCGACGGGATCGTGCCGGTGTCCCGCTGGCGGCCGGTGGGCGCGCCGGCCGAGGTGCCGGCCGCCTTCCACGGCGGCCTGGTGGTGAAGCCGGCCGGGTGACCCCGGGCCGCGCGGCGCCGGTCCCTCCGTATGATGCTTGCCCTACAGCAAGAATCTTTCGGAGGGGACGAAGATGTCGGACGCGCTCGCCGCGGTGTCGCGCGCGCTGCGTGAGGCCCCGCCGGACCAGTTGGTGGAGGCGATCGACCGGGCCGTCCGGTCGACCCTCGCCGCGTCGCGGGTCGACGTGTTCCTCGCCGACTACCGGATCAGCGGGCTGTGGCCGGTGCTCGACCCCGATCTGTCCGCCGCCGGCTTCCTCGCCGGTCAGGGCGTCGCGCAGCGCTGTTTCCGCAGTCAGCAACCGGCGACCGAGGCGCAGGACGGCGGGCACTGCCGGGTGTGGGTGCCGCTGACCACCTGGGGCGAGCGGCTGGGTGTGCTGCTGGTCGAGCTGCCCCGTGAGCCCGACCCGCAGACCGTGGCCCGGATCGGCGAGATGGCCCGCGACCTGGCCATCGCGCTGCGCGCGGCCGACCGGGAGACCGACCGTTACCGGCGGGCCCGGCGGCGGGAACGGCTCAGCATGGCCGCCGAGATGCAGTGGGAACTGCTGCCCGGGCGCAGCGTCACCCATGACGCGTTCCTGCTGGCCGGGCAGCTCGAACCGGCGTACACCGTGGGCGGTGACCACTTCGACTGGTCGGTGGACACCGGTCGGCTGACCCTCACGGTGCTCAACGGCACCGGCACCGGGCTGGCCGCCGCGATGCTCACCGCGCTGACCGTCAACGCGATGCGCAACGCCCGGCGCTCCGGCGGGGGACTGGTGGAGCAGGCCGAGCTGGCCTCGGACACGCTTTTCTACCAGCACCGGGGGCAGCGGCACGTGGCGACGTTGCTGTTGTCGGTGGACACCGCCACCGGCCGGGTCCGCGCGGTGGACGCCGGCTCCCCGCAGGTGCTGCGGCTGCGCGGGACCACCGTCGAGCCGATCGCCCTGGAGCAGCAGCTACCGCTGGGCATGTTCGCCGAGACCCGGTACGTCGTGCAGGAGTTCGACGTGGAGCCCGGGGACCGTCTCTTCGTGGTCAGCGACGGCGTGTACGACGCGCGCCCGGGCGGCCAGGAGTCCTACGGTGAGCGGGCCATGGCACGGTCGATGCGGTCCACTCGGCTGCAACCGGCGGCCGAAGCGGTTGGTACGGTGATGCGCGAGCTGTTCGCATACCATGCCGACACCGATCTCAGCGACGATGCCGTCGTCGTCTGCCTGGACTGGCACGGGGCCGGTGGGGCGGGACGGGCGGTGCGAACGGTGACCGGCCGTTAGCGACACACGACAGCGGACAATCGCAGAGGATAGCTGGTGGAGCGACCTCCCGATCTTGCCGCGGCGATCGATGCCGCGGCCGAGGCGTTCGTCGGTGTGCGCGATTCCGCCACCTCCCGGCACCACGTGACCGTGCCTCCCACCCAGCTCCGGGTGCTCGCGCTGATCAGCGAACGGCCGGAGACCAACGTCAACCGGCTGGCCGAGCTGCTGGACGTGGTCCCCTCCTCGGCCAGCCGGCTGTGCGACCGGTTGGAGGCCACCGGCCTGCTGCGCCGCAAGCCGGACCCCCGGGACCGGCGCGAGGTGCGGCTGGTCCTCACCGGCGCGGCGGAGACCCTGCTGGGGGAGTTGAAGCAGCGGCGGCACCGGGCGGTGCAGGCGGTGCTGGACCGGATGCCACCCCGGGCCCAGCACGAACTGCTGCTGGCCCTGCTGGCGTTCGGTCAGGCGGCCGAGGCGGGCACCCCGGCGCCCCAGGTCGACCCCGCCGTGCGTACCGCCTGACGAACTGCCGCGCGCTGTCCAGCGCGGGCGCGTCGCGCGGTCGCGGACGCCCCTCGACCCCGCCGGCCGTTCCACCAGTATCCTAGGACGCCCTAGCGGTGGTGACGCACCGCACACCAGACACCGGTCGACGGCACGAACGCCGGGGTCACGGCGCCACCACCCGAGCCCGATATAGTGGCTGCGCAACTCAGCCGGCCCGGGAACTCGACGCTCCCGGGCCGCATCAGGGGGAGGTCCCGGCCCGGGATCACCGAGGCGCCGGCAGTGCCGGCCCGTTAGCGCACGTCCCACCGTGGTGCCCTCGCCGGCATCCGGATCGTGCTGCGGAGGGAGGTTCGGTGTCGCGTCGGCCGGCTCGGGCAGAGCACCCGCGGGGACCGGGCGGCGACACCGCCGCGGGGGACCGGGTGCTGACGCTGCCGAACCTGATCAGTTTCGTCCGGCTGCTCGGCGTACCCCTGTTCCTCTGGCTCCTACTGGTGGTGAAGGCCGACGTGGCGGCGATCGTGGTACTCGCCATCGGCGGCACCTCCGACTGGGTGGACGGCTGGATCGCCCGTCGGCTCGGCCAGGTCAGCCGGCTGGGTGAGCTGCTCGATCCGCTGGCCGACCGGCTCTACATCCTCGCCACGCTGCTCGCCTTCACCGCCCGCGAGGTGGTGCCGTGGCAGTTCACCGCCGCGCTGCTGGCCCGGGAGTTGCTGCTGCTCGGCTCGCTGGGGGTGCTGCGCCGGTACGGGTACGGCCCACCGCCGGTGCACTACGTGGGTAAGACCGCCACCTTCCTGCTGCTGGCCGCGTTCCCGGTGCTGCTGCTGGCCTCGGCGTCGTCGTCGGCGGCGGCGACCACCGCCGGCGCGATCGGCTGGGCGCTGGCCTGGTGGGGTCTGGTCCTGTACTGGGTGGCCGGGGCGATGTACGTGGTGCAGGCCGTCCGCCTGGTCCGGGCCGTGCGTACCCGGTCCGGGGGAGCGGCGGCGTGAGCGCACCCCGGGGCGAGCAGAAGCCCCCGACCCGGTTGTTCACCCCGGACTTCCTCACCGAGCTGTTCCGCAACCCGCTGGACCCGGGCTACGCCGACGCGGCGGCCCGGCGGCAGGGCGCGCCGGCGCCGACCGGGTGGCAGGGCGCTTCGGCGCGGGCCGTCGCGGTGCTGGTGGTGGCCGCGGTGGGCTTCCTGTTCGCGGTGGCGTACCGGGAGACGATGGCGGAGGAGCCGAGCCGTAGTCAGGCGCGGGCGGCACTGATCGCGCAGATCAACCAGCGTGAGGCGGAGACCGACGAGTTGTCCGCGCGGGCCGACGAGCTGCGTGAGGAGGTCGGTCGGCAGCGGGACGCGGCGTTGGGCGGCTCGCAGGCGGCGCGGCTGCGCATCCTGGAGGCGGGCACCGGGCTGGGGCGGGTGCGCGGCGACGGTGTGGTGGTGCGGTTGACCGATGCGGCCCCGAAGGACGACGGTGCGGTGACCGGTGACTCGGATTCGGGTCCGTCCCGGGTGATCTACTCCGATCTGCAGAAGGTCGCGAACGACCTGTGGGCGTCGGGGGCGGAGGCGATCGCGATCAACGGGCAGCGGTTGACGGCCACGTCGACGATCCGGTCGGCGGGGGCGGCGATCCTGGTGGACTTCCGTCCGGTGACGAGTCCGTACGAGGTGAGCGCGATCGGGCCGGGGTCGTTGCGGGACCGGTTCGACGACAGTCGGGCGGCGTATCTGATGCGTCGGGTGGCCAAGGACACCGGTCTGTCGTTCGAGGTGCGGGAGAAGGACGACCTCGCGCTGCCGGCCGCTGCGGAGCCGCGACTACGCTACGCGGAGCCGTCGGTCAGTCCGAGTCCGTCGGGGTCGGCCGCCGGCCGTCCGAGCAGTCCCGGGCCGTCCGGTTCGGGTTCGTCCCCCCGCTCCTCCGGAGGTGTTCGATGATCGCGGTGCTGGCGCTGCTCGCCGGTGTGGTGCTCGGGATCTACCTGGATCCGACCGTGCCCGCGGCGTTGCAGCCGTACCTGCCGATCGCCGTGGTGGCGGCGCTCGACGCCGTGTTCGGCGGGGTGCGGGCGAAGCTGGACCGGATCTTCGACGACAAGCAGTTCGTGGTGTCGTTCATCTCGAATGTGCTGGTGGCGGGCCTGATCGTGTATCTGGGTGACCAGTTGGGCGTGGGTGGTCAGCTCTCCACCGGTGTGGTGGTCGTGTTGGGGGTGCGGATCTTCGGGAACGTGGCGGCGATCCGTCGTCACCTGTTCCGGGCGTAGGTTGGTGGCGTGAGCGACGAGCATCGGGAGACGGGTACCGGGTGGCCGGAGCCGGCGGAGCCGGTCGATCCGTCGGGGCCGGCGGGTGAGCCGGATCCTCGGCCGGACGCGCCGGATCCGGACGAGTTGAGTCCGTTGGTGCCGGGGGAGCCGGAGCCGGCGGAGGGCGTCGACGACGGCGGTGTGACGGTCGACCTGGCGGAGGTGTCGGCCGGTTCTCCGGCTGACGGGTCCGGTTCGGTCGAGGGTGCCGGGTCGGTGGCGGCCGGGGCGGGCAAGCCGGCGGGGCGGAAGTTGTCCTCGGCGGGGGTGATGATCGCGGCGTTGTTGGCGTTGCTGGGGTTCACGCTGGTGGTGCAGTTGAAGACGACGTCGACGGATCCGACGTTGGCGGCGACCCGGCAGGAGGACCTGGTTCGGATCTTCTCGGATCTGGATTCCCGGGAGAAGCGGCTGCAGCAGGACATCGAGGCCCTGGAGGACAGTCAGCGGCAGTTGCGCTCGGGTGAGCAGGGTCGGCAGGCGGCGCTGGAGGAGGCGACGAGGCGGGCCGACGAGTTGGGGATCCTGGCGGGGACGTTGCCGGCGCGGGGGCCGGGGTTGAGTGTGCGGTTCGAGGCGGGTGGCAAGCCGATTCGGGCGGACCGGATCCTGGACGCGGTGCAGGAGTTGCGGGGCGCGGGCGGGGAGGCGATGCAGATCTCGGGTGGGGATCGGGCCACGGCGCGGGTGATCGCGTCGACGTACTTCCTGGACGGGCAGGACGGGGCGTTGGTGGTGGACGGGCGGACGTTGACGGGTCCGTTCACGATCACGGTGATCGGTGACCCGGAGACGATGCGTACCGCGTTGAACATTCCGGGCGGGGTGGCCGCATCGGTTTCCGGTGACGGCGGTAACGTGATCGTCGAGGAGCGTGAGGTTGCCGAGGTTTCGGCGCTGCACGCGCCGTTGAAGCTGGAACACGCCCGTCCGGTCTCCTGACCGGCGCGGCCGCGCCGGGTGGTCCGGTGCACCGATGGATGAAGGACGCGCTGGTGATTCCTGAGGATCTGCGTTACACCGCCGAGCATGAGTGGGTGGTCGGTGCCGACGGCGGTGCTGTCCGGGTTGGTATCACCCAGTTCGCGCAGGATGCGTTGGGTGACATCGTGTTCGTGCAGTTGCCGGAGGCCGGTGCGGTGGTGGCGGCCGGTGAGCCGTTGGGTGAGATCGAGTCGACCAAGAGTGTGTCGGAGATCTACGCCCCGGTGAGTGGGTCGGTGGCGGCGCGGAACGAGGCGCTGGGTGACACTCCTGAGTTGATCAATTCGGATCCGTACGGTGCGGGTTGGTTGCTGGAGATCACGCCGGCGGATCCGGCCGCGGTGGACGGGTTGTTGACCGCTGACGCGTACCGTGAGCTCACCGAGAGCTGAGTGGTGTCGTGCCGGGGCGTGGGTGATGTTCTCCGCGCGTCCCGGTTGCCCTGCATTTCGGCGCTGGCTAGGCTCGCCCAGTCGACCGAGAACCCAATAGTTGAGCGTTGTGTAATTGCCTTCCCGGGCACGGGGAGCCAGCCGCCGGGTGTGTGATCTGCCCGGCGGCCAGACCCGCCATTACCCTGACGCTGACCGAACTGATCCGTGAGGTGGTCCCATGACGCGCCCAGGCGACGAGTTCCCCCCGCTCGACGTCACTTCGACGCTCAATCTCGGTTCGCTGGACGAAGTGCTGGAGGGGCCGGACACCGATGTGGTGCCGAGTCGGATGTCCGGCTCGCTGCCGCCGGGTATGGCGCTGCTGGTGGTTCGTCGGGGCCCGAACGCGGGTGCCCGGTTCCTGTTGGACCATGATGTGACGACGAGTGGCCGGCATCCGGACAGTGACATCTTCCTGGACGATGTGACGGTGTCGCGGCGGCACGCGGAGTTCCACCGGGACGGTGGGACGTTCACGGTGCGGGACGTGGGGAGCCTGAACGGCACCTACGTGAACCGGGAGCGGGTCGAGGCGGCCACGTTGAGCAATGGTGACGAGGTGCAAATCGGCAAGTTCCGGGTGGTGTTCATCGCCGGTCCTCGCCCGGAGGGGGAGGCCGGCCGGGGGTGAACGAGCCTGCGGCCTCCATGCCTTCCGGGGCGGCCCGGTCGCACCCGCTGATGAGTATCGGTGAGGTGCTGGGTCAGCTACGGGTGGAGTTTCCGGACGTCACGATTTCGAAGTTGCGGTTCCTTGAGGCCGAGGGTCTGGTGGAGCCGCAGCGGACGGCGGCGGGTTACCGGAAGTACAGCTGGGACGATGTGGCCCGGCTTCGGTTCGTGTTGACCGCGCAGCGGGACCAGTATCTGCCGTTGCGGGTGATCCGTGAGCAGTTGGCGGAGTGGGACGCCGGTGACGGTGGTCCGGGTCGGCAGCGGCCGACGTTGGTGGCGGTGGGTCCGGGTGGTGAGGTGCCGGGCCGGTCGGCGGAGGAGCCCGAGTCGCAGGTGCGGCTCGGGCGGGCCGATCTGGTGGCACGTAGTGGGATCGCCGAGTCGACGTTGGGTGAGTTGGAGCGGCTGGGTGTGTTGGTGCCGGATCCGCCGGGGTGGTATGACGCGGATGCGTTGATCATCGCGCGGGCGGTGGCGGGGTTGGCGGCGTACGGGTTGGAGCCGCGGCATCTGCGGGGGTACCGGTCGTCGGCGGATCGGGAGGTCGGTCTGTTCGCGCAGTTGGTGGCGCCGTTGGCGCGGCAGAGTGATCCGGCGGCGCGGGCGCGGGCGGCGGAGACGGCGCGGGAGTTGGTGGCGTTGTCGCAGCAGTTGCACGCGGCGTTGGTGCGGGTGGGGTTGCGGTCGACGTTGGGTCGGTGACCCCGGTCTGTGTGGTGTGTGCGGAAAGTTCTGCCCCGGGAAGCGTGCCGTAGGCTTGCCGGGGTAACCCCTTTTCTGGGCGCGGGTGCGCACGGGACGACCGTGTCGCGGTCCGTGTACCGTGCAGGGAAGGGCGCGGTGCGGGCGTAGGTGACAACGACACGGAGGCGGCGGTGCGCGAGCTGAGCGTGGTCGGGGTTCGGGTGGAGCTGCCCAGCAACCAGCCGATCGTCCTGCTCAGGGAGGTCGAGGGTGACCGCTATCTGCCGATCTGGATCGGTGCGGTCGAGGCCACGGCTATCGCCTACGAGCAGCAGGGGGTCAAGCCGGCGCGGCCGTTGACGCATGATTTGTTGCGGGACGTGCTGGCGGCGTTGAAGGCGCCGTTGCGGGCGGTGGAGATCACCGAGTTGAAGGAGAACGTCTTCTACGCGGATCTGTTGTTGGGTGACGGGGTGCGGGTGTCGGCCCGGCCGAGTGACTCGATCGCGTTGGCGTTGCGGGTGGGTGCTCCGATTCGTTGTGCGGAGCAGGTCCTCAGTGAGGCGGGGATTGTGATTCCCGACGAGCAGGAGGATGAGGTGGAGAAGTTCCGGGAGTTCCTGGAGCAGGTGCGTCCGGAGGATTTCGCCGGCTGATCGCCGGTTCTCGTCGCCGCCGCCCGGGTGTCACTGTGGGTGATGCCTTGTGGGGTTTCGGTTGGTGTGGTGTGTCGCCGCGCGGCGTGTCGCGGCCGTTTCTCCGTGGTAACCCCTTCGTGCGGCGTTAGGGTTGCCGTGTCGAGGGGTGCACGTCCCGGAAACGACGTGCCACCGCACTGACGGGGAGGTTGTCGGGATGCACGAGCCGCGGGATCCTGAGCCAGGTGTGGAGCGGGGCGAGTCGGGTGCGGTGTCGTCGCCGGTGCCGGCTGCCGATGACGATTCGGTGGGTTACCGGGGTGTGACGGCCTGCCACGCGGTGGGGATCAGTTACCGGCAGTTGGACTACTGGGCGCGGACGGCGCTGGTGGTGCCGAGTGTGCGGGACGCGTCGGGTTCGGGGACGCAGCGGTTGTACTCGTTCCGGGACCTGGTGGTGTTGAAGGTCGTCAAGCGGTTGTTGGACGCCGGGGTGTCCCTGCAGAACATCCGGAAGGCGATCGAGGCGTTGCGGTCGCGTGGGGTGGCGGATCTGGCGGGGATCACGCTGATTTCGGACGGTACGACGGTGTATGAGTGCCGGTCGCCGGAGGAGGTGGTCGACCTGTTGCAGGGTGGCCAGGGTGTGTTCGGCATCGCGATCGGTGGGGCGTTCAAGGAGATCCAGGGTTCGTTGTCGCATCTGCCGGCGGAGCCGGCGGCGGGTGGCGGGGGTGCCGTCGAGCCGGTGTCGGATGTGGTGGGTGACGAGTTGGCGGCGCGTCGGGCGCGGCGTCGGGCGGGTTGATCTCGGGGTTGTTCGGGCGCCGCGGCCGGGTTCCGGTCGCGGCGTTTTCGTGTGCGGACAGTGATGGTCGTCGTGTTGGCCGGGTTGGTGACCTGGGCGGTCCCGTTGGTGGGACCGAGATGTGGGAGTTGTCCACTGTGCACATGCTTCGGTGGAGTCGTGATGTTGACAGTTGTGGTCCGGCCAGGAATCCTGTCCAGGGCGATCACCAAATGCACCGATTGGTCACTGTGGGCGATGGTTGGTGGGTGTCGTCGAGCTGATGCGCGGAGCCGGGTGCGGGGATCGCACCGGGGCTCCGCCGGAGGACGGGAAAACGAGCCGAAGTGCAGACTGATCACCATGTCGGCCTCCGTTCCGTGCGGGCCGGCAGTGCTGTCGCCGACCACGTCACCTGCCCGGTAACCGGGGTGCCCGCGCCGCGGGAGCCGGTCGGTGCCGGTGGGGACGTGGCCGTGGAGGCGGCGGAGTTCCTTGAGCTGTTCCACCGCGAGCGGCGGCTGCCGGGGTTGTCGGGGCGGCTGGCGGAGGTCCGCGAGGAGATCGCGTTGACCGGGTCGTACCGGCACACCGGTGAGGAGTTGGTGTACGGGGCGAAGGTGGCGTGGCGGCAGTCGGCGCGGTGCGTCGGGCGGATCCGCTGGGCGGGGTTGAAGGTGCGGGACCGTCGGCACGTGACGACGGTGGCGGGGATCGCGCGGGAGTTGTCGGCGCACCTGGCGGCGGGGGACAACGGTGGTCGGATCCAGTCGGTGATCACGGTTTTCGCGCCGGACCGGCCGGGGGTGGGTCCGCGGGCGCGGATCTGGAACGACCAGTTGGTCCGCTACTGCGGTCACCTCCGGGAGGACGGGTCGGTGCTGGGTGACCGGGCGCAGGTGGGGATGACCTGGGCGGCGCGTCGGCTGGGCTGGCGTCCGCCGCCGGTGCCGGGCCGGTTCGACCTGTTGCCGTGGGTGATCGAGACGGCGCACGAGGACCCGGCGGTGCTGGACGTGCCCCGGGAGTTGGTGCGGGAGGTGGCGTTGAGCCATCCGGACCACCCGTGGTTCGCGGACCTGATGCTGCGTTGGCACGCGCTGCCGGTGATCAGCAACATGCGGTTGCGGGTCGGTGGGGTGGACTACAGTTGCGCGCCGTTCAACGGCCACTACCTGGGTGACGAGATCGGCACCCGGAACATGGGCGACCGGGACCGGTACGACCAGTTGCACGTGGTGGCGGCGGCGTTGGGGTTGGACACGTCGCGGGAGGACACCCTGTGGCGGGAACACGCGGCGCTGGTGTTGAACCAGGCGGTGCTGCACTCGTTCCGGGTGGCCGGGGTGCGGGTGTCCGATCCGCACACGGAGTCGGAGCTGTTCATGAGGTTCTGCGCGCAGGAGGAGCGGGCGGGCCGGCCGGTGCACGGTGACTGGTCGTGGCTCAACGGCAGTGTGGGGTGGGCGGCGTTGCACGCGGTGCACCACCGCTACTACGACAGCCGGGTTCCGAATCCGAATCTCTGGCAGACTGACCGCGCCTACGACCCGGATGGCGTGGCGGAGTTGACGCTGCGGCAGCGTCACGACATCGCCCGCGCGCAGGAGGACTGAGGATGGACAACGCGGCGCTGCGCCAGAGTTGGAGCCAGTTCTCCACTGCCGGGCCGGAGGCGGCCAAGTACTTCTACGCCACGTTGTTCGTGGTGGCGCCGGAGGCCCGGTCGATGTTCCCGACGAACATGCAGTACCAGGAGGACAAGCTGCTCAAGGCGCTTGGGCACATCATCACCAGCCTCGACGACCCGGATGCGTTGACCGGGTTCGCGCAGCGGTTGGGCGCCGACCACCGCCGGTTCCACGGCCAGGATCAGCGGGGCAACCCGGTGGTGCTGGGGGAGCAGCACTACAGCTGGGTGGGTCAGGCGTTGCTGGCGACGTTGGACCGGTTCCTCGGGCCGTACTTCACCCCGGCGTTGCGGGCGGAGTGGGCGGCGGCGTACGAGGTGGTGACGAAGTTGATGCTGGGTGGCGCGGCGGAGGCGGAACGCACGTCGCCGCCGTACTGGGAGGCGGAGGTGCTGACCACGCAGCGGCGGCGCGCCGACGTCGCGGTGTTCACGGTGCGCCCGAACTACCTGTGCAACTACCGGCCGGGGCAGTCGCTGCCGGTGCAGGTGCCGCAGTTGCGGACCTGGCGGTACCTGTCGCCGGCGAATGCGCCCCGGGCGGACGGGACGATCGAGTTCCACGTGCGGGCGACGGGCCGGTTCTCCACCCATCTGGTGCGTAAGCTGCGGGCCGGTGAGCGGCTGCTGCTGGGGCATCCGACGGGGACGGCGTTGTCGTCGTACGACCGGTCGCCGCACCTGCCGTTGCTGTTGATCGCCGGGGGGACCGGGTTGGCGCCGCTGCGGGCGGTGCTGGAGGCGTTGCAGCAGGGTTCGGGGCGGCGTACCACGCTGGTGGTGGGCGGCCGCACCCCGGACGATCTCTACGACGATCAGGCGGTGTCGCAGTTGGCGTCGATGCCACCGGCGGCGGCGTGGCAGAACGGCGGTGCGGGTTGGCTGCGGTACGTGCCGACGGTGGAGTCGGGTTGGGGTTGGCAGGGCGCGATCGGTCGGGCCGGTGACACGGCGGTGCGGTTGGGGCCGTGGGCGGACACGGAGATCCTGGTGTGCGGGAGCCCGGAGATGACCCGGGACACCGTGACGATCCTGGCCCGTTCGGGTGTGCAGCCCGAGCAGATCCTGACGGAGAGCTACGATCACTCCCTCTACCCGCCCCTCGCCGAGGCCGGTGCCGCTGCCCCGCGCGACTTCAGCTGGACAGGTGCCCGATGAGCATCGATCACACCGACCGGATCGGTCTGCCCGCCCTCGCCGACCAGGGTGAGATCGCCCGACAGTTGTCCCTGTTGGAGGCGCGGCGGTTCCGGGGTAGTCACTGGTTGTCGGCCGACGAGGTCGCGGGGGTGGTCCGGGCGGCGGATGACCGGATCGGGCTGCTGGTCGCGGAGGTGGAGCGGCAGAAGCGGGAGAACCAGGGGCTGCTGAGCCAGGTGGAGATGCTGCGGCACGGCACCCTGCCGAGCAACGCCCCGCAGGGGCCGGACCCGATGACGGTCGAGTTGGCGATGCGGGCGCAGGACGAGGCGAACCGGACGATCGGTGAGGCCAGCGCGGAGGGTGCGGAGATCATCGCCGATGCGCGGCGGCAGGCCGACGAGATCCTGTCGGAGGCGCACCGGCGGGCTGGGGAGATGAGCGTGCCGGGTCAGCCGGCCGGTGGTGGGTCGCCGGAGTTGGCCCGTACGTTGCAGGACTTGGAGGAGCGGCACGCGGCGGCGTTGGCCGCGGTGGCGGCGGCGCAGCAGCAGTTGAACCGGTGGCAGGCGTACCTGTCGGCGCAGTCGGAGCAGTTGCGTGCGGACGCGGCGGCGGCCGGTGGCGCGAGTTCGCAGCTTCGGGCGGTGCTGGGCGGTTGAGCCGCCGACTGTTCGTGGTCGCGGGCGACGGCGGTCACGCCGGTCGCCGGTGGTGGGCCGGGCGAGGCAGCATGGACGGGTGACGGAGACGATCGACGCGTTGACCGCCGGGGTGGCGGCCGGTGGTGTGGTGGTGCTGAGCGGGGCGGGTTTGTCCACCGAGTCGGGCATCCCGGACTATCGGGGGCCCAGTGGTGCGGCCCGCCGGCACACTCCGATGACGTACCAGGCGTTCGTCGGGGATCCGGACGCCCGGCGGCGGTACTGGGCGCGCAGCCACCTGGGGTGGCGCACGATCGCCCGGGCGGCGCCGAACGACGGGCATCGGGCGGTGGCCCGGCTGCAGGCCGCCGGCCTGGTCGATGGGGTGGTCACCCAGAACGTGGACGGGTTGCACACGGCGGCGGGCAGCCGGGCGGTGGTGGAGTTGCACGGCCGGCTCGACGAGGTGGTCTGCCTGGACTGCGGCAACCGGACGTCGCGGGAGGAACTGGACCGGCGGCTGGGTGAGGCCAACCCGGGCTTCGACGCGGCGGCGGGGCCGGTGAACCCGGACGGTGACGTGGAGCTCGACGACGCGCGGGTGGCCGGGTTCCGCGTCGTGGACTGCACGTTCTGCGGCACGGGGAGGCTGAAACCGGACGTGGTGTTCTTCGGTGAGACAGTCCCGGCGCAGCGGGTGGCGCGGTGCTTCGCGATGGTCGGCGGGGCGCGGCTGCTGTTGGTGTTGGGGTCGTCGTTGACGGTGCTGTCGGGGCGGCGGTTCGTGCTGCGGGCGGCGAAGCTGGGTGTCCCGGTGGCGATCGTCAACCAGGGGGCGACCCGGGGGGACGGGTACGCGGCGCTGCGGGTGGACGCCCCGCTGGGCAGGCTGCTGCCGGCGGTGGCGGACCGCCTCGCCGCCGGTCACCCGGGGCCGCTGCCGGCGGCGAGCGTCCGCTGAGCCGCCGGTGACCGTGCCGCCGGCCGGGGTGTGCCGGGAGACACCCCGAACACCCCCTGCCGCCGGCCGGTGGGGGTATGACATCCGCCGGTGATCGCGACGCTGGTAGCGTTGACCATGCCGGTACCACTCACGCGGGAGAGACCGCCCAGCAGCAGCCGGGCGGCGCCGAAGGGGCAGATTCTCCCCGGAACCTCTCAGGCAAAAGGACCGCGTGGGCAGGCACTGTGGAGCGCTGTGCGCGTGACTCAGGGGGAGGCCGACCCGTCGACCTCGCCCCCTGCTAGGAGCGCCGCGCATGACCGTAGAGCAGTTCGCCGACCGGCACATCGGTCCCGATCCGGACGACGAGCGCCGGATGCTGGAGGCCGTCGGCTACGGCTCGATCGACGAGCTGATGGACGCGGCGATCCCCGAGGTGATCCGGTGGCACGGCACCCTGGACCTGCCGGAGCCGGCCACCGAGCGGGAGGCGATCGCCGAGCTGCGGGCCCTGGCCGGCCGCAACACCGTGGCGGTGTCGATGATCGGGCTGGGCTACCACGGCACGCACACCCCGGCGGTGATCCGCCGCAACGTGCTGGAGAACCCGGCCTGGTACACGGCGTACACGCCGTACCAGCCGGAGATCAGCCAGGGGCGGCTGGAGGCGCTGCTGAACTTCCAGACGATGGTGACCGACCTGACCGGTCTGGCCACCGCGAACGCGTCGATGCTCGACGAGGCCACCGCGGCGGCGGAGGCGATGACGCTGGCCCGCCGCGCGTCGAGGAGCAAGAGCCCGGTGTACGTCGTCGACGCGGACGCGTTGCCGCAGACCGTCGCGGTGATCACCGGTCGGGCCGAGCCGTTGGGCATCGAGGTGCGGGTGGTCGACCTGACGGTCGAGGAGCTGCCGGGGGAGTTCTTCGGCCTGCACCTGCAGTATCCGGGGGCGTCCGGGGCGGTGCGTGACCACACCGGCCTGGTGGCGGCGGCGCACGCGGTCGGGGCGCTGGTCACGGTCGCCGCGGACCTGCTGGCGTTGACGCTGCTGCGCCCGCCGGGGGAGATCGGCGTCGACATCGCGGCCGGCACCACCCAGCGGTTCGGGGTGCCGATGGGGTTCGGTGGGCCGCACGCCGGCTACCTGGCGGTCCGGTCGGGTCTGGAGCGGATGCTGCCGGGCCGGCTGGTCGGGGTGTCCCGGGACGCCGACGGCAACCCGGCGTACCGGCTGGCGTTGCAGACCCGGGAGCAGCACATCCGGCGGGAGAAGGCGACCAGCAACATCTGCACCGCGCAGGTGCTGCTGGCGGTGATGGCCGGCATGTACGCCGTCTACCACGGCCCGGACGGGCTGCGGCGGATCGCACGGCGTACCCATGCTCTGGCGGCGCGGCTCGCGGCCGGGCTGCGCGCCGGTGGCGTCGAGGTGGCCGACGTGCCGTTCTTCGACACCGTCACGGCGGTCGTACCGGGCCGGGCGGCGCGGGTGGTGGCGGCGGCCGAGGCGCGAGGGGTGAACCTGCGTCTGGTCGACGCCGACCGGGTGGGGGTGTCCTGCGACGAGACGACCACGGGGGCGCACCTGGCGGCGGTGTGGGCGGCGTTCGGGGTCGACCCGGTCGACGGTGACGTCGCGGAGGTGCTGCCGGCGGCGCTCGTCCGCACCAGTGACTTCCTCACCCACCCGGTGTTCGGCAGCCACCACTCGGAGACGGCGATGCTGCGCTACCTGCGCCGGCTGGCCGACTTCGACTACGCCCTGGACCGGGGCATGATCCCGTTGGGGTCGTGCACGATGAAGCTCAACGCCACCACCGAGATGGAGCCGGTGACGTGGCCGGAGTTCGCGCACGTGCATCCGTTCGCGCCGGACGCGCAGACCGCCGGGTACCGGGAGTTGATCGCCCAGCTTGAGGGGTGGCTGGCCGAGGTGACCGGCTACGACGCGGTCAGCGTGCAGCCCAACGCCGGCTCCCAGGGGGAACTGGCCGGGTTGCTGGCCATCCGCGCCTACCACCGGGACCGGGGCGAGGGGCACCGGGACGTCTGCCTGATCCCGTCGTCGGCGCACGGCACGAACGCCGCGTCGGCGGTGATGGCCGGCATGCGGGTGGTGGTGGTCGGCTGCGACGGCGACGGCAACGTCGACCTGGCCGACCTCGACGCGAAGATCGACAAGCATCGGGACGCCCTGGCGGCGATCATGGTGACGTACCCGTCGACGCACGGGGTGTACGAGGCGGGCATCGCGTCGCTGTGCGCGAAGGTGCACGACGCCGGCGGTCAGGTGTACGTCGACGGGGCGAACCTCAACGCCCTCGTCGGGTTCGCCAAGCCGGGCAGGTTCGGGGCGGACGTGTCGCACCTGAACCTGCACAAGACGTTCTGCATTCCGCACGGCGGCGGTGGGCCGGGGGTGGGTCCGGTGGCGGTGCGGGCGCACCTGGCGCCGTTCCTGCCGGGCGACCCGGGGGCGGGGCGGGTGCAGGGGCAGCCGGCGATCTCGGCGGCCCGGTACGGGTCGGCGGGGATCCTGCCGATCCCGTGGGCGTACCTGCGGATGATGGGCGCCGAGGGGTTGACCCGGGCGACCGGGGTGGCGGTGCTGGCGGCGAACTATGTGGCGGCGCGGCTGCGGGACCACTTCCCGGTGCTGTACGCCGGCAACAAGGGCCTGGTGGCGCACGAGTGCATCCTGGACCTGCGGCCGTTGTCCAAGGCGACCGGGGTGAGCATCGACGACGTGGCCAAGCGGCTGATCGACTACGGCTTCCACGCCCCGACGATGTCGTTCCCGGTGGCGGGGACGTTGATGGTGGAGCCGACGGAGAGTGAGGACCTGGCCGAGCTGGACCGGTTCTGCGCGGCGATGGTCGCGATCCGGGCGGAGATCGACAAGGTGGGCTCGGGTGAGTGGCCGGCGCGGGACAACCCGCTGGCCAACGCGCCGCATCCGGCGGCGATGGTCACCGGCGACGAGTGGTCGCACCCGTACCCGCGGTCGGTGGGGGCGTACCCGGCCGGGGTGGATCGGGCGGTGAAGTACTGGCCGCCGGTGCGGCGGATCGACGGCGCGTACGGCGACCGGAACCTGGTCTGCTCGTGCCCGTCGCCGGAGGCGTTCGAGCAGTGATCGTGATCGGTGCCGGGGCGGCGTTCGTGCCGCCCCGGTGCGGCGACCTGGGGAGGGCGGTCCCTGCCCGGGGGACTAGCCTGGTGCGGCGTGACCAGCGCCGATGACGGAACGTGATCAATCAGGCGACAAGGGCGTGCCGGGCGGGCCCGCGGTGCGGGGCGATGGTGCTGCCGTCGGGGAGCAGCTCACCGGTGTCCTCGAAGACGATGACACCGTTGCAGAGCAGGCTCCAGCCCTGCTCAGGGAAGCAGGCGATGACGCGGGCGGCTTCCCGGTCGGTCGCTTCGGCAAAGGGGCAGGTGGGTTGGTGCTGGCACATCGGGTTCTCCGGACTGTGGGGGCACTGTGTCATGGTTCACATGACCAGTGACGCACAGTACCAAGCGGAAGCGCGCTGGATCGAGCAGCCATCCGTCTTGTTCACCCGAAATCCGCTGAACGGATGAGTAAGAATGGTCCACACGGTGTGGAAACGCTTCCACAATCGCTGATCGACGTACCGGGAGTACCGGCCCGGTGCCGCAGCGTACTCGTCGAGCGGGGCCGGTACGAATGGCACGTCACCGACGGTGGTGACCCGGCCGCGCAGGTGGCCCGGTTCCTCGCCGGGCACGGCCTGCCCGTCGACGACCTGACCCGCCCCGCCGGGCACCGCCCCGACGGCCCGTGCGGCGCCGCCCTGTACGTCTCCGCCGCCGCCGGCGCGACCATGGTCGGCGCGCCGGCCGGCGCACCCAGCCCGGTCCCCGCCCTGCCCGACGTCGTCGCGGTCGTTTACGGACACGCCTGCGCCCCGGTGTCCGCCCCGGCGGCACCGGCGGGCCCCGGCTGGTGGCTCGGCCCCTGGCAGGAGAGCTGGACGCCCCGACAGCACGCCGAGGCGGTGCAGGCCGTCCGGGCCGCCATCGCCCGGGGCGACGTCTACCAGGTCAACGTGGTCGGGCACGCCGCCGCCCGGTACACCGGCGACCCGCGTCCCGCCCTGGCCCGGCTCGCCGGGCTGCCCGGCGCCCGCTACGGCGGCACCCTGCACGGCGCCGGCTGGTCGATCGGCTGCGCCTCACCGGAGACGCTGGTCGAGGTGCACGCCGGCCGGGTGGTCACCCGACCGATCAAGGGCACCCGCCCGGCCACCGCCACCGGACGCCGGGACCTGCTCGCCTCGGCCAAGGAACGCGCCGAACACATCATGATCGTCGACCTGGAACGCAACGACCTGGCCCGGGTGGCCCGCACCGGGTCGGTGCGGGTGGACGAGCTGTTCGCCGTCCGCCGCTGGTGCGACCTGTGGCAGGCCGAGTCCACCGTGTCGGCGGCGCTGGCGCCCGGCGTGGGCCTGGCCGAACTGCTGCGTGCCAGCTGCCCCGGCGGCTCCGTCACCGGCGCGCCCAAACGCGCCGCCCTGGACCGGATCGCCGCCCTGGAACCCGTCGGCCGGGGCGCCGGCATGGGCGCGTTCGGCTGGGTCGGCCCCGGCCGGCTCGACCTGGGGCTGACCATCCGCACCGCCGCCGCCGACGCGGACCGGCTGCACGTGTGGGCCGGCGGCGGCATCACCTGGGACAGCGACCCCGACGCCGAGGTCGCCGAGGCCGCCGCGAAGGCCGCCCCGGTGCGGGCCCTGCTCGCCGCGGGCTGACTCACCGCGCCGGCTGGTCGGGGTCGCCGCGCAGCAGGGCCGCCGCCCGGGCCGCGGCGACCGCCACCAGCGCCCGCAGCGCGTCCGGGTCGACGCCCGGACCCGGCGGCAGCAACGGCAGGTCCGGCACGCCCGGCGGGCCCGGCGGCGCGGGCAGCGGACCGACCGGCGCCGCGTACGCCCCCGCGGCGTCGTCCCCGCCGGCCGGTGCCGGGTGCGGCGGCACCGGCCCGGGCGGGGCGGCGTCGTCCGGCGGGCCGGCGTCGGCCAGGGCGTGCGGGTCACGCCCCCGGATCAGCAGCAGCAGGAGCGGGTCGGTGTCGATCAGCCAGGACACCTGGTGACACAGGGCCGCCGCGTGCCGGCACGGGTGGTCCCAGTCGGGGCACCCGCAGCCCGCGGCCAGGTGCTCCGGGCCGGGCAGCAGGTCCACCCCCGCCGCCTCGGCCAGCTCGCCGGGCAGCCGCCCGGCCAGCAGCGCGGCCCGGTGCCCGGCCCGGTCGGTCAGCGCGGCGACCAGCCGGTCCCAGTCGACGTCCGGCAGCACCTCCACCCGCACCACCGCCCGGTACGCCAGCTCCGGGTCGCCGTCGTGCACGCTCGCGGCGACCCGCCCCGGGCTGACGGTGACCGGCCCGACGTACCCCCGGGCGGCGAGGCGGCGGCCCTGCCGGACCGGTTGCGGGTCCAGGGCGGCGTCGGTCAGCGCGGCCACCCACCCGGTGGCCCAGCGGGACCGGACCCGCCGCGCCGGCCCGGCGGGGAACGCCGGGAACCCCCGGGCGGTCACCGCAGCCGCACCAGGTCGGCCAGGTCGGCGTCGCTGAGCGCGGCCAGCGCGCCCGGGCCGGCGTCCAGGACCGCCCCGGCCAGGTCCCGTTTGCCGGCCAGCAGCGCCGCGATCCGGTCCTCGACGGTGCCCTCGGCGACGAGCCGGTGCACCTGCACCGGCCGGGTCTGCCCGATCCGGTACGCCCGGTCGGTGGCCTGGTCCTCCACGGCCGGGTTCCACCAGCGGTCGTAGTGCACGACGTGGTCGGCGCGGGTGAGGTTCAGCCCGGTGCCGGCGGCACGCAGCGACAGCAGGAACACCGGCGCCTCGCCGGCGGTGAACCGGCGGACCAGGTCGTCGCGGTGGGCCACCGGCAACCCGCCGTGCAGCAGCAGCGCCCCGACGTCGCGTTCGCGCAGATGCTGGCGCAGCAGCCGGGCCATCGCCACGTACTGGGTGAAGACCAGCACCGCGCCGCCGGCCGGCAGGATGCCGTCGAGCAGGTCGTCGAGCAGGTCGAGCTTGCCGGAGCGGCCGGCCAGCCGGGGTGCGGTCTCCCGCAGGTAGTGGGCCGGATGGTTGCAGATCTGCTTCAGGGCGGTCAACAGCCGCAGCACCAGCCCGCGCCGGGCCGCGCCGTCGGCGTCGGCGATCACGTCGAGCAGCTCCGCCACGGTGGCCTGGTAGAGGGCGGCCTGCTCGGCGGTGAGCGGCACCGGCTGATCTGTTTCGGTCTTGGCGGGTAGCTCCGGGGCGATGCCCGGGTCGCTCTTGCGGCGGCGCAGCAGGAACGGGGCGACCAGCCGGGCCAACTGCCGGGCGGCGGTGTGGTCCGGGTCGACGCCGGCCGGGCGGCCCCAGCGGGCGCGGAACGCGGCGAGGCTGCCCAGCAGGCCGGGCACCGTCCAGTCCAGGACGGCCCACAGGTCGGTGAGGTCGTTCTCCACCGGGGTGCCGGTCAACGCCACCCGGGCGCGTGCCGGCACCGCGCGCAACGCCCGGGACACCCCGGCCGTCGGGTTCTTCACGTGCTGCGCCTCGTCGGCCACCAGCAGCGGCCAGGGCCGGCCGGTGAACCGGTCGACGTCGCGGCGCAGCGTGGCGTAGGTGGTGAGGACGAACCCGCCGGTGACCCCGTCGAGGCGGCGGCCCGGCCCGTGGTGGCGGTGCACCGGCTCACCCGGGGCGAACCGGGTGATCTCCCGGTGCCAGTTGCCCAGCAGGGAGGCGGGGCAGACCACCAGGGTCGGCCCGGCGGTGCCCGGGTCGGCCTGCCGGTGCAGGTGCAGGGCGATCAGGGTGACCGTCTTGCCCAGCCCCATGTCGTCGGCGAGGCAGCCGCCGAGGCCGAGGCCGGTCAGCCCGGCCAGCCAGCTCAGCCCATGCCGCTGGTAGTCGCGCAGGGTGGCCGCGAGGGCGACCGGCACGGTGACCGGGGTGGGTGGGCCGGTGAGCCGGCGACGCACGTCGTCCAGCCAGCCGTCGACGGTGACCGGCGTGTCGGCGTCGTCGCCGGTGACCGCGCCGGTGAGCGCCGCCCGCAGCGCCGCCGCCGGGGGCAGCGTCGCCCCGGTGGGGTGTCGGGCCCGGCGGGCCAGGTCGGGGTCGACCAGCACCCAGCGTTCCCGCAGCCGGACCACCGGCCGCCGGGACTGGGCCAGTGCGGCGAGTTCGGCGGGGGTGAGCGGCGCACCGTGCAGGGTGAACCGCCAGTCCAGGGCCAGGTCGGACAGGTCGTCGAAGAGCCCCGACGGGCTGGCGGGGGACCGCAGCCGGGCGGTGGCGGTGACGGCCCGGCTGACCTGCGCCGGCCAGTGCACGTCGATGCCGGTGTCGGCGAGGCGGCGGCCGGCGTCGCCGAGCAGGTCGGCCAGTTCGGCGTCGTCGAGGTCCAGCGCGTCGGGTGTGGGGCGGTCCAGCAGGCCGGCCAGGGGCGGCCAGTGCCGCACGGCGTCGGCGACGGCGAGCAGCGCCGCGTCGCGGGCGGCGGCCGGGAAGCCGGGCACCGGCCCGGCCCACAGGGTCGCGGCGTCGGTGACCAGGCCGGGGTCGGCGCGCGATCGGAGCTGGACCACCGCCCGCCACGACCCGTCCGGGTCGCCGACGGGCTCCAGCCGCAGGGACAGCCGGACGGCGGCCGCCGCGCCGGTGGCGACCCGGGCCGCCCAGTCGCGCAGGCCGGGCACGGCGGTGACGGTGGTGGCCGAGAACGGCCCGTCGCCGGGCGCGGTGCGCGGCAGGGTGTCGGCGACCGCGTCGAGGAAGTCCCGCAGCAGGTGCCCACGGTCGGGCAGCCGGGCCGGGGTGCGGCCGGGCAGCGGGTGGGCCCGGGCGGCCGGTGGCATGGCGGCGGCCAGGTCCCGCAGCCGGGTGGTGTCGGCCGGGTCGAGGGGCCCGACCCGCCAGGCGTCGTGCCCGGCGGCGGTGACCGTGGGCAGCAGCCGCCCCCGGGCGGCCAGGTGCAGGGCGTGCCGGGTGGCGGTCGCCCAGAACGCCGCCGCCGGGTGGGCGTCGCCGCCGACGGCCAGCAGCAGCGGTACGGCGTCGGCGACGCCCACCCGGCGCACCGGCACGGGTCGGGGCGCGCCGTCGGGTGGGGTGGCCAGCATGACGGTGCCGGTGTCGTCCGGCGCGTCGGCGGGTACGAGCAGCGTCCCGGCGCGCGGCGGATCGGCGGGGGTGAAGGTCACCGGCGTCGGGCCGAGCGGTGGGGTCGGCCGGTGGCGGCTGTCGAGGGTCACGTGACGTCCTTCCCATCGTTGCCGTACACCATACGGTACGCCGGACGGTAGGGTGTCGCCATGAGCGTCGAGTACAGCGGCACCGGTGATCCCGCGCGCAGCCTCGCCCTGCTCTGGCGGACCCGGGAGAAGACCAGCCGCCGGGGCGGCGACCTGAGCGTCGACCGGATCGTGCGGGCCGCCATCGGGGTCGCCGACACCGAGGGACTGACCGCGCTGTCCATGCGCCGGGTCGCCGAACGCCTCGGGGTGGGCACCATGTCCCTCTACACCCACGTGCCGGGCAAGGGCGAACTGCTCGACGTCATGCTCGACACCGTCCACGGCGAGACCCCCCGGCCGCCGGACGTCCCCGGAGGCTGGCGTGCACGGCTGGAACGCATCGCCCGGGACAACTGGGCGTTGTACCTGCGCCACCCGTGGCTGGTGCAGGTCGCCACCACCCGCCCCCCGCTGGGCCCCCACGTCACCGCCCGCTACGACTACGAGCTGCGCGCCGTCGAGGGCATCGGCCTGACCGACCTGGAGATGGACGCGGTGGTCACCCTCGTCGACTCCTACGTCCACGGCGCGGCCCGCAGCGCGGTGGACGCCGCCCAGGCCGCCCAGCGCACCGGGATGACCGACGAGCAGTGGTGGCGGGCGCACGCGCCATACCTGGAACAGGCGATGGACCCGGGCCGGTTCCCGACCGCCGCCCGGGTGGGCGCCGCCGCCGGCCAGGAGTACCAGGCGGCCACGGACCCGGCCCGGGCGTTCGAGTTCGGGCTGGCCCGGGTGCTCGACGGCATCGCCGTACTGGTCGCCGACCGGTGACACGGTGGGGTGCCGGTACCGCCGCCGGTAACGCACGGATAGCCTTCCGGGCATGACCGTACGCCCGATCCGGATCATCGGTGACCCCGTCCTGCGCACCGCCTGCGAACCGGTGACCAGCTTCGACACCGAGTTGCAGCAGCTGGTGGACGACCTGATGGACACCCTGCTCGGCGCGCCCGGCCGCGCCGGGGTGGCCGCCCCGCAGATCGGGGTAAGCGCGCAGGTGTTCGTCTACGACGCCGACGGCCACCGGGGCCACCTGGTCAACCCCACCATCGAGCTGTCCGAGGAGTCGCAGGACGACGACGAGGGCTGCCTGTCGATCCCCGGGCTGTACTTCCCGACCCGCCGGGCGATGCACGCCACGGTGCGCGGCGTCGACCGGCACGGCGAGCCGTTGACCATCTCCGGCAGCGGGTTCCTGGCCCGGGCGTTGCAGCACGAGACCGACCACCTGGCCGGCCGCCTCTACGTCGACACCCTGCACGGCGACGTCCGGCGGCGGGCACTGCGGGAGATCCGCGCCGGCCGGTTCGACTCGCCCAGCCGACGCCGCTGACCGCCCCGGCGGGCCGGTTCAGCCGGCGGAGGCCGGCCCGCCCACGACGGTCAGCGTGTACTCGCCGAAGTCGGCGACCCGGGTGAAGCCGAGCCGCTCGTAGAGGCGCACCGCGGACGTGTTGCCGGCCCTCACGTTGAGCGTGACGTGGTCGACGCTGTCGCGAAGCCGGACGCCGAGCCGGGCGACCACCGCGGTGGCCAGGCCACGCCCGCGCGCCCGGGGATGGGTGGTGACGTTACCCAGCGCGGCCACCCGGTAGGTCGGCGACCACACGTGCACCCCGGCGACCGCGACCAGGTCGCCACCCTCACGTACGCCGATGTAGTGGCCGGTGTCGAGCATCCGTGGGTCGAACCAGTTACCCGGGTAGGCGGCGGCGTAGAGGGCGCGCAGCGCGGGCAGGTCGGCGCGGCCGAGCACCTCCCCGGCGCCGGGGACGGCGGCCAGCCGGGTCGGGTCGGCCAGCGCCATCCGGTGGTGCGCCCCGGCCGGGGTGACGGCGTACCGGCGGGCCAGGGTGCCTTCCAGGCCGGGGGACAGGTGCGCGTAGAGCCGGGCGGGCAGCACCGGGCCCAGCTCGTCGAGCAGCGCGGCCAGACCCGGCCGGTCGGCGTCGGCGGCGAAGGCGAGCAGCACCGGCTCGTCCGTGCCGTGGTACAGCAACGCCACCTGCTCACCCCGGCGGAACCACGAGGTGTACGGCCAGAAGAAGTCGTCGAGGTCGCCGAGCTGGTAGGCGTGCAGCACCGGGTCGCGGCGCAGCAACTCGGCCAGGACGGCCCGGTCGTGTTCGGCGCGGACCGGCACGGGGTCAGCAGCCGCCGGTGGTGGTGGTGGCGGGCAGGTTCTCGTCGGCCCACCGCGACAGCGCCTGTAGCGCCGGCAGCAGGGCGGCGCCCCGCTCGGTGAGCTGGTAGCTGACGCCCAGCGGGGGACCCTCGCGCACGGTGCGGCTGACCAGGTCGACGCGGGCCAGCTCGCCGAGCCGGTCGGACAGCACCGACTCGCTGATCCCGGGCAGCGCCCGGGACAGCTCGGCGAAGCCGGCCGGGCCGCTGGCGAGCGTCCCGATGATCATGCCGTTCCACCGCTTGCCGAGGAACGCGAACGCGCGGGCGAGGCCCCCGGGGCAGGCGAGGGGCACGCCACCGACCGGAGGGCACGTCGTCATCCGCCCAGCATACGTGGTCTTCAACTCACCCCCTGCACTACTAAAAAGCTAGCTGCTAGCGTTGTCGCAGTCAGCTCTGCCGCGACCGGAGGAACCCATGACCGACGTCCTGCCCGACCACCTCATCACCCTCAACGCCCAGGCCCAAGCCCAACTGTTCACCGAAGCCCGCACCGCGAACACCTTCACCGACGCCCCAGTCGGCGACGACCAACTCCGCGCCATCTTCGACCTGGTGAAATACCCGCCCACCGCGATGAACATCCAACCCCTGCGAGTCCTGTTCGTCCGACCCGGCGACGGCCGCGACCGACTGCTCCGCCACGTCTCCGAGGGCAACCAGGCCAAGACCGCCACCGCCCCCGTCGTCGCCGTACTCGCCGCCGACACCGACTTCCACGAACACCTGGACACCGTCTTCCCGATCCGCCCCGGCATGCGCGACCACTTCGCCGCCGACCCCACCGGCCGGGAGAACATGGCCCGGTTCAACGCCGGCCTACAGATCGGCTACTTCATGCTCGGCGTCCGCGCCGCCGGCCTCGCCGCCGGCCCGATGGCCGGCTTCGACCCCGCCGGCGTCGACGCCGAATTCCTCACCGGCACCGGCTGGAAATCCCTACTACTGGTCAACATCGGCCACCCCGGCCCCGACGCCTGGTTCCCCCGGCTACCCCGCCTGGACTACGACACCGCCGTACGACACGCCTGACACAACCCCAGCGGCCGGCCGGCGCTCAACCGGCCAGCCACTGGTCGTAACCCAACTTCCCCACCAGCGCCAACACCACTACCAACAACACCACCCGCACGAAACCCGCACCCCGGCGCAACGCCATCCGCGCCCCCACCGCAGCCCCCGCCACGTTGCACACCGCCATCGCCGCCCCCAACAACCACCACACGTGCCCGCTCGCGGCGAACACCACCAACGCCCCCAGATTCGTACCGGCGTTGACCACCTTCGCCATCGCCGAACCCCGCACGAAATCCGCACCCACCAACGCGGTGAACGCCAACACCAAAAACGTGCCGGTACCCGGCCCGATCAACCCGTCGTACAACGCGATCCCCACCCCGGCCACACCCACCGCCACGACCACCCGCACCCGGGTCCGCCGCGCCGGCACCGACACCGTGCCCAACCGGGGCCGCACCAACACGAACACCGCCACCGCCACCAACACCACCAGCACCACCGGCCGGTACGCCCCCGCCGGCACCGACCCGGCCAACGCCGCCCCCACCCCGGCACACACCACCGCCAGCACCGCCGCCGGACCCACCACCGCCCAGTCGACCCCCGTCCGACGGGCGAACGTCACCGCCGCCGTGGACGTCCCCGCGATCGCCGCCAACTTGTTCGTCCCCAACGCCGTCGCCACCGGCACCCCCGGCGCGGCCACCAACAACGCCGGCAACAACAACAGACCACCCCCACCCACCACCGCGTCGACCCAGCCAGCCATCGCGGCCGCGGCGAGCAGGGTGGTCAGCGACAGAGGATCCACGGGCGGCATTCTCCCCACCCACCAACACCACCCGCCCGCCCCTGTGGTCCACCTCACCGGCCACTCAGCGACCCCGCCGCCGCCGCAACCACACCCCCACCGACCCCACCGCCACGAACAGCAGCACCGAACAACACAACAGCTTGAGCACCGGGCAACTGTGCCACGGCCACGTAGGGTGCAAAGGTGCGCCTGGCGACGTTCAACCTGCTGCACGGCCGATCCCTGACCGACGGACTCGTCGACCCCGACCGGCTCACCGCCGCCGTCCGCACCCTCGACGCCGACGTACTCGCCCTCCAAGAAGTCGACCGCGACCAGTCCCGCAGCGGCAACCTCGACCTCACCGCCATCGCCGCCCGCGCCCTCGACGCCCCCGAACACCGCTTCGCCGCCGCCGTCGTCGGCACCCCCGGCGAACAGTTCCGCCCCCTACGACACGACGACGACGGCCACGGCGAACCCTGCTACGGCATCGGCCTGGTCAGCCGCCACCCCGTGCGCTCCTGGCAGGTCACCCGCCTCAAACCCGCCCCCGTACGATCCCCGATCTACGTACCCGGCCCCGGCGGCGGACTCATGCTGCTCCGCGACGAACCCCGGGTGGTACTCGCCGCCGTCCTGGACACCCCGCACGGCCCCCTCACCGTCGCCGCCACCCACCTGTCCTTCGTCCCCGGCTGGAACGCCCACCAGCTACGCCGAGTGGTCAAGGCCCTACGCGCGCTACCCGCCCCACGCATCCTGCTCGGCGACCTGAACCTGCCCGCCGGCCCGGCCCGGCTGCTGACCGGCTGGCGACCCCTGGGCCGCCACCCCACCTACCCGGCCGCCGCACCCCGCGTGCAACTCGACCACATCCTCGCCGACCGACACGGCCTCGACCGGCTACCCCCGGTCACCGCCGTCGACACCCCCCACTCGACGATCTCCGACCACCGGCCCCTCATCGTCGACCTCGGCTGACCCGTCAACCCCGCCCGGTCGCCCGCTGCGCCGCCCGCAACGCGTTACGGAACAACATCGCCACCGTCGTCGGCCCCACCCCACCCAGCCGCGGCGTGATCGCCCCCGCCACCTCGGCACACGACTCGTCCACATCCGGCAACAACCGCCGCCCCTCGTACCGCACCCCGCCACCGACGACCACCGCACCCGGCCGCACATGCTCCGGCCGCACGATCCCCGGCACCCCCGCCGCCGCCACCAGGATCTCCGCCCGCCGGGTGTACCGGGGCCAGTCCGCCACCCCGGTGTGCACCACCGTCACCGCCGCGTTCGCCGTCGGCCGCTTCTGCGCCAACAACATCGCCAGCGGACGACCCAACGTCGCCCCCCGACCCAGGACCACCACCTCCCGCCCCGACACCGGCACCCCGTGGTACGCCAGCAACGCCTCGATCCCCGCCGGCGTACACGGCAACGGACCGGGCAGCCCCAACGCCAGCCGACCCATGTTCACCGGATGCATCCCGTCCACGTCGGAGTCCGGATCCAGCACCTGCAACGCCCGGTCGTAGTCCAACTGCCCCGGAATCGGATGCTGCACCAACACCCCGTGCACACCGGCGTCGGAGTTGAAATCCTCCAACACCCGATGCAGATCGGACTGCGTCGCCGACGCCGGCAGGTGCACGTGCGGGGAAGCGAAACCCAACTCCGCCGCCTGCCGCTGCTTGATCCGGATATACCCCGCACTGGCGTCGTCGTCACCGACCAGCACCGTCGCCAACGCCGGGGTCACCCCGACCGCGCGCAACGCCGCCACACCCTCGGCCACCTCGGCCAACACCTGCTCCGCCACCGGCCCACCGGGCAGCAGCCGGGCCGTACCGGGGGCGGGGGAAGAGGAAACAGACATGACTCACCTCGACCACGGAGGCCCAGGCGGTCGACCCCCGCGACGAGCTCCCCGATGGTTGACCCATCCCCGTGCCGCCAGTCGCATCCACCCCCACCCTGCCACAACCCCACCGGCCCACGACGACAGGGCAGCACCGACACCCCGACCGGCAGCGGTCACCACACCTCACCCCCCGGGCACCAACCCGGCCAACACCCGATTGGTCCGGTTCGACCGCACCGCCGCCCGCTGCTGACCCGCCGTCACCTCGATGTACGTCTGCGACGACGCCAACGACGCATGCCCCAGCAACCGCATGATCTCCGCCGCACTCGCCCCGTCCTCGGCCAACCGGGTCGCGAACGTGTGCCGCAACGCGTGCAACCGCGCCCCCGACGGCACCCGGTCGGTGATCCCCGCCCGCCGATAACAGGAATCCACCAGGTACTGCAACCCACCCCGGCGCAGCGCCTCGCCCCGCCGGTCCACCAGCAGCACCGAGTCCGGCCGCACGCTACGCGCACCGAACCGCCGCCGCCGACTGTCCAGGTAGACCCGCACCACCTCGTCCAGCTCCGGCTCCACCGGCACCACCCGGGGCCGGCCGCCCTTACCCGCCACGTCCACCCGCCGCTCGCCAACCCGCCCCGACAGCGCCGACACCCGCAGGGCCAACAGCTCCGACAGCCGCAGCCCGGCGCAGAGCGCCAACGCCAGCACCGCCACGTCCCGCTCCGGCCACGGATCGCGCTGCCGGCCGTCCTCCCGGGAGACCGAGGCCAGCAGCACCTCCGGGGTGTCCTCGCCGCGCAACGGCTTGGGCTGGGGGAGCGGGGTACGGGGGCGGCCCACCGCCGGCATCGGATTGCCCGCCACCACCCCCTCGGCCACCAGGAAGGTGAAGAAGCTGTTCCAACTCGACCAGGCCCGGTGCACCGAGGACGCCGCCCGGGGAGCGGCGAACCGGGCGAACGCCGCCCGCATCACCCGGGGGGAGAGGGTCGAGATCATCAGGTCGTCGAGGGGGCGGGGCGGGGTGGCGTCCTCGCCGGCCAGCGAGGCGATGCCGCGCAGGTCTCGCCGGTACGCCTCCAGGGTGTGCGGGGAGGGCTTGCGGGTGGCTCGCGCGGTCAGGAACTCCTCGATGAGCCGCCCGACCGATTCGTCCTGTTTGTCATGCATAAGGGATATTATGCATGTTCCTCAGGTTCCCGGCGACCCCACAACGCAGGGGAGCGGCGGAACGTCACGGCCGGGCGGACCCCCGCTGGGCGGCGCACCGCACCGTCCGCCCGGAATCTGCCTGTTCGCCGCCGTGCCGCTACCTGGCCGGATTTTCGGCCGGGTCGGCCAGGCCGCCCGTCGCGGCGCGACCAGGCGTCGCGTCGATGGACTGCGGCGGGTTGCCCGTCCTGGTCGCCATGGATGTCGCGGGGAGCGCGGCAATATGCGGCCTGCGTACGGTCGGCCGGACTGGTTACCCCGGCTACGCCCTCGGAGGGGGCCCCGATCAGGTCAGCTTTACATAATGCACATTATCGAACCGCATGTCGGGGGACTCCGAGGCCAGTAGTGGCCGGGACTGCCGGCCGTCACACGAACCTCAGCACACCGCAAGACGGCAGCGCCGGCCCGACCCGGGGCGCGCCCTGGTCGACACCGGCGCACCGCCCGGCCCGACCGGTCGATCACACGGGCCGACGCCCCACCCACCCGGCTCATCGACCAGTTACCCGCCTGGCAGCCGGGTGCGCACCGCTCTGATCGCGTACCCGGCGTCCGCCCGGGTTGTCTGTTCCGGCCGGTGCGGCGGGCCGCACCGGCTACAGGCCGCCGGCGACGCGCAGCACCGTCCCGGTGGTGTAGGTGGCGTCCGGGCCGAGCAGCCAGGCGACGGCGCCGGCGACCTCGTCGGGTTCACCGGCGCGACCGAGCGGGATGCGTCCGACGGCGGTGTCGGCGCGGTCGGGTACGCCGGAGTCGGCGTGGATGTCGGTGCGGATGATGCCGGGGGCGACGGCGTTGACCCGGATACCGCGCGGGGCGAGTTCCTTGGCCAGGCCGACGGTGAGGGTGTCGGTGGCGGCCTTGACGGCGGCGTAGTGGATGTACTCCCCCGGGCTGCCGAGGGTGGCGGCGGCGGAGGAGATGTTGACGATGGCGCCGCCGTGGGTGAGTCGGCGGGCGGCCTGTTGGGCGCAGAGGACGTAGCCGATCAGGTTGACGTCGACGACCCGGCGTAGGTGCTCGGCGCGGAGTTCGGTGAACGGGCCGATGGGGCTGGTGACGCCGGCGTTGTTGACCAGGCCGGTGAGGGGGCCGAGGTCGGCGGCGGCGGCGAAGAGCCGGTGGATCTGGTCGGGGTCGGTGGTGTCGGCGGGTACGGCGACGGCGCGGCGGCCGTGGCGTTCGACGTCGGCGACGACGGTGGCGGCGGCGGCGTGGTCGCGGCGGTAGCCGATGGCGACGTGGTGCCCTTCGGCGGCGAGCCGCCGGGCGGTGGCGGCGCCGATGCCGCGGCTGCCGCCGGTGATGACCGTGACCGGATTCAATGCCCCGCTCCCCCTGTGCGCTGTGCGCCGACGCTACCTTCTGCGGCACGGGACGGGCATGGAGAGGGTGGTCATCCGATGACGCGGGCGTTGGTGCTGGGTGGTGGCGGGGTGACCGGGGTGGCCTGGGAGTGGGGGCTGCTGGCCGGGTTGGCGGAGGGTGGGGTGGTGTTGGCGGACGCCGATCTGGTGGTGGGCACGTCGGCGGGTTCGGTGGTGGGGGCGCAGTTGTGCGCGGGTCGGCCGGTGGTCGAGTGGTACGAGGCGCAGTTGGCGGTGGCGCGTGGTGAGGTGGCGGCGCGGTTCGGGGTGGCGGCGGTGGCCCGGTTGGTGTGGGCCGGTGGCCGGTCGCGGGATCCGGTGCGGGCGCGGGCCCGGGTGGGGGCGATGGCGTTGGCGGCGCGGACCGTGTCGGAGGTGTCGCGGCGGGCGGTGATCGAGGCCCGGTTGCCGGACCGGGTGTGGCCGGCGCGGCGGTTGCTGGTGACGGCGGTGGACGCGGGTTCGGGTGAGTTCGTGGTGTTCGATGCCGGTAGCGGGGTGTCGCTGGTGGACGCGGTGGGGGCGAGTTGCGCGGTGCCGGGGGTGTGGCCGCCGGTGACGATCGGGGATCGCCGGTACGTCGACGGTGGGGTGCGTTCGGCGGTGAACGCGGATCTGGCGGCGGGTGCGCGGCGGGTGGTGGTGTTGGCGCCGACGACGGCGGGGTTCGGGCCGATGCCCCGGTTGTCGGCGCAGTTGGCGGCGTTGGGGTCGGCGGCGCGGGTGGTGGTGTCGCCGGATCGGGCGGCGCGGGCGGCGATCGGTCGTCACGTGTTGGATCCGGCGCGGCGGGCGGGTGCGGCGCGGGCCGGGTTCGCGCAGGGGGTGGCGGTGGCCGAGGAGGTGGCTGCGGTGTGGGGTTGATCGCTTACGCTCACCGCGCGTCGGACGAGCTGCGGAGGTGTGTGGTGGCGGTGGGTGTCGGTGATCTGGTCGAGGATTTCGTGTTGCCGGACGAGACGGGTACGCCTCGGCGGTTGTCGGAGTTGCTGGCGGTGGGGCCGGTGGTGTTGTTCTTCTACCCGGCGGCGATGACCCGGGGGTGTACGGCGGAGTCGTGTCACTTCCGGGATCTGGCGGCGGAGTTCGCGGCGGTGGGGGCGCAGCGGGTGGGGATCAGTCGGGATCCGGTGGCCAGGCAGGCGGAGTTCTCCCGGTTGCATGGGTTCGACTTTCCGCTGTTGTCGGATGTGGACGGTGTGGTGGCGCGGGCGTTCGGGGTGCGGCGGCGGTTGCCGTTGGGGCCGTTGGGTACCCGGCGGATGACGTTCGTGATCGGTCGGGATCGGCGGGTGCTGGCGGTGGTCCGTAGTGAGCTGGGGATGAACGAGCATGCGGACGAGGCGTTGCGGGTGCTCGGGGGTTGATCTTCCGGTTGTCGTAGCCGGCTGGTATCAAGGCAGGAATCAAACACGTGTACGGAAGAGGGCTGTGATGGCGGGCCAGGGTTTGTCCGATGACGAGGTGCAGGGCATCCGGGAGGCGTTGGCGGCGGGTCGGAAGCCCAAGGTGGTGTTCACCGCGTCGGCGGGGCAGATCGCCGGGCAGGTGGGTCAGGTGGTGGAGTTGACCGATCCGGCGGTGTCCGACGAGTTCGTGGTGGTGCGGTTCGGGCGCGACGAGTTGCCCTTCTCCCCCGCTGATGTGGCGGTGGCGCCGCGTGGTGCGGGGCGGCGGGTGGTGGAGCCGAAGGTGGAGTCGGTGGAGGAGCCGGTGGTGCCGGTGGTGCCGGAGTTCGTGTTGGACACGCCGCGGGTGCCGGTGGCGCGCCGGGAGGAGCCGAGGGTGGAGTCGGAGCAGCAGGTGGAGAAGCCGGCGCCGCGTCGTCCGGCGAAGGTGGCGAAGCCGAAGGGTCCGGCCGGGTTGACGGTGACGCTGGCGTACGCCGACGGTGAGTGGACGGTGGCGGCGCAGCAGGGGGTGAAGGCGCTTGCCAAGCCGTACGTGGTGAAGCCGGCGGAGGCGTTGAGGATGGTGGCGTTGGTGGATGTGCCGGGGGTGCAGGAGGCGGTGGAGCAGATCCTGTCGGCGGAGCGGTCGGAGGCGGAGCAGCAGGCGGAGAAGCTGCGGGCCGAGTTGGCGGAGATCGAGGCGCGGTTGGCGGAGTTGCGCGAGGCCCGTTGAGGGGTCGGGGTGCCGGGCGGGTGGGTTCGCCCGGCACCGTGCGGGGTGGGTCAGAAGTAGTCGCCGAGTTGTGCGGGTCCGCCGGCGGCGAGTAGGTCCAGGGTGGCGGGGTCGGTGCCGGGGCTGTGGTGCAGCAGGCCGGTCTGGGCGACGGTGCGGGCGGTGGCGGTGCCGGTGTAGAGCAGGGCGAAGCCGCGTACGGTCAGGTGCAGGTCGGCGTCGGTGTCGGTGCGGCGTAGTTCGGCGGTGCCGTCGGTGATTTCCAGTTGCCAGGTGCCGGTGTTCCAGTCGGCGAGTGGGTCGTCGAGGGTGAAGGTGGCGGTGCCGCGGATGTGTGCGGGCCAGCCTCGGTCGGTTACCGCGCGGGTTACGTCGACGGGGCGGTGCATCCAGGTGTCCTGCTGGTGTTCGCGGGCTTTCTCGACGGGCAGGTGGGCGGTGAGGGGGTCGCCGGGCGGCAGGGTGAGCCGGAGGGTCGGGGCGACGCTGTGCCAGCTCGCGAGGGTGCTGACGAGTTCGCGGGCGGCGTCGGCGGTGGTGGCGGCGAGGTCTTCGACGGTGAGTGTGCCGTCGGGGCCGTAGCCTCGGCCGCGGTCCCAGCCGGCGTAGCCGGTGAGGTGGCCGTCGTGTTCGACGAGGGTGAGGCCGTCGAAGGGCAGGGTGCCGGTGGCGGTGGCGCGGGCGCGGTGGTGGTCGAACAGGGGTCCGCGGCGGGTGAGGAGGCCCCGGCGGTGCCGGGCGGTGCGTTCGTACAGGTCGTCGACGGCGGGTAGGTCGTCGGGGCTGCCGGGGCGGACGGTGAGGTGTGGGGCGGGGCGGTGGCGGGTCAGCAGGGCGGTGGGTAGGTCGACGGTGCGTAGGGTCCCGGCGATGTCCCAGCCGCAGGCCCGGTAGGGGGCGGCGACGGTCGGGTAGAGGGCGCTGACGGCGGCGCCTCGGTCGTGGGCGCCACGGAGCAGGGCGGTGAGCAGGGTGCGGGCGACGCCCCGGCCGCGTGCCTCGGGGGCGACGGCGACTCCGGCGACGTCGGCGGCGGTGACGGTGCGGCCGTCCCACCACTGGTCGTGGTGCAGGTCGACGGCTTTGCCGATGAGGCGGCCGGTGGTGTCGAACGCGCCGTAGCGGGTGGTGCCGGGGGTGGCGGTGGTGGCCTGTGGTGGTGGTTGTGGGTCGGAGCCGAAGGCGAGCCGGCCGAGCGTCCAGGCGTCGGTGTGGTCGTGCTCGGTGAGTTCGCGGACGTGCGGGGGGCGGCTGTGCATCCGGCGACGATAGCGGTGGGTGGTGGGGGCGGCGAAGCGGTTTCGGTGGGGTGGACGCTGCGCGGGGCCGGTGCGACCCCCTCGCACCGGCCCCGCGTCCTCGCGCCCCGCACGTGCGCGTGTTTCAGTGTTGCGGGATGTTCTGTACCCCGATTCGCTTGCGGAACACCCAGTAGGTCCAGCCTTGGTAGGCCAGCACGATGGGAGTGAAGATCACCGCCACCCAGGTCATGATCGTGAGGGTGTAGGGGGTGGAGGCGGCGTTGGTGGTGGTGAGGGTGCCGGCGGTGTCCAGGGTCGAGGGCATGACGTTGGGGAACAGGGCCGCGAACAGGGTCGCGACGGCGAGTGCGATGGCCATGGCGGTGCCGGTGAATGCCCTGCCCTCGCGGCGGGCCCGGGCGGCGGCGAGTCCGGCGAGCAGGGCGAGCGCGGCGCCGACGGCGAGCACGACGGCGGTGGTGCTGGAGCGGATGGTCAGGGTCCAGGTCAGGAAGGCGACGGCGGTCAGGGCGGTGCCGACGCCGAGTTTGACGGCGAGGGTGCCGGCGCGGTGGCGGATGTCGCCGGTGGTTTTGAGGGCGATGAACACCGCGCCGTGGGTAAGGAACAGGGTGGCGGTGGTGATGCCGCCGAGTAGGGCGTACGGGTTGAGTAGGTCGAGGAGGCCGCCGACGTATTCGTGGTCGGCGTCCAGGGGTACGCCGCGCAGGATGTTGGCGAAGGCGACGCCCCACAGGATCGCGGGGATGAGTGAGCCGAGGAAGATCGCGGTGTCCCAGCGGCGTTTCCAGGAGGTTTCGGGGCGTTTGTGTCGGTATTCGAAGGCGACGCCGCGGGCGATGAGGGCGAGCAGGATGAGTAGCAGCGGCAGGTAGAAGCCGGAGAACAGGGTGGCGTACCACTCGGGGAAGGCGGCGAACATGGCGCCGCCGGCGGTGATCAGCCAGACCTCGTTGCCGTCCCAGACCGGGCCGATGGTGTTGATCAGGACGCGGCGTTCCCGGTCGTCGCGGCCGAGTACGGGTAGCAGCATGCCGACGCCGAAGTCGAAGCCTTCGAGGATGAAGTAGCCGGTGAAGAGGACGGCGACGAGGAGAAACCAGACGGTGGTCAGTTCCACGGTGGGCTCCGGGGATCAGTAGGCGAAGGCGAGCGGGCGCTCGGCGTCGTCGGTGTCGTCGGGAACGGGTGTCGGGGTGAGGTCGGGTACGCCGGCGCGGGCGTAGCGGACGAGGAGTTTGCACTCGATGACGGCGAGGGTGGCGTAGATCAGGGTGAAGGCGGTGAAGGAGGTGAGGACCTCGGTGAGGGAGACGCTGCGGGAGACGCCGTCGCGGGTGAGCATCTCGCCGAAGACGATCCAGGGTTGGCGGCCCATCTCGGTGAAGATCCAGCCGAAGGAGTTGGCCAGCAGGGGCAGCACGGGCATGGCCAGGCCGGCGCGGAGCAGCCAGCGGCTGGTGGGGGTGCGGCCTTTGCGTTGGGACCACAGGACGAGCAGGGCGATGGCGGCGGCGGCCAGTCCGAAGGCGATCATGAAGCGGAAGCTCCAGTAGGTGACCGGGATGATCGGGGTGTAGCTGCCGGGGCCGTACTGGCTGGCGTACTGGGCCTGGAGGTCGTTGATGCCGTGCACGGTGCCGTTGGGGTCGCCGGTGCCCAGGTAGGACAGCAGGTACGGGATCTTGATGGCGAAGATCTCGCGGCTGCCGTCGAGGCTGCCGACGGTGAGTACGGAGAACGAGGCGGGGCTCTCGGTGGTGTAGAGGCCCTCGGCGGCGGCCATTTTCATCGGCTGCACCTGGGTCATGATCTTGCCTTGGATGTCGCCGGTGAGCAGTACCAGTGCGGAGGCGACCAGGACCACCCAGGCGCCGAATCTGGTGGCGAACCGGTAGGCGTCGGTGTCGGTGCTGTCCCGGTTGCGCATGAGGTGCCAGAGGCCGACGGTGACCACCAGGGATCCGGCGACCAGGAACGATCCGGCGAGGGTGTGCGGGAAGGTGATCAGGGCGACCTTGTTGGTCAGTACGGCGAGGAAGTCGGTGAGTTCGGCGCGGCCGGTGTCCGGGTTGATCCGGTAGCCGACCGGGTTCTGCATGAAGGAGTTCGCGGCGAGGATGAAGTAGGCGGACAGGTTGGTGCCGATGGCGGCGGCCCAGATGCTGGCGAGGTGCAGGCGTCGGGGCAGCCGGTCCCAGCCGAAGATCCACAGGCCGATGAAGGTCGATTCGAGGAAGAAGGCGACCAGGGCCTCGATGGCCAGGGGGGCGCCGAAGATGTCGCCGACGAAGCGGGAGTAGTCGCTCCAGTTCATGCCGAACTGGAATTCCTGGACGATGCCGGTGACCACTCCCATCGCGAAGTTGATCAGGAAGAGTTTGCCGTAGAACTTGGTGAGTTTGAGGTACTTGTCGTTGCCGGTGCGGTGCCACCTCGTCTGGAGGACGGCCACCAGGACGGACAGGCCGATGGTGAGCGGCACGAAAAGGAAGTGGTAGACGGTGGTGACACCGAACTGCCAGCGGGCGACGTCCAACGCGTCCACCGGGAACCCCCTGCTGTTTATACTACGAGACGTAGTAAATACTACTGCGTGTCGTAGCGGATGGGGCAGGGCCGGGGGTCCCGACCCGACCCGGGACCAATGACCCTGATCACCTCGGCCGCAGGACCCGGGACCGGTGCCCGCCCTCCCCCGCCGACGTGCGACCATCCGTCACTGATGAACACCCCGCACTCCGGCTGGCGGCCCCCACGGTTGTGGCGCGCCGCCCAGCTGCTCGCCCGGCTGATCGTCGCTCCGCTGGCCCGCCTGGAGGTCACCGGCGACGTCCCCGCGCACCTGCGCCGAGGGCCGCTGATCCTGGCCGCCAACCACATCAGCCCGTTCGACCCGATCGTCCTCGGCGCCGCCTGCCGGGCCCGGGGCATCTCCCCGCGTTTCATGGCCACCGGTGGGCTGTTCCGCGCCCCGGTCCTCGGCACGCTGATGCGCCACGCCGGGCACCTGCGGGTCGACCGGGGCACCGCCGCCGTGCACCGGGCCCTCGACGACGCCGCCGACGCGGTCGTCGCCGGTTCCGTGGTGCTGGTCTACCCGGAGGGACGCATCGGCCTGGACCCCACCATGTGGCCCGAACGCGGCAAGACCGGCGCCGCCCGGCTCGCCCTGGCCTGCGGCGCCCCGGTCGTCCCCGTCGCCCAGTGGGGGTCGCACGAGGTGCTGCCCTACCGGGCGCCCCGGGGCATGCTGCGCGCCCTCGCCCGCGCCGGGTGGCGCCGGCCGGTCGTCCGGGTCCGCTTCGGTGACCCGCTCGACCTGCGGGACCTGACCCCGCACGCCCCCAGCGCCGCCCGTCAGGGCACCGACCGGATCATCGACGCGATCACCGAGACCCTGGCGCCGCTGCGCCCCGACGAACCCGACACGCCCCGGTACGTCGACCCGAGCCGCCCCGTCGACACCAGCCGGGTCCACCGCCGGCCGCCGCCGGGCTGATCCTGGTCGGCCCGGCGGCGCACCGCGACTGTCGCCGGCCGGTCACCCGTCGGCCACCGGCGGCGGGCATACTGCGCAGCGTGTCGACCCGCTCCGGCTACCTGGACGCGCCCGCGCCGCTGGCCTTCGCCCACCGTGGTGGAGCCGCCGACGGTGACGAGAACACCACCGCCGCGTTCGCCCGGGCGGTCGGCCTGGGCTACCGGTACGTGGAGACCGACGTGCACGGCACCGCCGACGGGGTGGCCGTGGTCTTCCACGACGCCACCCTGGCCCGGGTCACCGGTGAGCGGGGGCGCATCGCCGACCTGCGCTGGGCCGACCTCGCCTCGGTGCGGGTCGGCGGGGCGGCGGTCGTACCGAGGCTCGACGAGGTGTTGGCGGCCTGGCCGCAGGTCCGGTTCAACATCGACGTGAAGGCCGACGGCGGTGTCGGGCCGGCGGTCGACACGGTGACCCGGGCCGGGGCGGCCGACCGGGTGCTGCTGGCCTCGTTCAGCGACGCCCGGCTGACCCGGCTGCGGGCGGCCACCGGCGGGCGGGTGGCGACCAGCCTGGGCATGCGGGGGGTGGCCCGGCTGTGGCTGGCCTCGCGGCACGGCCGGGCGCTGCGGTTGCCGCCGTCGGTGGTGGCCGCCCAGGTGCCGCCCCGCTACGGCCGGGTGCCGGTGGTGGACCGGCGGTTCCTGGCCTACTGCCACCGGCTGGGGTTGCAGGTGCACGTCTGGACGATCGACGAACCTGCCCAGATGCACGACTTACTTGATCTTGGTGTGGATGGCATTATGACCGATCACGTCGGCGTGCTGCGCGACGTCTACCGCAGCCGCGGCCACTGGGCCGCCTGACACCCGAGGAACCCCGATGGCCGAGACAGTGACCCCTGCGGTCGAGCAGCCGCCCCCGGCCAGCACCCGCCGCGAACGCCGTGGCTGGTACCTCTACGACTGGGCCAACTCGGCCTTCCAGACCACCGTCATCACGGTCTTCCTCGGCCCGTTCCTCACCACCGTCACCGAGCTGGCCGCCGGCTGCGAACTCGGCGCGGACCGCTGCGACGGCTACGTGCACCCGCTGGGCATCCGGGTCGCCGCCGGCTCCTACTACCCGTACCTGATCTCGCTGTCGGTCTTCCTGACCGTGTTCGTGCTGCCGGTGGTCGGCGCGGTCGCCGACCGCACCGTGCACAAGAAGCGGCTGCTCGCCGGGGCCGCGTTCACCGGCGCCGGGGCGACCGTCGCGATGGCCTTCGTCACCGGCGAGCGGTACCTGCTCGGCGGGGCGCTGTTCCTGGTCGCCAACATCGCCTTCGGCGCGGCGGTGGTGGTCTACAACTCGTTCCTGCCGCAGCTCGGCGGCCCGGACGAACGCGACGCCATCTCCAGCCGGGGCTGGGCCATCGGCTACCTCGGCGGTGGCCTGCTGCTCGCGCTGAACCTGGTGGCCGTCAGCCTGCTCAGCGAGGACGGCAACCCGCAGCGCACCCTGGACCTGGCCCGCTGGTCGATCGTGTCGGCCGGCGTGTGGTGGGCGGTGTTCACCCTGGTGCCGCTGCGCTGGCTGCGCGAACACCCCACCGCCGAGGCGCTGCGCGGCGGCGGCAACGTGCTCACCGACGGGTTCCGGCAGCTCGGCCGTACCCTGCGGGAGATCAAGGCGTACCCGCTGACGCTGTTCTTCCTGCTGGCGTTCCTGGTCTACAACGACGGCATCCAGACCGTGATAACCCTGGCCAGCCAGTACGGCACCGAGGAGCTGCGGCTGGAGCAGGGCACCCTGATCGTGACGATCCTGCTGGTGCAGTTCCTCGCCTTCGGCGGGGCGCTGGCCCTCGGCGCGCTGGCCCGGCGGATCGGCGCGTGGAAGACCGTGCTGCTGTCGCTGGTGCTGTGGACCGGGGTGATCGTCGCGGCGTTCCGGCTGCCCGCCGAGGCGCCCCTGCCGTTCATGATCCTCGGCGGGGCCATCGGCCTGGTCCTCGGCGGCAGCCAGGCGCTGAGCCGGTCGCTGTTCAGCCAGCTCATCCCCGCCGGCAAGGAAGGCGAGTACTACGGCTTCTACGAGATCAGCGACAAGGGTACGAGCTGGCTCGGCCCGCTCGCCTTCGGCCTGGTGTTCCAGCTCACCTCCTCCTACCGGGTGGGCCTGGTCTCCCTGCTGATCTTCTTCGTGCTCGGCTTCGCGCTGCTGGCCGCCGTACCGATCCGCAAGGCCATCGTCGCCGCCGGCAACACCCCGCCCCGGGTGCTCTGACCCGGTCCGGTCCATCGACCCGATCGGGGCGGGTCGATGGACTAGGCTGCCCCGACGTGACCGACGACGCCGCTGCCACCACGACCTGCCTGGCCCGCCCGCTCCCGGGTCCGGACGACGGGCGTACCGGCTGCGCCGCCGCCCGGGGCGTCGACGGCCGCCCGCTGCACGCCGCCGCGCTGAAGTTCTTCTGGGGGCCGATGGACTGCGGCAAGTCCACCATGGCGTTGCAGATGAACCACAACCACGCCCGGCAGGGCCGCCGGGGACTGGTCACCACCCGCATCGACCGGTCGCTCGGGCCGCAGGTGACCACCCGGATCGGGCTGGCCCACTCGGCCATCGAGGTGACCGACGCCCTCGACCTGCGGGCCCTGGTCCGCGACACCTGGGCCGAGGGCGTCCGCATCGACTACCTGATCTGCGACGAGGCGTCGTTCTACAACGTCGAGCACGTCGAGCAGATGGCCGACCTGGTCGACAGCTACGACGTCGACGTGTACGCCTTCGGCCTGGCCACCGACTTCCGGTCCTGCCTGTTCCCCGCCGCGCGGCGGCTGTTCGAACTGGCCGACGAGGTGGCCCGCATCCAGGTCGAGGTGCTGTGCTGGTGCGGGCGGGAAGGGCTGCTCAACGCCCGGGTCGTCGGCGGGCGGGTGGTCCGCGAGGGCGAGCAGGTCGTCATCGGCGACACCCAGGACACCGCCGAGGTGCGCTACCAGGTGCTCTGCCGGCGGCACTACCGCTCCGGTGACCTCGGCCCACGGGCCTGAGAGGGTCAGAACGGGTCCCCGCAGACCCGCCACTTCCCGTTCTCCCGCACCACCGGCAGTGTGCGCTCCTCGCTGGCCCCGCCGTCACGGGTGACCCGTACGACCACCTCACCGGCCGGTCGGCCGGCCTTCGTCCGCACCGACACGTCGACGATGTCGTAGCCGGTGACCACCGGCGGGGTGCGTACCCAGCCGGCGAAGCCGACCTCGCTCCACCGGCCACGCGCCTGCGCGCAGAGCCGCTGGTAGGCCTGCTCCACCTCACCGGCGGACAGCTCGCGGAAGAACCCGTCGGCGGTCTCCCGGACCGGGCCGCTGGACTGGGTGACGACCTGCACGTTCCACAGGCCCAGCCCGGCCACCCCGACCAGGCACAGCGCGGTGCCGAGGCCGCCCAGGAGCAGGCCGGTGCGCACCGGCCGGTGCCGCCGGGCCGGTCGGGTCCATGCCTGCTCAACGCCCATCACCTGCGACCGTAGGTGTCCGGTACGCCCCCGCGCAGGAACATCGCCCCCTGTCGCGCCGCCGGGCGGATCGTCTACCGTCGGCGCACACCCTGGCGAAGGAGCGACGGATGAGCCGCTACGTGCAGCCGGCACCCACCCCCGACGACCCGTACACCGGTGACCCGCTGCTGCGGTCCTGGCTGGAACGGCAGCTCGGCGCGGCCGGGCACGCCGCCGCGAAGGGCCGGCTGGCCGACCTGGCCGCCGACGTCGCCGGGCCCCTGCGGGCCGCGCACGCCGACGCCGAGGCCCACCCGCCGGCCCTGGTCCGCTACGACCCGTGGGGTGCCCGCGTCGACCGGGTGGCCACCTCCGCCGGCTGGCAGGCGCAGCGGGCCGCCGCCGCCCGGCACGCGGTGGTCGCGCTGCCCTACCTGGAGTCCGCGCGCGGCACGTGGGGGGCCGCCGCCCGCGTCGTCCAGCACGCCCTGCTGCACCTGTACGGCCCGGAGTCGGCCACCTTCTCCTGCCCGGTGGCGATGGCCGACGGCGCCGCCGCGCTGCTCAGCCTGCCCGAGGTGGACGCGGGGGTCCGGGACGCCTGGCTGCCCCGGTTGACCGCCACCGATCCGGACACGGCGATCGTCAGCGGGCAGTGGATGACCGAGTCGCAGGGCGGCTCGGACCTGTCCCGGTCCAGCACCACCGGCCGGCCCGCCGCGGACGGGTCGTGGCGGCTGACCGGGGAGAAGTGGTTCTGCTCGGCCGCCGACGCGGCGGTCGCGGTGGCCCTGGCCCGGCCCGAGGGCGCCGGCCGGGGCAGTCGGGTGCTCGCCCCGTTCCTGGTGCCCCGCTACGCCGCCGACTCGCCGCTGGCCGGGGCCACCACCGCGGCGGACGCCGCCGCGCCGGGCGTCACCGTGCACCGGCTCAAGGACAAGCTCGGCACCCGGGCGTTGCCGACCGCCGAGATCGGGCTGCGTGACGCGTACGCGTTGCCGCTGGGCGACCCGGCGGTACCCGGGCTGGTCCGGGCGATGACCCTGGTGGTGGTGACCCGGGTGCACAACGCCTCGGCCGCCGCCTCCGGGATGCGCCGTGGCCTGGCCTACGCCCAGGCGTACGCCCGGCTGCGGCAGGTGGCCGGCGGGCCGTTGTCGGGTAACCCGCTGCACCGGGCCACCCTCGGTGCCCTGGCCGTCGACGCGGCCGGCGCGTTCGCCCTGGCCGGGCACGCGTTCGCGCTGCTCGGCCGGGTGGAGGTCGGTGCCGACCCGGACGCCTCCGCCGAGCTTCGGGTGGTGGCGCCGCTGGCGAAGCTGGCCACCGGCCGGCTGGCGGTCTCGTCGGCCGCCGAGTACGTGGAGGCGTTCGGTGGGGCCGGCTACGTCGAGGACACCGGCGTGCCGAGGCTGCTGCGCGACGCCCAGGTGCTGCCGATCTGGGAGGGCACCACCAACGTGCTCGCCCTCGACGTGCTGCGCGCGGTCACCCGGGAGGACGCCGCCGCGCCGCTGCTGCGCCGGCTCGCCGCCGCGGTCGACCTGGCCCGCCCGCTGGCCCCGGCCCTGGCCGACACCCTCGCCGCGGTGACCGGGGAACTGCGCGGCACCCTCGCCGAGGTGGCCGAGGACCCGGGTGCGGCGACGGTGCTGGCGGGCGCGCGCGGGCTGGCCCTGCGGATGGCGTACGCGCTGACCACGGCGCTGCTGGTCGAGCACGCCGCGTGGGGTGACGAGCAGGCCGAGTTGGCCGCCCGGCTGTGGGCGCGGCGGTGGCTGCGGCACGAGGACATCTCCGCCGACGCCCACCATCACCTCGACCTGCTCGGCTGAGCCGCCGGCCGGGGTCGCGCGGCCGGTCTCCGGCCCACCCCGAGTGGGTGGGCCGGTCGTCGTTCAGTTTCGCCGGCGTGCCCGGGCCGCCCAGATGACGTACGCCGGGTCCCGGTCGAGGTTGTGCCGGTCCCGGTCGTAGCGGCGGGTGGTCCGCGGGTCGGCGTGCCCCATCGCGTCCTGGACGTCCTCCAGCGGCACCCCCTCGGCGCGGGCGGTGGTGGCGAAGGCGTGCCGCAGCGAGTGCGGGGACAGCTTCGCCGCCGCCGCGATGCCGGCGGTCGCGGCCAGGCGACGGACCAGCCGGAACACCGAGTGCCGGTCGAGGCGGCCACCGGTGGCGGTGGCCAGCAGCGGGCCGGTCAGCTCGTCCACCGTCACCCCTTCGGTGGCCGCCCGGGCGGCCAGGTAGGCGTCCACCGCGTACGCGGTACCGGGGGTCAGCGCCCGGCGGCGCGGCTTGCCGCCCTTGCCCACGAAGCGCACGCTGCGGTGCCCGCGTTCGGCCCCGAGGTCGGCCAGGTCGAGGGAGACCAGCTCCCCCACCCGCAGCCCGAGGTCGGCCAGGAGTGCGACGGCGGCCCGGTTGCGGGCGGCCGTCGGCCCGGTGTCGGCGTCGGCGGCGGCCAGCAGGGCGTCCACCTCCTCCGGGGTCAGGCCGACCGTGGCCGAGTGGTCCCGGTCGATCCGTGGCCGGTCGGCGCCGGCGACCGGGTTGGCGTCCACCGCGCGCAGCTTGACCAGGAACTCGTACCAGCTCGACAGGGCGGAGAGCTTGCGGGCCACGGTGGCCGGGGTCAGTGGCCGGCCGCTGCGCGCCGCCGGGGTGGCCTCCAACTGCCGGGCGTAGGTGTTGACGTCGAGGAAGTTGGCCCGCAGCGGATCCAGCTCGCGGGCCGCGCACCAGGCCAGCCAGCCGGCGATGTCGCGCCGGTACGCGTCGCGGGTGTGCTCCGACAACCGGCGGTTGCGCAGCCACGCCTCGGTGAAGTCGACCGGTCCGGTCGGCAGGGCGGGGCGGGCCGAGGCGCGGGGCAGGACCGCGTCGGAACGGAGCATGTGAAAAATACTCTCAGCACTGGTCGGGAATCACCACGAGGCGCGCCCGACGGGATTCGCCGGTCCCCCGCCCGGCGGCGGTCACGCCGCCGGGCGGGGTTGGGTCAGCGGGACCGGGCCGGCAGGAACGCGATCAGCGCCGCCGCCACCGCCAGGTGCAGCACCGTCAGCGTCGCCTGGGCGCCGACGGTGGCCTCGACGGCGAAGACCGGGATGAGGGAGAGCAGGGCGATCGCCACGGCCAGCGCGGTCCAGACGGTCCCGGCCCAGCGGCCGGTGACGCGCTCCAGCACGATCAGCCCGACCCAGCCGATCAGCGCCGAGGCCAGCGCGAAGAGCAGCACCGGGGCGAGCCCGACGACGAAGGCCGGCCGACCCGGGCTGAGCACCGTGTAGTCCACGCCGGCGATCGCGCCGACCACCCAGATCAGCGCGCAGGCCAGTACGGTGACGGCCACGCCGAGGGCGCGGCGCTTCAGGGACGGGGTGGCGGTGCCGGTGGTGACGGATCGGGTGGTCGCGCTCATGCGGGCTCCTCGGTCAGGGAACGACGACGAATGCGACCGTACCAGATAGTCTTGATCTGAACTATCTTCTTACCAACTAACTGGCGGGGGTGCAGGGACCCGCCCCACCCAACGGCCCGTCGACCAAATCGCTGAGCGTACGGAGGAACACCTCCCGGTCGGCGTCGGGCAGGCTGGCCAGCACGTCCTGCTGGATCCGGACGGAGATCCGCCACGCCTGGTGCAGCACCGCCTCCCCCTGCGGCGTGACCTCCACCAGCCGGGCCCGCCGATCACTCGGCGACGGCCGGCGACGGACCAGCCCGGCCGCCTCCAACTGGTCGAGCGTGACCACCATCGTGGTCTTGTCGATGCCACACTGGTCGCCGAGCTGACGCTGGGTCAGCCCACCCGGGTACGCCTTCAACAGCACGCAGTACGCGCGCGGTGAGATGCCGAGCCCGGTCAGCCCGGCGGCGTGCTCCACCATCAGGGCGTGACTCGCCCGGGAGAACAGGAACATCAGGTCCGGGGTGCCACCGGGCGAGCAGGAGGTCATGCCACCGAGGCTAACAACGTGCTCCGGCCCGGGACCGTGGCGCGACGCGACGATCAGGGCCCGGCCCGCCAGTAGACCCATGTTCCCGGCTGAGCAGGGCCTCGCAGCAGCCGACCCCGTCCCGCAGGAAGATCCGCAACACCCGGTCCGCCGGCTGTTCGGCGGACTGTCCCGGCCGGCTCACAGGAACCGGTGCATCACGTGCAGCCCGACCCGCCGCCCCGACGGCAGCGTGAACGACTCCGGCACCGTGCCGACCACCGCGAACCCCAACCGCCGGTACAGCCCCACCGCCACCTCGTTGCTCTCCACCACCGCGTTGAACTGCATCGCCGCGTACCCCTGCCGGCGTGCCCAGGCCAGCGCGTACTCGGACAACGCGCGGCCGACCCCGCGACCACGGGAGTCCGCCGCCACCATGAAACTCGCCGTGGCGACGTGCGCGCCGGGCCCCGGCCGGTTCGGGCCCATCTTCGCCGTGCCGTGCACCCGGTCGCCGTCCACCGCGACCACGGTCAGCCCCGGAGGCGACTCCAGCCACAGCCCGCGCGCCGCCGCCGACGTCAGGCCCGGGTCGTACGGGAAGGTGTCGGCGGCCGTGACGACCTGCGCGACGATCGGCCACACCGCCGGCCAGTCGTTCTCGGTGACTGCTCTGATCCGCACCCGGCGGACGGTAGCCACCCACGGGCGGCACCGCCACCGGGTTTGTGTCGCCGAAGCGTGACCGATCGGGACAGCGGTGGCGGGCCCGCCACGCCACCATGGGTACGTGGCCGCCACCGCCCTGTCCCGCGACGAGCCGACCGCGCTCGCCGGCCCACCACCACCCGGGCCGCGAGGCACCGCGCCATGGCTGGTCGCCGGCCTGGTCACCGTCGTGCTGGTGCTGCTCGCCGGCCGCTACGGCTACCACCGCGACGAGCTGTACTTCCTGCTCTGCGGCCGACACCTCGACTGGGGGTACGTCGACCAGGGCCCCCTGGTCCCCGCCCTGGCCCGGGTGATGGACACCGTCGCACCCGGCAACCTGGTGGCGTTGCGCACCCCGTCGGCGTTGGTCGCCGGCGGCGCGGTGCTGCTGGTGACGGCGATCGCCCGGCAGTTCGGCGCGGGGCGCGGCGGGCAACTGCTCGCCGCCGTCCTGGCCGGTACGTCCGGCATCGTGCTGGCCGGCGGGCACCTGCTCAGCACCACCACCATCGACCTGCTGGTCTGGCTGGCCGCCGGGTACGCGGCGATCCGCGTGCTGCGCGGCGAGCACCGCTGGGCGCTGCTCATCGGGCTCGCGCTCGGCGTCGGCATGCTCAACAAGCTGCTCCCGGCGCTGCTCGCGGTGGGCCTGCTCGCCGGAGTGGCGATCGCCGGCCCACGCCGACTGCTACGGGACCGGTGGGTGCTGGCCGGCGCCCTGGTGGCTGTCCTGCTCGCCGCGCCCAATCTGGCCTGGCAGGCGGCGCACGGCTTCCCGCAGCTCGGCGTCGCCTCGTCCATCGCCGACGGGGACAGCTCCTACAGTGGACGACTCGACGCCGCCGTCCTGCAACTGCTCATCATCAGCCCGTACGCCGCACCGATCTGGGTCGCCGGGCTGATCGCCCTGCTGCGCCGCCCGGCCTGGCGGGCGTACCGGGCGCTCGGCTGGGCCTGGCCCGTGGTGTTCGGCATCGTGCTGGCCGCCGGCGGCAAGGGCTACTACGACGCGCCGTTGCTGCTGGTGCTCACCGCCGCCGGTGCGGTGGTCACCACCGCCTGGGCCCGCACCGCGACCCGCCGGATCCTGCTCGCCGTCGGGGCCGCGGTCACCGTCGCGAGCAGCGCGGTGCTGCTGCTGCCCACGTTGCCCGCCGACCGGCTGCCCGGCTTCGTGGTCGACGTCAACTACGACTCCGGTGAGACGATCGGCTGGCCCGCCTTCGCCGACTCGCTCGCCGCCGTCCACCGCGCCCTGCCGGCCGAGCAGCGTCGGCGGGCGGTCGTCCTCACCGGCAACTACGGCGAGGCCGGCGCGGTCGCCCGGTACGGCCCACCACGCGGGCTGCCCCGCGCCTACTCCGGGCACAACAGCATGGCCGACTTCGGCCGGCCACCCGCCGACGCGGACGTGGTGATCGCGGTCGGCTGGGAACGCCCCGACCAGCTACGGGCCTGGTTCGACGAGGTGGACCTCGCCGGCCGCGTCGACCAGCGCGTCGGCGTCGACAACGACGAGAACGGCGGCCCGATCTGGCTCTGCCGGGGCCTGCGCCGCCCGTGGGAGCAGATCTGGGAGCCGGAGGTCCGCCACGCCGGCTGAGCATCTGCGGCGTTCCGTCTCGCCGCACCGCCCGGTGTCGTCGGGGCTTCTCCCGCTCTGGCACCGCCATCTCGACCTGCTGGTACGGATCCGTTCCTGCTCGTCACCGCGGCTTCCGAGCGACGACCGCCCCGTAGGACCAGCCCACCAGCAACGCCCGGTCCACACCCTGGGCCGCGAGGACGGCATCGACGTCCCGGACGGCGGCCTCGAAGGAATAGTCCGCCGAACGCCTCGACTTCCGGCCGCGAGCCCGCTCGTCGTAGCTGAGGTGCCGCCATCCCGTGCCCAGATCGGCGACGATCCGCCGCCAGTACCCCTGGGTGGCGAACTGGCCATTGAGGTAGACCACCGGGACACCGGGACCGCCGGTGTCGGTCACGGCCAGGGCCGTGTCGTCGACCGGCATCATGCCGGTCCACGTCGAGCTGGTCGAGGGCGTGCTGTTCTTCGTCATGCTCTTCCTCCTGGTCGGGTGGGGCGTTCTCGGACGACTTCCCGGGCGCGGCACGCCTGCGGGGAGAAGGACGGGGGCCGGGTCGTCGCCGACGACCGACCGGGTCTCGATCGCGGCGGACGCGGCCGACCGTCCCGGTTCCTGGCTTCTCAGAGACTGCGGGCGGTGATGTCGCCATCGACGGTGGTGGCGCGGATGTCGAGTTCGGCGGTGCCGTCGTTCCTGAGGGCGTTGCTGATCCGGCCGTGGCCGCTGCCGGCGTCCAGGGCGGCCGAGACACCGGCAGCGGCGGCGACCGAGATGTCGCCGGACCGGGTACGGAGCACGACCGTGCCGCGCACGGCCTCGGTGATCCGGATGTCGCCCCGTGCGGTGCTGATCTCCGCGGGGCCGTTGAGCCGGCCGACGTCGACGTCGCCGTCGGTCGCGGTGAGGCGGACGCTCGCAGCCTCGTCGATCTTGATCCGGCGGTACGCGCCGTCGAACGCGACGTCGCCGAGCCGACCGACGCCGCGCAGTTCGGCGCTGGCGGTCCTGGCCTCGATCCGGGAGCCGGCGGGCAGCCCCGACGCGGGTAGCCTCACCGCGTCCCAACTCGCCCAGCGCCTCCAGGTCAGCCCGGCGTCCATCTCCAAGGCGATCGCCTTCCTGGAGAGCCAGAGCCTCGTCCGCCGGGAACGCGACGAACGCCGCCGCGACCGCTACGTCGACGACGACGAACTCTTCTACCGGGCGACGATCGCCAGCGCCCGAGCCAACGACCAACTCGTCGAGACCGCACGCCAGAGCGTGGCCATCCTCGGCCCGCACACCCCCGCCGCCACCCGGCTGGAGAACATCGCCCGCTTCCTCGACTTCATCAGCGAGAGCATCACCCGCGCCGCCGGACGGGCCCGCGAACTCCTCCACACCAAACCCGAAACAACGCCCTGACGGCCGCCCACCCCCGCCACCCGCAACTCCAGTCCCCGGCTTGACCTTCACACAGTGCCAAGGTCTTCACTGTGCCAAGGAGGTGGTCCCGATGACCCTGCCGACACCCGACACGGATACGACCCGAGCCCGCCAAGGGCTGGCGAACAGCAGCCCGTCGGCGCGGCTGCGGGCTGCGCTGGCGGTCGGCACGACCCCTGACCCGAGGTTCATCGACACGCTCGTCGAACGATGCGCGATCGAGCCCGAATTCTCGGTGCGCGAGATGCTGACCTGGGCACTCACCCGCCATTCAGCATCAACGACGGTGCCGAGACTCATCGATGAACTCCGCTCGGAGCGGGCGCAGGCACGAAGCCAGGCGTTGCACACGCTGTCCAAGATCGGGGATCGGCGAGCGTGGCCGGCGATCACCCGGGCGCTGCTGACCGACGCCGACGACGAGGTGGCGCGGAGCGCCTGGCGGGCAGCGGTCGTACTCGTGCCCGACGGTGAGGGGCCCGAACTGGCCGCTGTGTTGGCGACCCAGCTCGGGCGCGGTGAGCGGGAGACGCAGTTGAGCCTCAGCCGGGCGCTGATCGCGCTCGGTGAGGTGATCCTGCCGACCCTGCGCGCCGCGATGACGGATCCCGACCCTCGCGTGCGGCAGCACACGATCGCCACGGAACGGCTGTGGCGCGACCCGGATGCCGGATTCGTGTTCGCGGTCGAGGAGGCGAGGCGGGTCGTGGCCCTCGGCCGTACCAGCCCGCAGGGGTGACCGGCGGTGTTGATCGGTGAGGTGGCCCGACGGTCCGGGGTCAGCGCCCGCATGCTCAGGCACTACGACTCGCTCGGCCTGGTACGACCGACGGGCCGTACCGACGCCGGCTATCGGCAGTACTCCAGCGAGGACATCCGGCGGATCTTTCACATCGAGAGCCTGCGGTCGTTGGGGCTGTCGCTGCGGGATGTCGGGCGCGCGCTGGATGACCCCGGCTTCACACCCTCGGCGCTCGTGGACGACCTCATCCGTCAGACCCGCGAACGCATCGCCGGTGAGACGGAGCTGCTCACTCGACTCCGGCGGATCGGTGCCGCGGAACCCGCCGGCTGGGAGGACGTCCTCCAGATCGTCGCCCTGCTCCACGCGCTGGGGTCGGAGAGCGCGGGCAGGCGCCAGCGCGCGGCCCTGTCCTCGGTCGACGAGGTTCCAATGCCAGTGGAGGCGCTGGTCGAGGCGGCGCTCAGCGAGACGGACCCGAACGTCGCCGGAGCCCTTCGATGGGCCTTGGCGCACTCGGGCGACGGCGGGTTGGCGCTGCTCGCGGAGGGCCTTGGCGCACCAGTAGCGGAGGTGCGGAAACGTGCCGTCGAGTCCATCGCCGAGATCCCGGACGATGCGGCGACCACGCTGCTGCGGGACGCCCTGACGAACTCCGACATCGTGGTCCGCCGGTATGCGGCGCTGGCGCTCGGGGCACGCGGCGTGGCCGACCCGGTCCCGACGCTCATCGACATGATCGTCGAAAAGGCGAACGACGTCGCCGCCGCCGATGCGTTGAGCGCGCTCGCGGGTGATCCCGCGTTGGCGGATCAGATCGCCACCAGGCTGGTGGACTGCCTCGCCCACGACACCGTCGCACCGTCTGCCCGTCGACGGCTGACCCAGGCCCTCGCGGGCATCCCGGGGATCACGGCGTCACGTGCCCTCGCCGAGCTGTCACGTGACGGCGACCGTGTCGTTGCGCTCACCGCGGCCTACGTTCTCACGCTGCGCGACTGTGTAGGACAGGGGCCGTAGTGGCACCGCTGAACCGGACGGCAGCGCCGTCGCGCTGTCAGCAACAGTCATCCTCACGCACCTGCCGTTATATCTTCGCACCCGATATATTGATGGCGTGGAGACACCGGTACGCGAACCCACGTTCCTGATCCTCACGGCGTTGGCCGCGGAGCCGCTTCATGGCTACGGACTGATCATCGAGGTAGCCCGGCTTTCCGACGGCCGCGTGTCGCTGCGCCCCGGCACGCTCTACGGTGCCCTCGACCGGCTGCTCGAAGCGGGTCTGGTCACCGTCGAGCGGGAGGAAGTGGTGGACAGCCGGCTGCGCCGCTACTACCGGCTCACCGAGCACGGCGGTGACCTGCTCGCCAACGAGACCGAGCGGATGCGCCGCAACGTCGAGGCCGCAACGGCGCGGTTGAACACCCGTACCCGTCGAGGCGCGCCCCGACTCAGCGGAGGAATCGCATGAGCGACCTGGAACGCCGCTATCTGCGATTGGTCCGGATCTTCTATCCGGCCGGCTACCGCAGCGAGCGCGGCACCGAGATCGTGGGTACGTACCTCGCTCTGTCCTCGCCGGACCGGCGGTGGCCTTCGGTCGCCGACGTGACCGACGTAGCCGGCGGCGGGCTACGCCAGCGCCTACGCGCGATCGGCGCCACCGGAATCGACCCCGGAGTGCGGCTGGCCGCGACGCTGGCGTTGTTGACCGCCACGGCTCTCGCCGGCGGCTGGGCCATGCTGGAGCTCAATCCGTGGACGACGGCCTGGTTCGGCTTCGAGCAGCACGGCACGTCCGTCTCGCTCGGTCTCGGCGTGTGGGCGGCATGGCTGCTCGCCGCGGTGGTGCACGTGGTGGCATCCGGCCGGTGGACCCGCCTGGCGATCGGTTTCGCCCTTGTCCTCACCGTCGCTGTCGTACCGCTTGCCGCCGTCGTCGACCGGTCCCGGCCTCCGCTGTTCGTACTACTCGCCCAGGTCTGCCTCGGATTCGTGGCGCTCGGCGTTCCCGGCCAGCCGCCCGGGTGGCTACGACTGCTGCCCGTCGCCGGCGCCGCCGCGGCTCTACCCGTAGCGGCGACTTTCGCCCGTAACGGTGGCGACGTGCTTCTTGGGTACTACGGCTGGCCCGCCGGGCAGGTCCTGCCCGGCGCCGGGATGGCGCTTTTCTTGGTCACGTTGCTCGTCGGCGTAGGGCTGGCGGCGCGCAACGACCTTCGTGGTGCTTGGGCACTGCTGGTGCTGCTCTGCCCGATCGGCATGCTGTGGCTGCATCCGCTGGCCGAAGAACTCGCCGTCAGCGTGTACGGCGGCGGACCGAATGCGGACTGGACGACGCTGGCCACAGCGGCGATCATCGTGGCGGTTGCGGCGGCGATCGTCATGGCGGCGGTGCTGATGGTCCAACGACGGGTCGCCTTCACCCATGCCGCCGTCGAGCGTTGTACGGCGTGTGGCTCCGTCACCAGCGACAGCGCGCAGCGATAGCAGCCTGTCTAGCACCAAGCCACTGGTCGACCGTTGTCAACGCACTGCCTGGCCGGCTGAAGCACAGAACCCCGTATTCGGTGTTACACAGCCGCACCCGCACCCTGCCTACGTGCACTGGGAGACCCCGACCGCCCGGCTCCTGCCCCGGCTGCTGGCCGGGCGCACCACCGGGACGGTGTTCCTCGCCGACCGGCGCGCCCCCGCCGCCGGACGCCGCGCGCCGGCGCTGCGCGACACCGACACCGACACCGGCTGCGGCCGGCTGTCCCACCCGCGCGCCGAGTACCTGTTCAAGCAGGCGTCCAAGCTGCACGACCCGCACGGCGCCGGGTACACCCTGCACCAGTTGCGCCACAGCGGCCTGAACCACCTCGCTGCTCGCGGTCGCAGCGCCGCCGAGAACGACGAGCACCACCACCGGCGGCACAGGCGCTGATCTCGCATCCCAGCTACCAAGATCGCGGAAAACGGCGGAGCAGCTTTCCAGCAACCCGCCACCTCGCGGCAGTCACCCCGGGTGCGGGCCCAGATCAACTGCCTGGCGTTGTTTCTGGTCTGGAAACCACGGACGGCCCTCCGGAATGGGGGCCGACGCGGGGAACAACAGAACAGTCATTATGGTGCACGGCTAGTTTGCCCGTTATGTCGGCTCCAATAAACGGATTACCGGTAATAACTATTCGTTAATCGGCATAGGTTGGGTGCCGGGACGTCGCGGCCAACGTGAGTCGGGTGGCGACTGTCAGGTCTCAGTCGACGTGGCGGAGTCTCCGGCGATCTGTCGGTACAGATGGCGGAGTCTCACGAAAGCTGGCGGACGCATTCGGTACGCAGTCCCCGCTCAGGCTTCGTCGTGGCTGATCGTGATCCGTCGAAGCGAAGGCACGAGCGACGTCAACAGCATCGCTGCCGCTGCCACGCTGGCGCCGGTGACAGCGACCGCCGCCGTCCCGAAGGCCGCGGCGAGGAGGGGCGCGGACAGTTGGCCGATGGGGAAGGACGCCGACGACCAGAACTCGTCGTGGGCGCCGACCCGGGACAGCAGGCGCTCGGGGATGTGGGTGTAGTTGACGGTCTCCCAGACGACGGTGAAGAACTCGGCGGCCACTCCGGCCAGGAAAGACGCCGCGGCCAGCCAGAGCGTGTTCGCGCCGATTCCGAGGATGATGAGGGGAAGGGTGGCCAGGGCCATCGAGGACAGTGCCGGCGTCATCGGTCGTCGCATCAACGGCAGCTTCACCAGTGCCGCGCTGGCCAGCAGTGCCCCGACTCCGTGGGCGCTCAGTACGAGGCCCCAGCCCTTGGCGCCGATCGTGTCGTTCGCGATGACCGGGCCGAGGATCTGCCAGAAGCCCATGTTGGTGGCGTTGAAGACGGCGAAGGCCAGCGTCACCGACCAGATCCACGGCTGGGACCTGAAGTATTGCCAGCCCTCGCGCATTTCGCCGAGCATCGTCGGCCCGTTCTCGCCGCGTGGTGGCAGGGCGGGCAGTGATATCCGGGCGAAGCACGCGGCTGCCAGCAGGAAAGAGGCCGAGTCGGCGGCGATCGCCCAGCCTCCGCCGACGGAAGCGGTCAGTAGGCCGGCGGTGGTCGGGCCGAGGATCCGGGTGGTGTTTCTGGCGGAGGCCAGCAGCGAACTGGCCTGCTGGAGACCGCGTCCGGCTATGAGGTTCGAGACGATGCCACGCAGTGCGGGTGTGGTCAGTCCTTGGAAGACGCCGTTGACGGCGGACAACGGGAGCAGCAGTACGGGGTGCTGGTGGGTGAGCAGGACGACCGCGACGCCGGCCTGGGTGAGGCCGGCGCCGAGGCTGGTGAGGCGCAGCACGGTGTCGCGGCGGTGGCGGTCGGCGATGCCGCCGCCGAGGAGCATCGTCGCGACCATCGGGACCAAGGCGGCGGCGGTGACCGCGGACAGCCAGCCGGCGCTGTCGGTGATCTCCAGGACGCCGAACGCCAGTGCGACGGGCGACATGAAACTGCCGGCCATGGAGATCGAACGACCCGCGAAGAACCACCAGAAGGCGGACGAGCGAAGTGGCCTGTCAGAGGCGCGGCTGGTGCTGGATGCCGCTTCTGCATCGCTTCCCGGGGATTGCGAATCCCGATTCTCGGATGCTTCGGCCTTGGGCACGAGGGGCCACCCTGCCAGCACGAATGAGATGCATCAACCGGTTTCCGGAGAGTCTGTGCCATCGACCGACCGGCGCGGCGCGCCGGGCTGCTGGCCCGGGCACGACGCCTGGCGGGTCGGGCCCCTCGACCCGGCCGACACCACCCGGCTGCGGGACCTGGCGTCACGTGCCAGCAGCCCGGACGCGGCCGACCGCCGGACCCGGCCGACCCGGCGCGGGTTGTGCGAGGATCGCGGGATGTCGACCGAGGGATCGTTGTCCGGGCGCGGCGTGCGGGAGGCGGCCGGCGAGATGACGCGTACCCTCGGCCCGCACACCGACCGGGACTGGGCCCGCCGCGCCGGCGACCTGGAGTGGTCGTGCTGGACCACCGCCGCGCACGTCGCCCACGATCTGCTCGGCTACGCCACCCAGCTCACCGGCCGGCCGGACACCCGGTACCTCCCCCTGGACCTACGGGTGCGCGACGACGCCCCGCCGGCGGACGTGCTGACGGTGGTCGCCGCCAGCGCGGGGCTGCTCGCCGCCGCGATCGACACCGCTCCGGCCGACGCCCGCGCCTGGCACTGGGGGCCCTGCGACCCGCCCGGCTTCGCCGCGATGGGCATCGCCGAGACGCTGCTGCACACCTACGACATCACCCGGGGGCTGGCGGTCGCCTGGCAGCCCCCGGCGGCGCTCAGCGCGGTGGTGCTGCGGCGGCTCTTCCCCGACGCGCCGGCCGGTGACCCGCCCGAGGTGCTGCTCTGGATGACCGGACGGACGGCGCTGGGCGACCGCCCCCGGCGTACCGGGTGGAGTTGGCAGGCGGCGCTGCGCTGAGCGCCGCCGTCGGATTGTCCGCCCGGCCGGCGTTCAGCGGTCGCGCCGCCAGGGCCAGCGCCAGCGCCGCCGGGTGCCGCTCGGGGCGTCCCGGCGGGCCGGGGTGGCCGCCGTGGTACGCCGGGCGGCCAGCAGTTCCCGCTCCGCGCGCCACCGCCGGAGCACGTCGTCGACGTTGACCGGGCGGACCGTCACCCGGGGCCCGGAGGGACACCGCAGCCAGGCCACGATCTCCGCGTTCAGGGCGCCGACGAAGGCCCGTACCGACTCCTCGGTGGGCAGGTCGCGGACCTCGTCGGGGACCTGTTCGGCGCGGCGGCGTAGCTGCAGCGGCGTGGGCAGCAGCAGGTCGGTGGGGAGCGCCTCCCGCTCCAGGAAGCTCTTGATCCACCAGGACTCGTCGTAGGGCAGGCCGCGCCCGGGGATCGGCTTGCCCAGGCCGGGCAGGTTGTCGAACTCGCCACGGTCCTGGGCGCTGCGGATCTGCGCCTCGACCGCCGCCTCCCACGCGTCAACCATCCCGGGCACCTCCCCGCGTCCCGCCGTATCCGCCCTGGTCGTCCCCGGTACAGCGTCGGCCGGGCGGGCGGCATTCCCGGCCTCGGGGCGCGGGCGGGTTCAGTCGTGGTGACGGACGTGGCGGTGCCCGTCGAGGGGGAACGGGGGCCGGGCGGGCAGCACCTCGACGAAGGCGTACCCGCTCTTCTCCGCCACCCGGCAGGAGGCCGGGTTGTCGATCTGGTGCAGCAACTCCAGGCGGGTCAGCCCGGTGGCGGCGAACCGGGTGAACGCCCAGCGGCTCACCGCGTCCACCGCCCGGGGTGCGACCCCGCGTCCCCGGGCCGGCGCGGCCGTCCAGTAGCCCACCTCGGCGTCGGCGCGGCCCGGCACCACGTCCTTGAGCAGCACGCAGGCGACCAGCCGGTCACCGTCGGAGGTGGGCTCGCAGACGGCGAAGCTGAACCGGCGGCCCGCCGCCCAGCCCTGCCGGTTGCCGGCCACCCAGCGTCGGGCCTGGGCCGCCGTGGTCAGCGGGTGCCGGGTCCGGGCCCGCAGCTCCGGGTCCCGGTACGCCGCCAGCAGCGCGTCGACGTCGTCGTCGCGCCAGCAGCGCAGGACCAGTCCGGGGGCGGCGGCGGTCGGGGCGGCCCGCAGGGTCATGGACATCTGAGCAGTGTGGCCGCTGCGACCGCCCGGCGGTAACCCCTGGATCGCCGGCCGGCACCGGTACCGCCCCCGGGCGTAGGGTGCCGGTGAGGACGAGTGGACGGGGGACGTCGATGGTCACGGTCGGTGCGGTGGTGGGGATAGCGCTGGTGGCGCTCGGTCTGGTGCTCACGCCCGGGCCGAACATGGTCTACCTGGTGTCCCGGTCGGTGGCCCAGGGCCGGCGGGCCGGGCTGGTCTCGCTGCTGGGGGTGGCCGTCGGGTTCCTGGTCTACCTGGCCGCGGCGGTCGCCGGCATCGCCACGATCTTCGTGCTGGTGCCGGCGTTGTACACGGCGGTGAAGCTGGCCGGCGCGGGATACCTGCTCTGGCTGGCCTGGCGTACGGTGCGTCCGGGCGGGCAGTCCGCGTTCGTGCCGGCGGCGCTGCCGGTGGACCGGCCCCGGCGGCTGTTCACCATGGGGTTGCTGACCAACCTGCTCAACCCGAAGATCGCCATCCTGTACGTGTCGCTGCTGCCGCAGTTCGTCGACCCGGCGCGGGGCAGCGTGGCGGTGCAGAGCCTGCTGCTCGGGCTCACCCAGATCACCATCGCGCTGGCGGTGAACGCGCTGATCGTGCTGACCGCCGGGTCGGTGTCGGCGTTCCTGGTGCGCCGGCCCGGCTGGGCGCGGGTCCAGCGGTACGTGACCGGCAGCGTGCTGGCGGCGATGGCGGTGCGGATCGCCGCGGACCGGTCCCGGGCCGCCGTGGCCACCGGCTGACCGTTCAGCGCCCGTCGGGGTCCTCCCGGACGACCGCCACGCCGCCGGCCGGCACCGTGACGGCGGTGGCGACGACCGTGCCGGTCAGCAGTTCCACGCCGGTGACCGGCACCCGCTGCGGCCGGTCGGTGTGGTTGAGCAGGAACAGCCAGCTTGCCTCGGGGCCTTGCCGGCGTACCGCCTCGACCCCGGGCGGGGCGTCCGGGCAGACCGGGTGCACACCGGCGGCCCGGGCCGCCTCGGTGACCAGCCGCCGGTAGGTGTCGTCGTCCGGGCGGGTGGACAGGTACCAGGCGGTGCCCGCGCCGTACCGGTGCCGGGTCACCGCCGGTCGGCCGTCCAGCACCCCGCCGACGTACGCGCAGCTCGCCTCGGCGCCGGTGAGGTGGACGGTCTCCGACCAGATCCGGCCGGTCCCGCCGTCGGAGAGCAGCACCTGTTCGTCGGCGGCGAGCGGGTGGAACTCCTCGACCCGGATGCCGAGCACGTCGCGGAACGCGCCGGGGTAGCCGCCGGGGCGCACCCGGGCGTGTGGGTCGGCGACCCCGCTGAGGTAGGTGACCAGCAGATGCCCGCCGGCCTCGACGTGGTCGCGGACCCAGTCGACGGTGGCGTCGGAGGCCAGGTAGAGGGCGGGCAGGACGAGCAGCCGGTACCGGTCGAGCGGGTCGCCGGGCAGCACCACGTCGCAGCCGTACCCGGTGCGCCACAGCGCCCGGTGCGCCGCCGCCAGCTCGTCGTGCTGGTCGGGCAGGTCCGACGGCATGCCCGGGTGCCGCAGGGCCCAGCCGCTGGCGGCGTCCCAGGCCAGGGCGACCGGGGCCGCCACCTCGCCGGCGGTTGCCTCGGCGAGCCGGTCCAGGGTCTCGCCGAGCCGCACGGACTCCCGGAACACCCGGCTGTCCGGCCCGGCGTGCGGCACCAGCGCGGAGTGGAAGCGTTCCGCGCCGCCGAGCGGGGCGCGCCATTGGAAGAACATCGCGCCCCGGGAGCCGCGGGCGACGTGGGAGAGGCTGTGCCGGGCCATCCGGCCGGGTTCCTTGGTGTGCATCCGGCCGGCGGTGTGGATCTGGTTGGCGGCGCTCTCCATCAGCAGCCAGGTCGCCGGCCGGCCGGCGCGCTCCGGTGCGCCGTGCCGGGCCCAGCCGCGGGCCAGGTCGGCGGCGAGGGCGGTCTGTTCCTCGGCGCCCCCGTCCACCGCCGACGGGTAGTGGTCGACGGCGACCAGGTCCACCTCGGACGCCCAGCGGGCGTGGTCGACCGGCACCCAGTCGCCGAGGACGTAGTTGGTGGTGACGGGGATCGCCGGGTTGACCGCCTTGAGCAGGTCGCGTTGTTCGACGTACGCGGCGAGCAGGGTGTCCGACCAGAACCGGCGGAAGTCCAGCAGGTGGCCGGGGTTGGCCAGGTACTGGGTGGCCCGGGGGGTGCTGATGTGCGCCCAGTCGGCGTAGTGCTGGCTCCAGAAACTGGTGGCCCAGGCGGCGTTGAGGGTGTGGAGGTCGCCGTGCCGCGCGGTGAGCCAGCGGCGGAAGGCCGCCTCGGCGTGCGGGCAGTGGCAGGTGGTGCCGTACTCGTTGTGCACGTGCCACATCGCCACGGCGGGATGGTGGGCGTACCGGGCGGCGAGGGTGGCGGCGATGCCCCGGGCGGCGGCCCGGTAGGCGGGCGCGGCGGCGCAGTAGGTGTCCCGGCTGCCGTGATGCAGCCGGACGCCGTCGGCGGTGACCGGCAGCGAGTCGGGATGCGCCTGCGAGAACCAGGGTGGCGGGGAGGCGGTGGGGGTGGCCAGGGCGACCCGGATGCCGCCGTCGTGCAGCAGGTCCAGCACCTCGTCGAGCCAGCCGAACTCGTAGCGGCCGGGCGCGGGTTCGAGCCGGGACCAGGCGAAGACGCCGACGGTGACCAGGTTGACCCGGGCCTGGCGCATCAGGGCGACGTCCTCGCGCCAGGTGGCGGCGGGCCACTGCTCGGGGTTGTAGTCACCGCCGTGGCAGAGCCGGCCGTCGTCCCACATACCCACCGTCCTGTCGACTTTGTTGGATAGGTGTCCAAACTATGGAGGTGGTTTGCGCATGTCAATCGGGTAGATAAGGGAGGTATCGAAGACACTCGTTGACAGTTCGTTGGGAAGCCAAAGAAACTGTCGGTACCGCCGGAAAACGCTCCAGAGGAGACGCCGATGCCGTACCGACCGCCGTTGGTCCCGTACGAGACCTTCGTGGCCGACCCGCCCGACCTGCCCGTACGGGGACCGGGTGAGGACGGGGCGGCCATCGTCGGCCGGGCCGAGGTCGTCGCCACCGACCCGCACGGAGTGACGTTCAAGGCCGCCCTGTCCGACGGCGGCACCATGGTGCTGCGGGTCGACGCCGCCGGTCACGGGGTGATCCGGGTACGCCTCGCCGACGACCCCCAGGCCCGCAGCCGCTCGGCCCGCGCCCTGCCCCTGGTCCACCCCCGGCCGCACCCCGCCGCGATCACCGTGGACGACACGCACGTACACCTCGACGCCGGGACCCTGGTCGCCGAGATCCGCCTCGACCCGTGGCACCTGCGGTTCCTCACCCCCGACGGTCACCTGCTGCTCGACCAGGACGCGGGCACCCGGGACATCAGCGGCCGGCGGCGCACCCTGCCCTTCGGCCGGTCCACCGCCGACGGCGCGCACGTCGCCTGGCACGAGAGCTTCGTCGCGTTCGGCGACGAACGGTTCGTCGGCTTCGGGGAGAAGTTCACCCCGCTGGACAAGCGCGGCCAGCGGGCGCTGATGTGGAACTTCGACGCCTTCGGCGGCGAGTCCGACCGGTCCCACAAGAACGTGCCGTTCTACCTCTCCGACCGGGGCTACGGGGTGCTGGTCGACAGCGGGATGCCGGTGCAGTTCGACGTCTGCCAGTCCACCCACAGCAGCGTGCAGATCGTCGTCCCGGACGACCTGATCGACTACTACGTGCTGGCCGGCCCCACCCCCACCGAGGTGCTGGACCGCTTCGACGAGCTGACCAGCCGGCCGTACCTGCCGCCGAAGTGGGCGTTCGGGGCGTGGATCTCCTCCGGGTTCTTCCCGGACAGCCAGCAGCGGGTGCTGGACCGGGCTCGCCGGATCCGCGAGCGGGACATCCCCTGCGACGTGCTGCACCTGGACTGCTACTGGCAGGTCGCCGGCCGCTGGTCGGACCTGCGCTGGGACGACGAGGCGTTCCCCGACCCGGCCGGGATGCTGAGCGCCCTCGCCGAGCAGGGCTTCCGGGTCTGCCTCTGGATGAACCCGTACCTGATGACCGACAGCCCGCTCTACGCCGACGCGGCCGAGGCCGGCTACTTCCTGCGCCGCGCCGACGGCAGCGCCTACGTCGCCGACGTGTGGCACGGCAGCCACCCGGCCAGCGCGATCGTCGACTTCACCAACCCGGACGCGGTGGCCTGGTTCCGGGGGCTGCTGCGCCCGCTGCTGGCCCAGGGGGTCGCGGTGTTCAAGACCGACTTCGCCGAGGGGGTGCCGGCCGACGCGGTGGCACACAACGGGATGACCGGCGTCGAGTTGCACAACGTCTACGCCCTGCTCTTCAACGACGTGGTGGCCGACGTCACCGGGGAGGTGGCCGGCCACCGGACGGTGTGGGCCCGCTCGTCGTACCTGGGCGGGCAGCGGCACAGCGCGCAGTGGAGCGGCGACGTCAACGCCACCTGGCCCGGACTGTCCAGCACCATGCGCGGCGGGTTGTCCCACGGGCTGTCCGGGGTGCCGTTCTGGAGTCACGACACCGGCGGTTTCCACGGCACCCCCGACCCGGAGCTGTACGTGCGGTGGACCCAGTTCGGGGCGCTGTCGCCGCTGGTCCGGCTGCACGGCACCACCAGCCGGCTGCCGTGGGACTTCCCGGCCGACACCGAGCGGGACGCGGTGGCCGCGCTGCGGCTGCGCTACCGGCTGATGCCGTACCTGTGGTCGGCGGCGGTGGAGGCGGCGCGCACCGGTGCGCCGATGATGCGGGCGCTGCTGGTCGACACCCCCGACGACCCGACCGCGTGGACCACCGACCTGCAGTACCGGCTCGGGGTCGACCTGCTGGTCGCCCCGGTCACCGACCCGTCCGGGCGGCGGGTCGTCTACCTGCCGACCGGCGACGACTGGGTCGACGCCGCCACCGGCGAACGGCACCGTGGCGGCCGGCACCTGCGGGTGGCCGTCCCGCTGGACCGGCTGCCGCTCTACGTGCGCCACGGCGCGCTGGTCCCGCTGGTCGCGCCGGCCGGCACCGTCGCCGACGGGCCGTTCGCCGACGTCACCCTGGTGAGCTGGGGTGGCGTGGACGCCCGGACGGTGCTGCACGACGTCGACGGCGACACCACGGTGGAGGCGGTCCGCGACGGGGACACGCTGCGGGTGCGCACCGACGGCCCGCTGCGGGTACGGCGGCTCAGCGTCGTCGGCGAGGACCCGCCGCGTCGGCTGCTGCTCAACGGCGAGCAGGTCACCGTGACGCCGTTCGAGGAGTGGTTCCCGCGCCACTGAGCCACGGCCGACGGCGACCGGCCGAGGGTCGGTCGCCGTCGGCCCCCACCACCGTGACGGGCCCGCCCCTGGCGGGCCGGGATGGTGGCGCGGCACACCGTCCCCGCCGTCGTGGACGGGTATCCGGAGCAGGTGCGGGCCGCTAAAGTTAGTTGGGTTTCCAGCCGAACAATCTTCTCGACGGTGATCCGTCCGCCACGGCAGCGTCGCCCGCCGCCGCCAACCCCGGCGGCGCCGGTGGGCGATGATTCACCGGCGCGGGATCGCGCACCATCGGGCGCAGGGAGCGGGCAGATCGTGATCAGCATCCACAACGAACCGCAGCCGACCGACCTCGGCGACGTCCGGGTGGCCAACCGGGCCGTGGTCCTCCGGCACGTCCGCCTGCACGCGCCCTGCTCGCGGGCCGACATCGCCGCCGCCACCGGGCTCAACAAGGCCACCGTGTCCAGCCTGGTCGCCGAGCTGATCGAGCGGCGTCTGGTCCGCGAGACCGGGCTGACCGAGAACCGGGTCGGCCGGCCGGCCACCATGCTCGTCCTCGACGGTGAACCGTACGCGGCACTGGGCCTGCAGATCGGCGCGGACGACCTGGTGGTGGTCGCCGTGGACCTGGGCGGCAACCGGCTGCTCACCTGGCGACGGGCGTTCCCCGCACCGACGTCCTCCCCCGGCGAGACCGTCCGCGCCCTGGCCACCCTGGCCCGGCGGGCGGTCGGCCGGGTCACCGGCCAGGGGCGTACCGTGCTCGGCCTCACCGTCGGGGTGCCCGGGCTGGTCGACACCACCGGGGCCGTGCCACTGGCCAGCGGCCTCGGCTGGCGGGACGTGCCGCTCGCCGCCGAGCTGCGGGCCGCGCTGCGGGAGACCGGCTTCACCATCGGCGTCGACACCGACGCCAACCTCGCCGTGCTCGCCGAGCAGCGGCACGGCACGTACGCCGGCACGGCCGACCTGGTCCACCTCACCGGCGGCGTGTCCGTCAGCGCCGGGGTGCTCGCCGGTGGCCGGCTGCTGCGCGGCGGCCGTGGTCACGCCGGTGAACTCGGGCACGTCTGCCTCGACCCGGCCGGCCCCGCGTGCCCGTGCGGGCGGCGCGGCTGCCTGGCCGGCCTGACCGCGCTGCCGGCCGTGGTCCGCCGGCTGCTGCCCGACACCGAACAGGACGGACCGGTCACCGACTACCTGCCGGAGGTCGACCGGATCCTGGTGCTCGCCCGCCAGGAGGACCCGTTCGTCCTGGCCGGGCTCGCCGAGGTCGGCCGGCATCTCGGTCACGGCGTGTCGGTGCTGGCCAACCTGCTCAACCCGGAGGCGGTCGTGGTGGGTGGGCACTTCGCCACCCTGGCCCCCTGGCTGCTGCCGGCGGCCCGGGCGGAGTTGGCCGCGCGGACCCTCGCCCCGCAGGCCGGCGGCTGCCGGCTCGACGCCTCCACCCTGGACTCCTGCGCCACCGCGCTCGGCGGGGCGACCGCCGCGTTGGCCACCATCGAGGCCGGTCGGCTCCCCGCCGGCTGACCCGGGTGCCGGTCACCCCTTGACCGGATCGGCGGGCAGGTGCCAACCTCGAACCGCCGCCCCGTCGTTCGGGCACCCGGGGCGGCATGCTTTCCACAGCCGTCGAAGCGCTTCGCCGCTCCGGGCCGACGACTGTCACCTCCACCACGGCACGATGCCGCTCGTCACCACGGCAGTCGAAGCGCTTCGACTGCCGGCCGGCGCCTCACCGCGAGCCCACCGGAAGGTAACCGCAGATGAACGACCCCACCGCCCGCGCCACCGGACCGTCCCCCGAGGCGCGCGCCGACGACCTGCTGGCCCAGCTCACCCTGCCGGAGAAGATCGGCCTGCTGCACCAGTGGCAGGCCCCGGTGCCCCGCCTGGGGCTGCCCGGGTTCCGCACCGGCACCGAGGCGCTGCACGGGGTCGCCTGGCTCGGCCCGGCCACCGTCTTCCCGCAGGCCATCGGCCTGGCCAGTAGCTGGAACCCCGAGCTGATCCGGGCGGTGGGCGCCGCCGTCGGCGACGAGGTCCGGGTCAAGCACCAGGCCGCCCCGGCCGCCGTCGGCCTCAACGTGTGGGCGCCGGTGGTCAACCCGCTGCGCGACCCCCGGTGGGGCCGCAACGAGGAGGGCTGGTCCGAGGACCCGTGGCTGACCGGCCGGCTCGCCACCGCGTACGCGCAGGGGCTGCGCGGCGACCACCCCGACCGGCTGCGCACCGCCCCCACGGTCAAGCACTTCCTCGGCTACAACAACGAGACCGACCGGGCCACCACCTCCAGCGACCTGCCACCGCGGGTACTGCACGAGTACGAACTGCCGGCGTTCCGCGCCCCGCTCGCCGCCGGCGCGGCGGTCGCCGTGATGGCCTCGTACAACCTGGTCAACGGGGTGCCGGCGCACCTGAGCCCACTGCTCGACGCCGAGCTGCGCCGGTGGACGCCGGACGAGCTGATGGTGGTCGGCGACGCCGGGGCGGTCACCAACATCGCCGGGGTGCAGGCCCACCTGCCCGACCACGTCGCCGGCTTCGCCGCCGCCCTGCGGGCCGGCATCGACAACTTCACCGAGGACGACGCCGACAGCGGACCGACCGTGCGGCGGCTCACCGAGGCGCTGGACCGGGGGCTGATCGAGGAGTCCGACGTGGACCGGGCGGTGCGGCGCGTCCTCACCGTCCGGATCCGGCTGGGCGACCTGGACCCACCGGAGCGGGACCCGTGGGCCGGGGTGTCCCTGGACGTGGTCGACGGCCCCGCCCACCGGGAACTGGCCCGCGAGGCCGCCCGCCAGTCGATGGTGCTGCTGCGCAACGACGGGCTGCTGCCGCTGTCCCCCGCCGCGACGCCCCGGGTCGCGGTGCTCGGCCCGCTCGCCGACACCGTCCACGAGGACTGGTACAGCGGCACCCTGCCGTACGCGGTCACCGCCCGGGAGGGCCTGGCCGGACGGCTGCCGGCGGTCACCACCCACCCCGGGGCGGACCGGATCGCGCTGCGGATCGGCGACCGGTACGTCCGCTGCCCCCGCTCACCGCAGGGCGGCCCGCTGACCGCCGGCGACGGCCCCGACGACACCTCGTTCGACGTGTTCGACTGGGGACGCGACACGGTGGCGTTGCGGGCGGTGGCCAACGGCCGGCACGTCGGCGCCGACGACGACGGCGCGCTGACCAACGACCGACCCGGGCCGGGCGGCTGGGTGGTCCGGGAGACCTTCCGTTTCCAGCCCCGCCCCGACGGCACCGCGCTGCTGCACCACCTCGCCACCGGCGCGTACGTGCGGGTCGGCGACGACGGGCGGCTGCGCGCCGACGCCCCCGACCCGGACACCGCCACCGCGTTCACCGTCGAACTGGTCGCCGACGGCGCCGCCGAGGCCGCCGCGCTGGCCGCCGACGCCGACGTGGCGGTGGTGGCGCTGGGCAACCACCCGATGGTCAACGGCCGGGAGACCGAGGACCGGGTCGACCTGGCCCTGCCGGCCGGGCAGGAACGGCTGCTGCGCGCCGTGCACGCCGCCAACCCGCGCACCGTGCTGGTGGTGACCAGCAGCTACCCGTACGCGGTGGGCTGGGCGCAGGAACACCTGCCGGCGGTGCTCTGGTCGGCGCACGGTGGGCAGGAACACGGCACCGCCCTGGCCGAGGTGCTGCTCGGCGAGGCCGACCCCGGCGGCCGGCTCACCCAGACCTGGTACGCCGACGCGACAGAGCTGCCCGACCTGCTCGACTACGACGTGATCGGCGCCGACAGCACCTACCTGTACTACCGGGGCGAGCCGCTGTACCCGTTCGGCCACGGCCTCAGTTACGCCCGGTTCGACTACGCTGACCTCCGGGTGAGCGTGCCGGCGGTGACCGCCGGCGACGAGGTCGAGGTGAGCGTCGAGGTCACCAACACCGGCGACCGGGAGGGCGAGGAGATCGTGCAGCTCTACACCCGGCAGCGGCGGTCCCGGGCCAAGCAGCCACTGCGGCAGTTGCGGGACTTCGCCCGGCTCACCCTCGCCCCCGGCCAGCGGCGGGTGGTCACCCTGCGGCTGCGCACCGCCGAGCTGAGCTGGTGGGACGAGCAGCACGGCGGCCCGGTGGTGGAGGACGCCACGCACACCCTGCTGGTCGGCCGTTCCGCGCGGGACATCCGGCTGGTCGGCGCGGTGACCGTACGCGCGGGGAGCGCAGCGGCGCAGGAGCGACCGGCGGTGCGGGCCGGCGGCGGGCCGCGGTGACCGGCACGCCCGGGCGGGGCCGCAAGTCGGCCGACCAGGTCACCATCGTCGACGTCGCCCGGCACGCCGGGGTGGCGGTGAGCACCGTGTCGTACGTGCTCAGCGGCAAACGGGCCATCTCCGAGGTGACCCGTACCCGGGTGCTGGCCAGCATCCGGGAGCTGGGCTACCACCCGAACGCCGGGGCGCGGGCGCTGGCCAGCCGGCGGGCCAACACCATCGCCTTGGTGCTGCCGCTGCGGGCCGGGATGCAGGTGCCGGTGGTGATGCAGTTCGCCATCGCGGTGGTGACCACGGCCCGCCGGGTCGACCACGACGTCCTGCTGGTCACCTCCGACGAGGGGCCGTCCGGGCTGCGCCGCATCGCCGGCAGCGCGATGGTCGACGGGGTGCTGGTGATGGACGTCGAGTTGGACGACTCCCGGGTGCCGCTGCTGCGGGAGCTGGCCCGGCCCAGCGTGCTGATCGGCGTCCCCGCCGACCCGACCGGGCTGACCTGTGTGGACCTGGACTTCCAGCGCGCCGGCCAGGTGTGCGTGGAACACCTGGCCGGGCTGGGGCACCGCCGGGTGGCGCTGCTCGGCGCGCCGGCCGCCGTCTACGACCGGGGTACCGGCTTCGCCCACCGCACCCGGGCCGGTGTCGTCGAGGCGGCCCGCCGGCACGGCGTCGAGGTGGTCACCCAGCCCTGCGAGGAGGGGCCGACGGTGATCCGCCGCGACCTGGCCGCCCTGCTGGACCGGCACCCGGAGCTGTCCGCGCTGGTGGTGCAGAACGAGGCGGCCGTCGGCCCGGTGCTGGCCGTCCTGCCCACCCTGGGCCGGCGGGTGCCGCAGGACATGTCGGTGGTGGCGATCTGCCCGGACCAGTTCGCCGAGCAGGCCGGCCCCCGGCTCACCTCGGTGCCGGTGCCCGCCGAGGAGGTCGGCCGGCAGGCGGTGGCGCTGTTGATGCGCAAACTGCGTGACGAGCCGGTACCGGAGGTCACCCTGCTGCCGCCCCGGCTGACCATCCGGGACAGCACCGCCGCACCGGCGGTGGAGGTGCGACGGTGACGGCCGGGCCGCCACCGTCGGCGCACCGCATCTGGGACGACCGTCCCGCCGCCGGCTGGGAGGACGCGTTCCTCACCGGCAACGGCGAGTACGGGCTGATGGTGCACGGCGATCCGTACGCCGAGCGGCTGGTGCTCAACCACCACCGGTTCGTGCTGCCCAACGGCACCCGCGACGCCCGGCCGCCGGAGCTGGCCGCGATGCTGCCCCGGATCCGGGAACTGGTCCTCGCCGGCCGGCGGGCCGAGGCGGGCGAGCTGCTCACCGGCGGCCGGGAGCTGGTGTGGACGCAGTCGTACCACCCGGGGTTCGCGCTGACCGTCGACGCCCCGCCGGCGCCGGTGCACGACTACCGGCGGCACACCGACTTTACCACCGGGGAGGTGGTCGTCGTCTGGTCCGGTGGGCGGCGGCGCTGCTTCGTCTCCCGCGCCGACCGGCTGGTCGTCACCCACCTCGACATGGGGGCGGTTGTCCTGGGCGGCACCGGTGACCTGCCCGGTCGCCCCGACACGGTGTCCTACGAGACCACCGCGTACCGCCACGACGGGCTGGTGTTCCTGCGGGTGCGGGGCCGCTACCCGGACGCCGGCGGGGCGTACGGCTTCGAGGGGCTGACCCTGGTGCGCGGGGACGCCGAACCCGCCGGGGACCGGGTGCTGGTGCGCGGGCCGGCGCTGCTGACCACCGTGCTGGACCGCACGGAGACGCCGGCGTGGCGGACCGCCGAGTTGCAGCGGCGGCTGGCCGACGGCGGGGACGACTACCCGACGCTGCTGGCCCGCCACGTCGACCGGCATGCCCGCCCCTACGGCCGGGTCAGCTTGGACCTGGCGGTGCCGAAGACCGACCGGGACCGGCCGGTGGGCGAGCTGATCGCCCGGCAACTCGCCGCGCCCGACCGGCTGGACCCGGCGCTGCTGGAACGGCTCTTCCACGCCGGCCGGTACCTGCTGTTCAGCGCCAGCGGGGTGCTGCCGCCCCGGCTGACCGGGATCTGGCTGGCGTCCTGGGACGCCGCCTGGGCCGGGGACTTCACCACCGACGCGAACCTGAACCTGCAACTGGCCGGCGCCAACGTCGGCGCGCTGCCGGAGGTGACCGCGGCGCACGCCCGGCTGGTGCGCGCCCAGGTCGACGACTGGCGGCGCAACGCCCGCGCGGTGTACGGGGCGCGCGGGTTGCTGGCGCCCAGCCGCACCGACGGGGAGCACGGGCACCTGTTCCACGTCCACCCGCACTGGCCGTTCACCGCCTGGCTGGCCGGCGCGGACTGGCTGCTGCAACCGCTGTACGAGCACCATCAGGTGACCGGGGAGCCGTTGGGTGAGGTGGCCGGCTGGCTGGGTGAGGTGGCCGACTTCTTCGCCGACGTGCTCACCGACGTCGACGGTGAGTTGGCGCTGGTGCCGTCGTACTCGGCGGAGACCGGGCCGCTGGACGACGACGGTCGGCCGGTGCCCGTCGCGGTGAACGCCACGATGGACGTCGCCGCCGCCCGGCACGCGATGGTGGTGGCCGCCGAGGTGACCGGGTCGCAGCGGTGGGCGGCGCTGCTGGACCGGCTGCCCGGCTACCGGGTCGACGAGCGGGGCGCCCTGGCCGAGTGGGTGTGGCCCGGCTACCGCGCCGACGACGACCACCGGCACGTCAGCCACCTCTACCCGGTGTGGCCGGCCGACGAGATCGACCCGGAGGACACCCCGGAGTTGGCCGGGGCGGCCCGCCGGGCGCTGGAGGTACGGGGGGACGAGAACGTATCGGCGCACGGCAGTCTGCACCGGGCCCTGGTGGCGGCCCGGCTGGGCGACGGTGACCTGGTCGGGGTGAACCTGCGCAAGATCGTCGGCGGGGACATGTTCTTCCGGTCGTTGATGAGCGCCCACAACCCGGGCCTGGTGACGTACAACGCCGACGCCGCGCACACCCTGCCGGCGGTGCTGATCGAGGCCCTGGTGCAGTCCCGGCCCGGCCTGCTGCGGCTGCTGCCGGCCGTGCCGCCCGGCCTCGACCGGGGGGTGCTGCGCGGGGTGACCTGCCGGGGCCGGCTCACCGTCGAGGAACTGGCCTGGGACGTCGGCCGGGTCACCGCCCGGCTGGTCGCCGACCACGATCAACGGGTCCGGGTCGGCAGCCCGTACGGCGAGGCGCTGCTCGACCTGCCGGCCGGCACGGCCGTAAGGGTGGCCTTCGGCGGCTGACCGGCCGGCTGCGTGTCGGCCGGCCGGAGCGTGTCGGCCGATCGCGCGTGGGGTGACCGGCGAGATGTCGGGGTAGGTGCCCCGGGGTGGATCCTGGCGTTGCTGGCAGTCTCACGGGGGTGGCCGTCACCCGTGGAGCGGTATGCCACCGTGGCATATTTATGCCACGGTGGCATACCGGTGGCGGGCGTGATGTCCACCGGCAGGGGACGTTCGGGTGGAATCTTCGTTTCGTCTTCGTCGGCCGGCGGCGTGGTGGTGGCGGCCCGGCCGACCGACCCGGCGTACGGTCCTGGACAGCGCACTAGACTTCCGCCTCGATGGACGTCCAGCCCGCCCCCGCCGACACCCGACCCTGCGCGCACTGTGGACGGGACGTGCCGCAGCGCGCCGGCGCGGGCCGCCCGTTTCGCTACTGCCGGGACAACGACGGCGCCTGCCAGCGGGCGTCACGTAACTCGCGGATGCGTCACCGCAACGCCCCCGGCCTGCCCGGTCAGGTGGCCCGCACCTGGGAGGCCGTCGACCGGCTGGACCAGATCGTGGACACGCTGACCGAGGCGCTGCACGCCGAACTGTCCCCGGTCGGGGTGGAACGGCAGCTCGCGCAGGTCCGCGCCGACGCCGCCGCGCAGGTCGCCCAGGCCCACACCGAACGCGACGAGGCCCGCGAGTCCGCCGAGACGGCTGCCGCCGAGTCCACCCGCGCCCGGCAGGACACCCGGGCCGCGACCGCCGGGCGGGAGGCCGCGGAGGCCCTGGCCGGGCGGGCCGACGCGCGCGCCGCCGCCGCCGAGGAGCAGGCCACCCGGGCCGGGGCCGAGGCCGACACGGCCCGCCGGGCCGCCACCGCCGCCGAGGCCCTGCGGGTGCAGGCCGAACGTGACCGCGACGCCGCCCGCCACGAGCTGCGTACCCTGCGCGCCGAACGCGACGACGCACGGCAGCGCGGCGTCGCGTTGACCGCCGAGCGGGACACCGCCCGCGCCGACGCCGACCGGTTCCGCGCCGACGCGGTGCGGGCCACCGCCGAGGCCACCGCCGCGCGGGCGGAGACCGAACGGGCGCAGGCCGACGCGGCGGCGGCCCGCACCGCGGCCGACGCCGCCGGCCGGCGGGCCCGGCAGGCCACGACTGACGCCGAGGCGGCCCGCCGCGACGCCGACGCCGCGCGCGCCGACGCCGACGCCGTCCGTGAGGAGGCCGCCGCGTCGACCGCCCGGACGCGGGAGGAGCTGGCCGCCGCCCTGGCCCGGGTGGACGGCCTGACCGCCGCGCTGGCCGAGGCCCGGCAGGCCGGCACCGACGCCGAGGCCCGCCGCGCCGAACTGGCGCTACGGCTACCGGCGGCGCAGGCCGAGCGGGACGCCGCCCAGCGTCGGGCCGGTCAGCTCGCCGACCAGGTCAGCGACCTGGCCGCCGCGCTGGCCCGGCTCAGCGGCGCGGCTCAGGCCGGCTGAGCGGCCGTCACCTCCACCCGGGTGTCGTGGAACGTCGGCCCGCCACCCAGGTCGGTGTCGCGTACCCCGGTGACCGCGTTGACGGTGCTGCCGCCGGGGCTCAGCCGCGCCCAGTACGCCTTGTAGGTGAACGCCAACCCGGGGCGGGTGGCGTCGTCCACGGCGACGGCGGCCAGGAACTCGCCCCGGTCGTTGTGCACCCGCGCCGGGTCGCCGTCGGTCAGACCCCGGGCGGCGGCGTCGTCGGGGTGCAGGTGGATGCGGGGCGGGCCGGTGCGGTCCCGGTGCCACGGCAGCGACGCGAACGTGGAGTTCATGAAGAACCGGCCGGCGGGGGAGATCAACGCCAGGGGGAACCGGCGGGCCAGCGCGGCGTCACCGGCCTCGGCCGGCGGCGTGTAGCCGACCAGCGGGTCGACGCCCTGCGCGGTGAGCTGCGGGTCGTGGAACCGGGCCCGGCCGTCGCGGGTGGGGAAACCACCCTCCGCGTACGGGGCGCAGCCCACCGCCACGCCGGTGGCCCGGGCGTACGTGGTCGCCGCCAGTTGCTCGTAGCTGACCCCACTGCCGTCGAGCAGTTGCCGGGCCAGGTCCTCGTCGCTGTCACGCAGCCGCGGGTGGTCCAGCCCGAGGGCGGCGGCGATCCGGCGGAAGATCTCGGTGTTGGGCAGTGCCGCGCCGGGCGGGATGCTCGCCGGCAGGTTCAGCGTGGCGTAGTGGTGGCCGTAGGAGGTCTGCAGGTCCAGGTGTTCGGGCTGCATGGTGGCGGGCAGCACCACGTCGGCGAAGTCGCAGGTGTCGGTCCAGCGCTGCTCCAGCACGACGGTGAACAGGTCCGCCCGGAGCAGTCCCTGTCGCAGCCGGTTCTGGTCGGGGACGGTGGCGACGGGGTTGGTGTCGAAGACCACCAGCGCGCTGACCGGCGGGTCGGCCTCACCGGTCAGCGCGGCGGCGAGCCGGCTCATGTTGATCGACCGGGCCGGCGGGGCGGGCATGCCGGCCGGCCGGGCGACCCGGTCGGGGTCGATGCGGTGGTGCCCGGAGGTGGTGGCCAGCGCCCCACCGCCCGGATACCGGAAGTCACCGGTCATCAGGGGGATCGCCGCGATCGCCCGGACCGCCTGCCCGGCGCCGGCGTGCCGTTGCAGGCCGAGCCCGATCCGGATGGCGGTGGGGCGGGTGGTGGCGATCCGGGTGCCGAGGCGGCGGACCACGTCGACGTCGAGGCCGCACTCGGCGGCGGCGCGCTCCACCGGCCACTCGTCGAGGCGGGCCTCCAGCCGGTCCCAGCCGGCGGTGTACGCGGCCAACCATTCCCGGTCGGCGCCGCCGAGGTCCCGCACCTGCCGCATCAGCCCGAGCGCGAGCGCCGCGTCGGTGCCGGGCAGCGGCGCCACGTGCTCGTCGCTGCGGGCGGCGGTGTCGGTGCGCAGCGGGTCGACGGTGACCACGTACGCGCCGTCGGCCTGTGCCTGGCGGACGAACGGCCAGTGGTGCAGGTTGGTGGAGAGCAGGTTCGCCCCCCACAGCACGATCAGCTTCGCGTCCACCACCGACTCCGGTTCGAAGCCGACCGACCTGCCGTAGATGGAACCGAGGGCGGCGCGGGAGGCGGCGGTGCAGATGGTGGTACGCAGCCGGGACGCGCCGAGGTGGGCGAAGAGCCGCGGCCCCATCGTCCAGCCCTGCACCAGGCCCATCGTGCCGGCGAAGTAGTACGGCAGGATCGACTCCGGGCCGTGGGCGTCGATGCTCGCGCGCAGCCCGTCGGCGACCCGGGAGACCGCCTCGTCCCAGGTCGCCGGCCGGTACGACACCGGCCCGGCGCCCTTGGGTCCGACCCGCACCAGCGGGGTGGTGAGCCGGTCGGGACCGTTGACCGCGTCGAGGTAGCGGTTGACCTTTCCGCACAGCGCGCCCCGGGTGAACGGGTGTTCCCGGTCGCCGCGCAGCGCCACCGCCCGGCCGTCGGTGACGGTGAGCTGCCAGACGCAGGTGTCCGGGCAGTCCAGGGGGCAGGCGCCGGGGTGCACGGTGGTGGTCATGGGGCGGATGCTATCGCCATGGCCCGGCCCGTCGTCACCGCCGGCGGACCCGGGGCGGCTACCATCGCCGGTGAACACCGAACCACTCCACCGATTCGACCCGGCCGGGGATGACCCCGTCGGGTTCGTCTGGTGGCCGGCTACCCTTGCTGGGGCCCCACCACCCGGCTGGGCGGGAATGCCCCGGCGGTGACCGGCCGTTACACCGGTAGACCAGCACCACGAGCGAGGGGAAGTCGATCATGGGCGAGCGTATGCTGCGCGGAAGCCGTCTGGGCGCGGTCAGCTACGAATCCGACCGCAACACGGAGCTCGCGCCGCGTCAGACCCGCGAGTACCTCTGCGCCAAGGGTCACCAGTTCGAGGTGCCGTTCGCCGTCGACGCCGAGGTCCCCACGACCTGGGAGTGCAAGTTCGACGGCAGCGTCGCCCGGCTCGTCGACGGCACCGAGCCGGAGCAGAAGAAGGCCAAGCCGCCGCGTACCCACTGGGACATGCTGCTGGAGCGTCGCTCCATCGCCGAGCTGGAGGACATCCTGGCCGAGCGGCTGCAGGAGGTCCGCACCCGCCGCGGCCGGGCCTGAGCCGCACCCGCACCGACGACGGCGCCCCCGGGGATGATCCCCGGGGGCGCCGTCGTTCAGCCGTACGGCCCGTCGATCGGGTCAGGGCCGGCGAGGTTCGACGATCTCCCCCTCGATGGCCCGCCCACCGTCGACCACCTGCGGGCTGACCACGTCCTCGGCCGGCGGCGGCCCGGCCGGGGTGGGCTCCCCCCGGCGCACCCGCACCGTACGCGGGCCGAACAGGTCACCGGCGACCATCGACGACACCCGCCGCTCGGCGGCACGCTGCACCCCGGCGCGGACCAGCCGACGCACCGGCGGCACCAGCAGCAGCAACCCCACCACGCCACTGACCAGGCCGGGGATCGCCAGCAACAGGGCACCCACCAACCCCACCAGACCGTCGGTCACCTGCCGTCCCGGCGGCTGCCGGGACTCCACCGAACTGCGGAACCCCCGCCAGGCGCGCATCCCCTCCCGGCGCAGCAGCACCAACCCCAGCAGGGACGCGGCGAACACCAGCAGCACCGCCGAACCGAACCCGACGGCCCGACCCACCCCGACGAAAACCGCCAGCTCCAGCACCACCGCCAGCAGCAGGCCCAGCGGCACGAACCTCAGGTATCGGCGCATCTCACCTCATCCGCGTCGCGCGGCGCCCGGTCGTCGCCGCCGGCCGGACCCGCCCGGGGGCGAAAGGCCCGCCCCTCCAGCATGCCACGGCGCTCACGGCCACCGGTCGTGACCGGGACGCAGCCGACGCGGCCGCCGGTCCCGCAGCCCCCACGTGGTGATCCGCCACAACGCCTCCGCCACGATCAGCGGGCTCATCTTGCTGGCGCCGCGTTCCCGCTCGGCGAACGTGATCGGCACCTCCACGATCCGTGCCCCCGCCCGGTGCGCCAGCCGGGACAGCTCCACCTGGAACGAGTACCCCTGGGAGCACACCGACTCCAACTCCATCGCCCGCAACGCCGACAACCGGTAGACCCGGAAACCACCGGTGGCGTCCGAGACCGGCATCCCCAACGCCATCCGCGCGTACAGGTTGCCGCACCGCGACAGCAGCAGCCGCCGCAGCGGCCAGTTCACCACCCGCGCCCCGCTGGTCCACCGCGACCCGATCACCACATCCGCGTCACGGGCCGCCGCCAGCAGCCTCGGCAGGTCCTCCGGGGCGTGCGAACCGTCGGCGTCCATCTCCACCACCGCGTCGTAGCCGCGCTGCCGCGCCCACCCGAAACCGGCCAGGTACGCCGCCCCCAGGCCCTCCTTGCCCCGCCGGTGCAGCACGTGCACGTGGGAGTCGGTGGCCGACATCGCCTCGGCGAGCGCACCCGTGCCGTCGGGACTGTTGTCGTCGACGACCAGCACGTCCACGGCGGGGGTGGCCCGGCGGACCCGGGCCACGATGTCGGTGACGTTGTCGGCCTCGTTGTAGGTGGGAATCACCACCAGCACCCGTCCCACACCGGGATGTCCCACCACTGCCTCGCCCACCGTCTCCCCCGCCTCTCCGGGTGCCGCGGCTCACCTGCCGACGGCGGCCCGCCGTCGGTGCCGGCGCAGCCCCGCCGCCCCGGCCAGGACGGCCACCGCCAGCCCCGCCAGGGCCACCTCCGGCCACACCCCGGCCCGGGTGGCCGGAGTGCCACCGTCGGCCAGGGTCAACTGTCGCACCACCACCGCACGGGTGTTGAACCCGGTGGCGTCGCTTACCCGCCCATCGGGGGAAACGAACCCGGACACCCCGACCGTGGAGGCCATCAACGCGGCACGGCCGTGCTCCACCGCCCGCAGCCGCACCATGGCCAACTGCTGGCGGGCCTCGGCGACGTCGAACGTCGCGTTGTTGGTCTGCACCACCAGCACCTGCGCCCCACCGTCGACGGTGTCGCGCACCAGCCCGTCGTAGGCCACCTCGAAGCAGATCACGTCACCGAGCACCGCCGGACCCGCGTCGACCACCCCGGGGGTGGCACCGGCCACGAAGTCGGCGCGGACCCGGTCGACCTGGGTCGAGACCATCCGGGCCAGCGACCGCAGCGGCACGTACTCGGCGAACGGCACCGGATGCCGCTTGGTGTAGAGCTGCGACAGGTCGGGTCCGGCACCGGGCCGCCACAGGATGCCCGCGTTGCGGACCTCCCCGTCGTCGGGGCCGACGAGCACCGCGCCGACCAGGATCGGCACGCCGATCGCGTCGGCGGCCTCGGAGATCCGCGCCCCGGCGCCGGTGTTGCGCAACGGGTCGATGTCGGAGGAGTTCTCCGGCCACACCACCAGGTCGGGCCGCTGCGCCGTACCGGCGGTGACCTGCCGGGCCAGGTCGAGGGTCGCGTCGACGTGGTTGTCGAGCACCGCCTGCCGTTGCGCGTTGAAGTCCAGACCCAGCCGCGGCACGTTGCCCTGCACGATCGCCACCCGCACCGACCGGCCGTCCCCGGCCGACCCGGTGGGCATCGCCAGCCCCACCGCGCACAGCAGCACCACCGCGGCGGCCACCCCGGCGACCGGCCGCCACGCCCCCTCGACGCCCGGCCAACGCCGCCACAGCCCCGCCACCAGCAGCCCACCGGCCACCGCGACGGCGAAGGTGACCAGCGGGGCGCCCCCCAGCCAGGCCAGCCGCAGCAGCGGAGAGGTGTCCTGGCTGAACGCCAGCCGCCCCCACGGGAACCCGCCGAACGGGGTCCGGTCGCGCAGCGCCTCCTGCCCCACCCACAGCACCCCGGTCACCGCCGGCCACCCCCACCGGTGCCGGTCGACCAGCGGCGACACCCAGGCGGTGGCGGCCCCCAACAACGCCAGGTAGCCGGCCTGCAGCAGCGACAGCAGCACCCACGGCAGGTAGCCGGTGTGCAGGTTCGTCCACTCCAGCAGCGGCGCGAACAACGCCAACCCGGTGAGGAAACCCAACCCCGCGCCGGCCCGCAGCCGCCGCCGGTGCGCCGCCACGGCCAGCCCCGCCACCCCCACCGGGGCGAGCGGCCACAGCCCGTACGGGGGGAACGCCAGCAGCAGCGCCACCCCGGCGGCCACCGCCAGGGGCACCGCCACCCGCAGCGGCACCGCGTCCACCCGCCGCACCACCGGGGTGGTACGGGTCTCATCCCGGTCGAGCGTCGTCACCGGCACCTCACCACGATCACGGGCCGAAGGCTACCCGGCCAGCGCCGATGGATGTCCGCCGCCGGCGGCGACACCCCGCCCCGGCCGGGGCAACAAAATCGGGGCGCGGCCTAAGCCGCGCCCCGATGCTCCCAGGCCCTTCCCGGCCGGTGGGGCGAGAATGAGCGGCGCCGACCTTCGGACCGACCGGACGGTGGACTGGCTGCCCCCGCCTGGCCGTTGTCTACTGGCCGTGCCTTTCACCCTGCCCGTACACCGGTAACCGCGGCCGGTTCGCGCCGCCCCGCCGACCCCCGCCCGCTGGACCTGGCCGCCGCGACGAGTTGCACCAAATGTCGCTCGGCCAGCGGACGAAGGGACGAAGCGAACAACAGCCGCTTCCCGTAGTAGGACTCAAAGACGGTACGGCCTACACCCCCGCCGCTGTCAACCCACCCCCGGCCAGTCGTGTCGTCCACCACGGCGTGTCGCGTCGGCGCGTCTCAATCCGTGCCGAGATGCCGACGCAACAACGCCGCCGCCGCCACCGGATGCTCCCCCGCGAGCAGACCCCCGGCAGCCAGCACGTAATCCACATCCACCACCGGCCGAGCCGCCCGCGGCAACGCCCACCCCCCGGCATGGTCGGCCAGCACCCCCGCCAGCACCTCCACCGCGTCGTCGACGCGAGCGTGACGCAGCACACCACCGGAACCCACCAGCAGCTTCACATCCCGCAGGTCACGCCCGGCCCGCTCCCCCGTCGACGCGCCCCGGGCATGCCGACGCAACGCCACCGTCGCCGCCAGCCCGGCAATCCGCCGGTCCACCGCCCGATCAGCGTCACCGGCGGGCAGAAACCCCGGGTCGGCGGCCCGCGCCGCCGCCGCCGACACCAGCAGATCCGACTCGTCGCCACCCAGCAGCCGCTCCTCGACGGCCGCCCGGACCACACCCGGGGCACTCCACCGCATCCCCAGATCCCCCTCCACGGTGCGGGCCCGCCACAACGTCCCGGCCACCTCCCGACCCGGCCCACTGTCCCGCTCGTCCGGCGTCAGCACCGAGTACACGTCGGTGGTGGCCCCACCCACATCCACCACGGCCAGGTCACCGCCGACCGCGTCGGCGAGAACCTCCACCCCGGTCAACACCGCGTCCGGCGTGGCCGCCCGCACCAGCCGCGCGAACCGGCCGCCCCGCGACAGCCGCTTACCGCCGATGACATGCCGCAGGAACACCTCCCGGATGGCCGCCCGCGCCGACCCCGGCGCGAGCACCCCGATCCGGGGCAGCACATTGTCCGCCACCGACACCGGCACCCCCGCCGCCGCCAACAGGGCATGCAACCCCGCCCGGACATCGACGTTGCCGGCCAACACCACCGGCACCCGCCACCGGGCCCTCGCCAGCCGGGTCGCATTGTGGGTGAGCGTCTCGGCGTCCCCACCATCGGTGCCACCGACCAGCAGCACCACGTCCGGACGGGCCGCCCGCAGCGCCGCCACCTCCGCCGCGCCCAACCGCCCGGCGGCCACGTGCACCACGTTCGCCCCCGCCGACAGACCCACCCGCCGGCCCGCCTGCGCCGTGACGAGCGGCTCGTAACCCACCACCGCCAGCCGCAACCCACCCCCGGCCGACGAACACACATACCACGGCAGGTCCGCCCCGCCGGCCAGGCCGACGGCGGCGTCCAGACCACGCAGCACGTCCGTGCCCACCGTCGTCGGCGCCGACGCCGCCGCCACCAACACCCCACCGTCGAGATCCACCACCGCCGCCTTGGTCCAGGTCGACCCGACGTCGGCGCAGACAGCCAGACTCACGCCGCCGCAGGGACGACCACGGTGCCGGTCGCCGTCACCGCCACGATCGGCTCCGCCAGCACCTCGGCGGCCGACTCACCCCGGTCCGGACGCCCCCGGCACACCACCCGCGCCACGAAATCGACGGTACGGCTCCGGGTACCCACCCGGGTCACCGTCGCCGTCACCTCCAACACGTCACCGGCCTTCATCGGCGCCACGAACTGCACATCCGCGTACGAGGCGAACAACCCCTCGTCACCGTCGGTACGGATACACACCTCCGTGGCCACATCCCCGAACAACCCCAACGCGTACGCCCCGTCGACCAGGTTCCCCGCGTAATGGGCATGCGAGTACGGCACATACCGCCGATGCGTCACCGTCAACCCCAGCCGCGCGTCGCTCATACCTTCACCCTCTTACTCGTGATCAACGCATGGACCAGGTACGACGCCACCTCACCCGGGGTGGTGCCCCGACCGAAGATCCGATCCACACCCAACTCGCCGGTCATCGTCTCGTCGAACCGCGGCCCACCCACGATCAGCAACGGCCGACGCCCCACCGGCATCGCCTCCCGGAACGCCGCCGACATCTCCCGGGTGTTGTGCAGATGCGCGTCCCGCTGCGTCACCACCTGCGACACCAACACCGCGTCGGCCTTCTCCACCCGGGCCGCCTCCACCAACTCCGGCACACTCACCTGCGCACCCAGATTGGTCACCTTCAACTCCCGGTAGTACTCCAGACCCTTCTCCCCGGCGATGCCCTTCACGTTGAGAATCGCGTCGATGCCCACGGTGTGCGCGTCCGTACCGATACACGCCCCCACCACCGACAACTTGCGCCGCAACCGCTGCTTCACCACCGCGTTGACCTCCTTGGCCGACAGCAGCGCGAAATCCCGCTCCACCACCTGCACCTGGGAGAGATCCACCAGATGGTTCACCCGCCCGTACACCACGAAGAAGGTGAACCCGTCACTCATCGGCTTGGCGTGCACCAGCATCGCCGGATCAATGCCCATCCGGTTGGCCAACTGCACCGCCGCACCCTCGGCCCGCTTGTCATGCGGCACCGGCAACGTGAACGACACCTGCACCATCCCGTCACCGGTGGTGTCCCCGTACGGCCGCACGATCGACCCGCCACTCATACCGACTGCTCCAGGATCTCGGTGACCGGGTTGTAGTAGTCCCCGGCGTGCGCCGCCACCCCGGCCAGACCCTTACCCCGGTCCGCCGGCCGCTTCATGATCCCGAACGTGCCCTCGGCGATCGCCGTCAACAACGACTGGTCCCCGATCCGCTCCAACAGATCCACCGCCGCACCCAACACCAGGTTGGCCCGCTGCTGGATGAACCCACCCGGCGCCGGCACGAAATCCTCATGCAACCCACCGGCCGCACCCAACACGTACCGCACGTTCTGCAAGGCGATGTCCCGATCCGACAACCACGGCGTCACCACCGCCTCCGTCATCATCCCCACCAGCAGGATCCCCTGCCCGGTCATCGTCCCCACCAGATTGAAGAACCCGTCCAGCAGATTGCCCCGGAACACGTCCCCGGTCATGTGCTTCGTCGGCGGCATCCACTTCAACGGCGCATCCGGAAACAACTCCCGCGCCAGCAACGCGTGCGCCAACTCCAACCGGAACGACTCCGGCACCTCCGGGTTGATCTCGAACGCGTGCCCCAACCCCAACTGCCAGTCCGCCAACCCCGCCTCGTGCGCGAAGAACTCGTTGAGCAACTGCGACACCGTCACCGTGTGCGCCTCGTCCACCGCGTCCGCAGTGGTCAGGTAGTTGTCCTCACCGGTGTTGATGATGATCCCCGCCCGCGCGTGCACCTGCCGGGAAAACCGCTGGTCCACGAACGTACGGATCGGATTGATGTCCCGGAACAGAATCCCGTACATCGAGTCGTTGAGCATCATGTCCAGCCGCTCCAGGCCGGCCAGCGTCGCCATCTCCGGCATACACAACCCCGACGCGTAGTTCGTCAGCCGCACATACCGACCCAACTCCCGCGACGTCACATCCAACGCCGCCCGCATCAACCGGAAATTCTCCTGCGTCGCATACGTGCCCGCGAACCCCTCCCGGGTCGCCCCCTCCGGCACATAGTCCAACAACGACTGCCCCGTCGACCGGATCACCGCGATCACATCCGCGCCCGCCCGAGCCGCCGCCTGCGCCTGCGGAATGTCCTCGTAGATGTCCCCGGTCGCCACGATCAGATAAATCCACGGCCGCCGCACCGGATCCCCGTACCGCCGCACCAGACGATCCCGCTCCGCCCGCCGCCGATCGATCGCACGCACCCCGACCCCGACCGCCCGCCGCGCCGCCCGCCGCGCCGCCGTGGCCGCCCGACCCGACGGCACCCCGAACCGCACCGACCCGGCCGCCGCCTGCTGCGCCAACAACGTCACATCGGTGATCTGCTCCCGAGCCAGGGCGTCGAACACCGGCACCGCCACCCCGTGCCCCAACCCCACGTCGGCGACCACCGCATCCACCAACCGGTTCACCCACGGAATACCATCCGGATCCGCGCCGGCCACCCCGGCCAACCGCAGCACCGCCCGCTCCACCGACACCGTGGTATGACTCCGCGCCAGATCCACCACCGGCTGCCCGGCCCGACGCGCCAACTCCCGCGCCCGACCCACCAACACCGGATCCAGGTCAAGCTTGCCCGTCACGCCATCACCCCGCATCGCTCGGCGACAGCACAACCCGCGCCCCTGCCACACCGACGGTTCGCTCGCTCACGCAGACCCTTCCTCATAGATCACCTCACCGCGCAGCACCGTACGCCGACACACCGGCAACGGCGTCGGATCGTCCACACCCCGCAACTCCGGATCATCGGCCTGCACCACCGGCAGCCCCCGATCCACCCCCGCCGGCGTCGACCACACCGCGAACGTCGCCGGCGCCCCCAACGCCAGCACCCCCTCGCTGTCCAGATGCACCGCCCGCCAACCACCCCGGCTGTGCGCGGCGAACGCCGCCCGCACACTCATCCGCTGCTTCGGGTTGTGATGCGCCGCCGCCGCCCGCACCGCACCCCACGGATCCAACGGCGTCACCGGCGAATCCGACCCGAACGCCAACGCCACCCCCACCGAGTGCATCGCCCCCATCGGATTCGACTCCCACGACCGGTCCAACCCCAGCCGCGACTCGTACATCCGACCCGCGCCACCCCACAACCGGTCGAACGCCGGCTGCATACTCGCCACGATCCCGTACTCCACGAACCCGGCGATCAACCGCTTGCTCATGATCTCCGCATGCTCGACCCGATGCCGGGCCGCCCGCACCCGATCCGTACCCAACCTCGCCGCCGCCGCCGCGAACCCCGCCAACACCGTGCCGATCGCCGCGTCCCCGATCGCGTGAAACCCACCCTGCATGCCGTGGGCCGCGCAGTCCAACAGATGATCACGCACCTGATCAGCCGTCAGATAGCCATGCCCACAACCCTCCGCATCCAGGTACGCCGCCGACACGTGCGCCGTCCGCGACCCCAACGCCCCATCGGCGAACAGATCACCACCCGCACCCACCGCACCCAACTCCCGGGCCCGCGCCGCACCCGACAACTCACCCCAGTAGCCGTACACCTCCGGCAAACCCACCCCGGACAACGCCAGCAGACCCGTGAAGTCCTCCTCGTCGGAGATCTCCGGACCACCACACTCGTGCACCGCCGCGATCCCCAACGACGCCGCGTGCGCGAGCGCCACCCGCTGCGCCGCCACCCGCTGCGCCCGACCCACCGACCCCTGCGCCGCCGCCCGCACCACATGGTGCGCGTCCCGCCGCAACCATCCCGACGCGTCGTACCCCGCCGCGTCGACCACCTCCGGACACGCCGCCAACAACGCCCGCGACACCAACGCCGAATGGATCGACGCCTGCGACAGATACACCCGCCGCCCACCCGCCGCCCGATCCAGCTCACCGGCGTCCGGCAACCGCCGGTCAGCCCAGTACGACTCGTCCCAGCCGTGCCCCAGCACCACCCCGTCACCCGGCAGACCCGCCGCGAACGCCGACACCGCGTCCAGCAACTCCCCCGCCGACCGCACCGACGACAGCGCCAGCCCCGACAACACCAACCCGGTGTCCGAGGCGTGCACGTGCGCGTCCACGAACGCCGGCGTCACCAAACCACCGCCCAGCTCCACCACCCGGTCCGCGGCCGGCGCATCCGCGTCGACACCCAACCAGGCGATCCGACCGTCACGCACCAGCAGCGCCGTCGCGCTCGGCTCCGCCGGACAGTGCAGCACTCCGCCGCGGTACAACGTCGAGGGGTTCGTCATGGCACTCAGTCTGCCGCCAACCGGGACTCGAAGAGACCACGGACCCCGGGCTCCGACCGCAGCAGATCCAACGCCAGCTCCGCATGCCCCGGCACGTACCCGTTGCCCACCAGCATCGTCACGTCCGCCGCCAGACCCTCCGCACCCAACGCCGCCGCCGCGAAACTCGTCGCCATCGAGAAGAAGATCACCGTACCGCCGTCCGCGGTGGCCAACACCGCCCCGTGCTCACAGCCCGGCACGTCCACGCAGACCACCGTCACGTCCGCCGGCGCACCCAACGCCGTGGTCACCGCCGTCGACAGCGCCACCGGATCCCGGGCATCGGCCAACGCCACCACCGACGCCAGACCGGCCGCCTCCAGCGCGTCACGCTCCACCGCCACCGGCACCACCCCGACGGTACGACCGGCGCCCGCCCGCCGCGCCGCCGCCAGGGACAACGACCCGCTCTTGCCCGCCCCGCCGATCACCGCCACACTCACCGGCCGCGAATCCTGCTCCCAGCCCCGCCGCCGCACCTGCTCCTGGACCACCCGCGCGGTCAACGCCGGCGCCCCGCACACGTCCAGCACCGCCAGGGACAACTCCGGGTGCAGATCCGCCGGCAGCACCGCCGCGATGGACCGGGCGAACAGGATCGCGTACCCGTCGCAGGGCACCTGCTCGCTGCGCCCGTCCCAGCGGGCCAACCCGTCGAGGACGGTCAACGGGGTCAGCGTCAACGACACCAGCGTCGCCACCCGGTCACCGACCCGCAACCCCAGCGGCGACCGGCGGCCGGACTCCTCGACGGTGCCGATCAACATGCCACCCGAACCGGTCACCGGGTTCTGCATCTTGCCCCGACTGGCGATGATCTCCAGCACCTCGGCGCGGACCTTCTCCCCGTCACCGCCGTGCTTCTCCGACAACTGCCGGAAGCTCGCCGCGTCGAGATTCAGCCGTTCCACCCGGATGCGCACCTCGTTGGCGGCGATGCGCGGGTCGGCGTCCAGCCGCCAGGCCGCCTGCGGCAGCACCCCCGCCGGTTCCACGACACGGTGCAGACCCACCGGTGACGTCACGCCGACCTCCCCTTCTCCACCGCCCGAAGCCCCGACCAGGACTCGCGTCGCGGGAAAACTTACGGCAGACTAATTTCTTCACCGGATATTTTCCAGTAGCCTTCGGGCTCTCTGATCATCCGCACCACGCAACGAGGAGGGGCCGTGACCCAGACCCAACCGGTTGAGACCATCCCTGGGCCCCGCCCCGCCCCGGTCGCCGTACCGACCGCCGGGCAGCCCTACGAGTACCGCCGCAACCCCCTGGTCGAACCCGACTGGACCCGCTTCCCCGGCTGGTGCCACATCACCCGCGAACAGTGGGAGAGCGCCCAGTGGCAGCGCGTCAACTGCGTCAAGAACATCAAACAGCTACGCACCGTCCTCGGCGACACCGTCGACGAGACCTTCTACGCCGACCTGGAAGCCGACCAGCAGGCCCTGGCCACCATGTCCATGCTGGTGCCGCCGCAAATGATCAACACGATGGTCCCGTTCGCGCCGATGACCACCGAGGCGTTCCTCGCCGACCCGATCCGGCGCTACATGATCCCCGTCGCCTCCGACCGGCGCACCGACTGGCCGTCGCACCCCTACGCCAGCCGCGACTCCCTCCACGAACACGACATGTGGGTCGCCGAGGGACTCACCCACCGCTACCCCACCAAGGTCCTCGCCGAACTGCTCTCCACCTGCCCGCAGTACTGCGGGCACTGCACCCGGATGGACCTGGTCGGCAACTCCACCCCCGCCGTCGACAAGCTCAAGCTCACCCTCAAGCCCGTCGACCGCTACGACGCCCACATCAGCTACCTCAAGGCCCACCCCGGCGTCCGCGACGTCGTCGTCTCCGGCGGTGACGTGGCCAACGTCCCGTGGCGCAACCTGGAGTCGTACCTGATGCGACTGCTGGAACTGGAGACCGTCCGCGACATCCGGCTCGCCACCAAGGCGCTGATGGGCCTGCCCCAGCACTGGCTCCAGCCCGACGTCGTCGAGGGCCTGGAGCGGGTCGCCCGCACCGCCGCCCGGCGCGGGGTCAACCTCGCCATCCACACCCACGTCAACCACGCCCAGTCGATCACCCCGCTGGTCGCCAGGGCCGCCCAGACCGCCCTCGACGTCGGCGTCCGCGACGTCCGCAACCAGGGCGTGCTCATGCGCGGCGTCAACGCCACCGCCCCCGACCTGCTCGACCTCTGCTTCGCCCTCCAGGGCGAGGCGGGCATCCTGCCGTACTACTTCTACATGTGCGACATGATCCCCAACGCCGAACACTGGCGGGTCCCGGTCTGGCACGCCCAGCAGCTCCAGCACGACATCATGGGCTACCTGCCCGGCTACGCCACCCCACGGATCGTCTGCGACGTGCCGTTCGTCGGCAAGCGCTGGGTGCACATGCTCACCGAGTACGACCGCGAACGCGGCATCTCCTACTGGACCAAGAACTACCGCACCTCGATCGAGTCGGCCGACCTGGAGGCGCTCAACAAGCGCTACGCCTACTACGACCCGATCGACACCCTGCCCGAGCCCGGCCAGCAGTGGTGGGCCGCGCACCGGGACGACTGACCGACCCGCCGCCTCCGCGACCGACCGGTCTCGGGGCGACGCGCCTGCGACACGAGTGGCCCCCGGGAAATCCCGGGGGCCACTCGCACACGTACGCCGGTCAGCGCATCGCGTCCTTCACGTCGCGGCCGGCGTCCTTCGCGTGCTCACCGGCCTGACGGGCCCGGGCCGAGCTCTGTTCGGTGCTGCCCTCGGCCCGCATCCGCTCGTTGTCGGTGACGTCGCCGATCCGCTCCTTGGCAACGCCGCTCAGCTCCTGGGCCTTGTTCTTCGCCTTGTCGGTGAAGCTCATGTCGCCTCCTGTCGCTGCGGCGGTCCCGGGGCTACCGCCCCGGCCTTCCTCGTGCGTCCCCGGTTCCCAGGTGGCGAAACCCGGGTGTGCGGGGCGGCGCACACCCGGTATGGCGTCCTAGGACACTAGATGTAGGGTGGTGTCCTAGGAGTGGTTGACTGGGCGGGTGAGTGAGATCCTCCTGATCCGGCACGGCGAGACCACCTGGAGCGCCAGCCACCGCCACACCTCGTACACCGACCTGGGGCTGACCCCCGACGGTGAACGCCAGGCCCGGGCGCTGGCCGGGGTACTGGCCGGCCAGCGGTTCGCCACCGTGCTCTCCAGCCCCCGGCTACGGGCGCTGGACACCGCGCAGCTCGCCGGCCTCACCGTCGACGCCACCGACGACGACCTCGCCGAGTGGCACTACGGCGGGTACGAGGGCCGGACCACCGCCGACATCCAGCGAGAACGCCCCACCTGGAACATCTGGACCGACGGCTGCCCCGGCGGGGAGTCCCCCGCCCAGATCGGCGCACGCGTCGACCGGCTGCTCGCCCGGGTCACTCCCCTGCTCGACCGGGGCACCGTCGGGCTGGTCGGGCACGCCCACTGCCTACGGGTGGTCGGCGCCCGGTGGATCGGCCTGCCCCCGGCCGGCGGCGGACTGCTGCGCCTGGACACGGCCACCGTCAGCGTCCTCGGCCACGAACACGGGCGCCGGGTCATCCTGCGCTGGAACGGGAGCTGAACCTGGTCCTCGCCCATCGACATCACCCCTGACACCGGTATGCCGCTGTGGCATAAATATGCCGGAGAGGCATACCGGTGTCAGGGGTGATGTGCCCGGGTACGGGTGACGCAGTGTGCGGATACGGCAGTCGCGCTCAGGCTGACGTCGCGTCCGCGTTGCCCCGGACGCGACGTCCCTGGCCGGGGGCGGCGACCTTCGGCGGCCGGCCCTCGTACGGCGTGGACAGCACCACCGTCGTGCGGGTGGTGACGTTCGCGGCGGTACGGATCTCCTGGAGCACCCGCTCCAGGTCGGCCGGGCTGGCCACCCGCACCAGGAGCAGGTAGAAGTCCTCCCCCGCCACCGAGTAGCACGAGTCGATCTCGGGCAGGTGGGCCAACCGCTCGGGCGCGTCGTCCGGCTGCGACGGGTCGAACGGCCGGATCGCCACGAAGGCGGTCAACGGCAGGTCCAGCGCCTCGAACGACACCCGCGCGGTGTAGCCGCTGATCACCCCGCGCTGCTCCAGCCGGCGGACCCGCTGGTGCACGGCCGAGACCGACAGCCCGACCTTCTCCGCCAGGTCCGTGTACGACAGACGGCCGTCAGCGGTCAACGCGGCGACGATGGCACGGTCGATCTCCTCCACGCGTGCAACCTACCCGGTGGAGCGCTCCCCTGGCGACGACGCCCCGCTCGGCGTGACGCTCGGCGGACCATCCGGTCACGCTCCGCGTCCACGCCGTCGGGCATGTCGCCGGGCCCGGGGAAGGCCACCGGCTAACTCTTCGCGAGCGCCCGGGAGATCACCAGCCGCTGGATCTGGTTGGTGCCCTCGACGATCTGGAGCACCTTCGCCTCCCGCATGTACCGCTCCACCGGGTGGTCGGCGACGTAGCCCGCGCCGCCGAGCACCTGCACCGCGTCGGTGGTCACCCGCATCGCCACGTCGGTGGCGAAGAGCTTCGCCTTGGCCGCCTCGATCGAGTACGGCCGGCCGGCGTCACGCAGCCGGGCGGCGGCCAGCATCAGCGCCCGGGCGGCGGAGATCTGGGTGGCCGCGTCGGCCAGGATGAAGCCGAGGCCCTGGAAGTCGATGATGGCCCGGCCGAACTGCTGCCGTTCGCGGGCGTAGTCGACGGCGTAGTCCAGCGCCGCCTGGGCCAGGCCGACGGCGCAGGCGGCGATGCCGAGCCGCCCCGAGTCCAGGGCGGACATGGCGATGGTGAAGCCCGCCCCCTCCCCGCCGATCAGCCGGTCGGCCGGCACCCGGGCGTCGTCGAAGGCGAGCTGCGCCACCGGGGAGGCCCGCAGCCCCATGGTCCGCTCGGCCGCCTGGGGGGTGATGCCGGGGGTGCCCCGGTCGGCCAACAGGCAGGAGATGCCCTTGGGACCCGGCCCGCCGGTACGGCAGAAGATGTTGTAGAAGTCGGCGACCTGGGCGTGGGTGATCCACGCCTTGACGCCGGTGACCACGTAGTCGTCGCCGTCGCGGACCGCCCTCGTGGTCAGCGACGCGGCGTCGGAGCCGCCCTGCGGCTCGGAGAGGCAGTAGGCCCCGAGCAGGTCACCGCCGACCAGGTCGGGCAGCAGCTTGCGCTGCGCGTCGGTGCCGAACTGGGCCAGCGGGTAGCAGGACAGGGTGTGCACGCTGACCGCCTCGGCCACCGCGAGCCACCGGCTGGCCAGGATCTCCAGCACCTGCAGGTAGACCTCGTACGGCTGGGCGGCGCCGCCGTGCTCCTCGGCGTAGGGCAGGCCGAGCAGGCCGGCCCGGCCGAGGGTGCGCAGCACCTCCCGGGGGAACTCGGCGCGTTCCTCGAAGCCGGCGGCCCTCGGCGCCAGCTCCCGGTCGGCGAGTTCGGTGGCGAGATCCAGCAGGTCGTGGGCCTCGTCGGTGGGGAGGATCCGGTCGACAGTCATAGCGCGATGAGCTCCGTGGGGGTGGTGTTGAGCCGTTGCACGCCGTCCGTCGTGCAGACGACGATGTCCTCGATGCGGGCGCCGTGTCGGCCCGCGAGGTAGATGCCGGGTTCGATGGAGAACGCCATGCCGGCCTCCAGCGGCCGGGTGTTGCCGCAGACCAGGTACGGCTCCTCGTGCCCGTCCAGGCCGATGCCGTGCCCGGTGCGGTGCAGGAACGCCTCCCCGTACCCGGCGGCGGTGATCGGCTCGCGGGCGGCGGCGTCGACCGCCTCGGCGCGCACCCCGGGACGCACGGCGGCGACCGCGGCGAGCTGGGCCGCGTGCAGCACCGCGTAGTAGTCGGTGAACTGCGCCGGTGCCGGGCCGCCGGTGACGTAGGTGCGGGTGGAGTCGGAGCAGTAGCCCGACGGCATGGTGCCGCCGATGTCGACGACCACCGGCTCGCCGGCACCGATCGGCCGGTCGGAGGTGCCGTGGTGGGGGCTGGCGCCGTTCGGGCCGGCGGCGACGATGACGAAGTCGACGGTGGCGTGGCCGGCCGCCCGGATCGCCGCCGCGATGTCGGTGGCTACCTCCGCCTCGGTACGGCCGGGCCGCAGCCAACGGCCCATCTCGGCGTGCACGGCGTCGATCGCCGCGCCCGCCTCCGCGAGGGCCGCCACCTCCGCTGGGGACTTGCGCAGGCGCAGCTCGCGCAGCACCTCGCCGGCGAGTCGCTGGGTGGCGTCGGGCAGCGTCGTCCGCAGCGCGAGGACCTGTTCGGCCCACATCCGGTCGGCCAGGCCGACGGCCGTCACCGGGCCGGGCAGCGCGGCCCGGACCAGCGGGTACGGGTCGCTGCCGTCGACGTGGTCGACCAGGCGTACCCCGGTGGCCGGGGCGGGGGACGCCTCGGCGGCCGGGCGCTCCAGGGCCGGGACGATCAGGGTCGGCTCGCCCTCGGCCGGCACCACCAGGCAGGTCAGGCGCTCGCCGGCGTGCGCGTCGTAGCCGGTGAGGTAGCGCAGGTCGGAGCCGGGGGTGAGCAGCAGCGCGTCCAGGCCGGCGGCGGCGGTGGCGCGCTGGGCGGCGGCAAGCCGTTGCGGCGGGTACAGCTCGTCGGTTCCCACACCGTCAGCTTAACGGTCGTTTGGGCCAACACCTACTCCGGTCGACCGCCGCCGGGACCGCCCACCGGTCACGGTGCGCCGCAGCAGCCGGAACCCGACCCTGGCCCGCGACCGGCTATCCGTGGACGCCGGCAGCGGTGCGGGCGCGGACCAGGGCGAGCATCTCGTCGACCGACCCCGCCGGGTCGGTCACCGGGAACTGCACGGCACGCACCACGGCGGTCGGGTCGACCAGCAGGGTCAACCGTTTGAACCGGTCCACCCCGCCGGCCCGGAAGGTCGGCAGGAGCAGCCCTGCGGCGAGCCGGCCGTCCTGGTCGGACAGGAGCGGGTACGGCAGCCGGGCGTACCCGGCGAAGGCCGCCAGCTGGTCGGGGCGCTGGGTGCTGATCCCGCGTACGTCGGCGCCGGCCGCCCGGAACCGCTCGTGCCGCTCGGCGTACGCGCGTGACTCCAGGGTGCACCCCACCGCGCCCGGAATCTCGCCCCAGCCCGGCGGGAGGCCCTGACCGTCGGGGGTGAAGGCGCCGGGGAAGAGGTAGAGCACCCGCCAGCGTCCGGCCCCGGCGACGGACTCCTCGACGCCGTCGTGGCGGCACAGGGTGCTCTCCGGCAGCCGCCGGCCGACCAGGTGGTGCACCCGGCGGGCCTCGGCGGAGCCGGCGTCGGCGGTGGCGGTCAGGTCGCCGTCGCCCATCACGTGCCGGGTGCCCCAGTCCTGCAACGCCACCAGGACCGGCAACAGGCCCTCCCCCTTGGCGGTGAGCAGGTAGTCGTAGCGCGGCGGGTGCTGCGAGTACGGCTGGCGGCGCAGCACCCCGTGCGCGACCAGCGCGGTCAGCCGTTCGGTGAGGGCGCGGCGGCTGACGCCGAGTTCGCGTTGCAGGGCGTCGAAGCGGGTGGTGCCGCCGGCGACGTCCCGGACGATCAGGAACGTCCACCAGTCGCCGAGCACGCCGAGGGCCTGGGCGATGCCGCAGTCGGCGTCGGCGAGATCCACACGCCGCACGGGCACCTCCCATCGCCTTTGGACACCTCGACTATAGTCCGTTTCAGTTTGGAACTCACTTGCTTGAGGACGGGGGTCGACGGCATGACCGTCAGACAGGGAGCGGGCGTGTTCTGGCGCTGGTGGACCGCCGGCACGATCAGCTCGGTCGGGTCGGCGGTCGGCGCGGTGGCGCTGCCCCTGACGGCGCTGACCGCGCTGGACGCCACGGCGTTCCAGCTCGGCCTGATCACCGCCGCCAGCTACGTCGCCTGGCTGGTGATCGGGCTGCCCGCCGGCGTGGTCGTGCAACGGCTGCCGCTGCGCGGCGCGCAGGTCGGCGGCGACCTGGCCCGGGCGGTCGCGGTGGCCTCCGTGCCGCTGGCCTGGTGGCAGGGCTGGCTGACCGTCGCGCAGCTCGTCGCCGTCGCGCTGGTGGTCAGCTTCGCCAACGTGCTCTTCGACGTGGCCAACTCCACCTTCCTGCCCGGCATCGTCGGCCGCGACCAGCTCGAGGCCCGCAACAGCCTCACCTCGGCCACCCACGCCGCCACCCAACTCAGCGGCCCGGCCGTCGGCGGCCTCGCGGTGCAGGCGTTCGGCGCCGCGCCGACCCTGCTCGTCGACGCGGCCAGCTACCTGTTCTCCGGCGCGCTGCTGCGGTCGCTGCCGGCCCGCCGGGTCGACGCCCCCGACCGGTGGCCGCCGGTACGCGAGATGATCGGCGAGGGCTGGCGCTACGTCACCCGCCACCCGGTGATGGGCCCCGGGATGTGGGCGGCCACCGCGGTCAACTTCGTCTGCGGCGCGCAGCTCGCCGTCTACCCGCTCTACCTGGTGCGCGAACTGCACGCCCCGATCGCGCTGGTCGGCGTGCTGCTCGCCGTCGAGGGCGTCGGCTCCCTGGTCGGCGCCGGCCTCACCCCGTGGACCACCCGCCACTGGGGCACCGCCCGGGCGCTGGTCGTGGCCTCCCTGCTCACGGTCGTCGGCGCGGTCGTCGTCCCGCTCGGCACCGGCTGGCCGGCGTACCTGGCGTTCACCGCCGGCAACGTGGTCTTCGCCGGTGGGGTGGTGGTGCTCAGCGTCACCACCCGCACCTACCGGCAGACCGCCAGCCCACCCGACCTGCTCGCCCGGGTGATGGCCACCGTCCGGTTCGTCTCCTGGGGGGCCATCCCGGTCGGCGGGCTGGCCGCCGGCGCCCTGGCCGGGATGACGGGCGCCCGGGCGACCCTGCTCGCCGTCGCCGCCGCCACGGTGCTGGCGCCCCTGGCGCTGCTGTGCTCCCCGGTACGCGGGCTGCGCGACCTGACCGACCTGCCGGTGCCCGCGCCGGCCGGCGGCATCCGGACCCGGGAACGGGTCTGACCGCCGGCCAGCGGGTGGGCGCACGCCCACCCACCGATTGCCTCCTCCACCGGCCGGCCACGCCGGCAGCCTGACGGAGGGTCAGCGATGTCGGACCGTGCCCTCCCCCATGTCGTCGGGGGGTTGTGCCAGGCTGTCGGGCGTGGCAGACCAACCCCCCATCCTGCTGATCGACGCCCCCAGCCTCTACTTCCGGGCCTACTTCGGCGTGCCCGAGTCGGCCGCCCGCACCGAGGACGGCCAGCCGGTCAACGCCGTGCGCGGCTTCCTCGACATGCTCGCCCAGTTGGTCCGCACCCGCCGGCCCGGCCGGATGGTCTGCGCGCTGGACCACGACTGGCGCCCGGCCTGGCGGGTGGCGCTGCTGCCGTCGTACAAGGCGCACCGGGTGGCCCCGGAGGGCGGCGAGGAGGTGCCCGACACCCTCTCCCCGCAGGTGCCGGTGATCCTCGACGTGCTGGAGGCGATCGGGATCCCCGCCGTCGGGGCCACCGGCTACGAGGCCGACGACGTGCTGGGCACGCTGTCGGTGACCCAGCCCGGCCCGGCGGAGGTGGTCTCCGGCGACCGGGACCTGTTCCAGCTCGTCGACGACGCACGCGGGGTGCGGCTGCTCTACATCGGGCGCGGGGTGGCCAAGCTGGAGGACTGCGACGACGCGGCGGTCCGCGCCCGCTACGGCGTACCCGCCGACCGGTACGCCGACTTCGCGGCGCTGCGCGGCGACCCGAGCGACGGCCTGCCGGGAGTGCCCGGGGTCGGCGAGAAGACCGCCGCCCGGCTGATCGACCGGTACGGCGGCCTGCCCGGCATCCTCGCCGCGCTGGACGAGCCGGGGTCCGGTTTCGCGCCGGGGCTGCGGACCAGGCTCGACGCCGCCCGCGACTACCTGGCGGTGGCGCCGAAGGTGGTGCGGGTCGCCACCGACGTGCCGCTGCCGGCGCTGCCCACCGCGCTGCCCGGCGCGCCCGCCGACCCGGACCGGCTGTTGGCGCTGGCACAGCGGTGGAACCTGGCCGGCTCGTGCCGGCGGCTGGTCGACGCGCTCGCCGCCCACCCCTGACCGGCTGCCCCGGAACCCGCCGCCGGGATGCCCGGCCGACCTGTTCCCGCCGCCGGCGACCGCCCCGCCCGCCGGGCGGTCGCGCTGCCTCCGGGCGGTCCGGACGCGGCGCAGCCGCCCGAGGTCGACCCGGCGGGAACCCGTCCCACGGTGTCCGCGACGGCCCGGTCAGCGGCCGACGTAGGCCGCCAGGTGCTCGCCGGTGAGGGTGGAACGGGCAGCGACCAGGTCGGCGGGGGTGCCCTCGAAGACGATCCGGCCGCCGTCGTGGCCGGCGCCGGGACCAAGGTCGATGATCCAGTCGGCGTGCGCCATGACCGCCTGGTGGTGCTCGACGACGATGACCGACTTGCCGGATTCGACCAGCCGGTCGAGCAGGCCGAGCAGGTGCTCGACGTCGGCGAGGTGCAGGCCGGTGGTCGGCTCGTCGAGGACGTAGACGCCGCCCCGCTCGGCCATGTGGGTGGCCAGCTTGAGCCGCTGCCGCTCCCCGCCGGACAGCGTGGTGAGCGGCTGGCCGAGGCTGAGGTAGCCGAGCCCGACGTCGGCGAGCCGGCCGAGGATGGCGTGCGCGGCCGGCGTACGCGCCTCGCCGGCGCCGAAGAACTCCTCGGCCTCGGTCACCGACATCGCGAGCACCTCGCTGATGTCCCGGCCGCCGAGCTGGTACTCCAGCACCGATGCCTGGAACCGCCTGCCCTCGCACTCCTCGCAGGGCGTGGCGACGCCGGCCATCATCGCCAGATCGGTGTAGATGACGCCGGCGCCGTTGCAGGTGGGGCAGGCGCCCTCGGAGTTGGCGCTGAACAGCGCCGGCTTCACACCGTTGGCCTTCGCGAACGCCTTACGGATCGGGTCGAGCAGCCCCGTGTAGGTCGCCGGATTGCTCCGGCGCGAGCCGCGGATCGCGCCCTGGCCGATGGACACCACACCCGCGCCGGCGGGGATCGACCCGTGCACGAGCGAACTCTTGCCGGAGCCGGCGACGCCGGTGACGACGACCAGCACCCCGAGCGGGACGTCGACGTCGACGTCACGCAGGTTGTTCGCCGTCGCGCCCCGGATCTCCAGCGCGCCGGTGGGCGTCCGCACCGTCTTCTTCAGGGCGGCCCGGTCGTCGAAATGGCGGCCGGTGAGGGTGCCGCCGGCCCGCAACCCCTCGACGGTGCCCTCGAAGCAGACGGTGCCGCCCGCCGTGCCGGCGCCGGGGCCGAGGTCGACGACGTGGTCGGCGATGGCGATCGTCTCCGGCTTGTGCTCCACGACGAGCACCGTGTTGCCCTTGTCCCGCAGCCGCAGCAGCAGGTCGTTCATCCGCTGGATGTCGTGCGGGTGCAGGCCGATGGTGGGCTCGTCGAAGACGTAGGTGGTGTCGGTGAGCGAGGAGCCGAGGTGGCGAATCATCTTGACGCGTTGCGCCTCACCGCCCGACAACGTGCCCGACGGCCGGTCGAGCGATAGGTAGCCCAGGCCGATCTCCACGAACGAGTCGAGGGTCTGCCCCAGGGTGTCGAGCAGCGGCGCCACCGACGGCTCGTCGAGGCCGTCGACCCATCCGGCCAGGTCGCTGATCTGCATCGCGCAGGCGTCGGCGATGCTGATCCCGTTGACCTTCGACGACCGGGCCGCCGCGCTGAGCCGGGTGCCACCGCAGTCGGGGCAGGTGGTGAACGTCACCGCCCGCTCCACGAAGGCACGGATGTGCGGCTGGAGCGCGTCGACGTCCTTGGACAGGAACGACTTCTGGATTCTCGGGATCAGGCCCTCGTAGGTCAGGTTGACGTTGTCGACCTTGATCTTGGTGGGTTCCTTGTGGAGCAGGTTGTGCAGCTCGGCCTTGGTGTACCGGCGGATCGGCTTGTCCGGGTCGACGAAGCCGGAGCCGCCGTAGATCCGGCCGTACCAGCCGTCCATGCTGTAGCCGGGGATCGTGAGCGCGCCCTCGTTGAGCGACTTGCTGTCGTCGTACAGCGCGGACAGGTCGATGTCGTTGACCGCACCCCGGCCCTCGCAGCGCGGACACATGCCGCCGGTGACGCTGAAGCTGCGCCGCTCCTTCACGGTCTTCCCGCCGCGCTCCAGGGTGACCGCGCCCGCACCGCTGATCGAGGCGACGTTGAAGGAGAACGCGTTGGGCGAGCCGATGTGCGGCTGCCCGAGCCGGCTGAAGACGATCCGCAGCATCGCGTTGACGTCGGTGGCGGTGCCGACCGTGGAGCGGACGTCGGCACCCATCCGCTGCTGGTCGACGATGATCGCGGTGGTCAGCCCCTCGAGGACGTCGACCTCCGGCCGGGCCAACGTCGGCATGAAGCCCTGCACGAAGGCGCTGTACGTCTCGTTGATCATCCGCTGCGACTCGGCGGCGATCGTGCCGAACACCAGCGAGCTCTTGCCCGAGCCGGAGACGCCGGTGAACACCGTCAGCCGGCGCTTCGGGATCTCCACGCTGACGTCCCTGAGGTTGTTCACCCGCGCGCCGTGCACCCGGATCAGATCGTGGCGGTCAGCAACGTGCGGCGCCGGGTCCGTCCTCGTGGCCATGCTTCCAGTGTCTCCATCTGTTCGGGCGGGACCGCTCGTCGCGGTCTCCGTCGGCGTCGGCTGGCTCGCGCGTCCCGCCGGATCTGACGTCGTTGCGGACCTCGACAGCGAGGGTCTCCCGATCAGGCGGCAGCAGGGCTCAGTGCGCGGTGACGTTCATGGCGGTAACGCTAGGTGCGGTTCGCCGACCGCGCTTCTCGATTCCTGATCGGCCTGGTCACCTGTTTCGCCACGCACGACGGCATCCCCGCCGTGGCGCGCGCCTCCCGGTGCCGGTAGGTGCTGGGCGGCACCCCGACCAGTTCGGTGAAGCGGGTGCTGAAGGTGCCCAGCGACGAGCAGCCGACCGCGAAACAGACATCGGTGACGCTCAGGTCGCCCCGGCGCAGCAGCGCCATCGCGCGCTCGATACGCCGGGTCATCAGGTAGCCGTACGGCGACTCAGCGTAGGCACGCCGGAACTCGCGGCTGAGGTGTCCGGCCGACATGTGCGCGCCCCGGGCCAGCGCCTCGACGTCCAGCGGCTGCGCGTACTCCCGGTCGATCCGGTCCCGGACGCGGCGCAACCGCGCGAGGTCGCGAAGCTGCTGCGCCGCGGCGGGTTTGCTGGTCACCTGCCAAATCATGCCACAGCGTACGGGCCAGCGGCCGAGCGCCGAGTGGGGGGCGCCGGGCGGAACAGGCCCGGTCCGACGGCCGCACGCGCCCCCTGTCGACCGCGCTGTCCGGGCGACCGGTCGAGGTGTCGACCACCGCCGAGCAGATCACCGAGAGTAACGATCAGGCGGAGGCGTGGTAGGCCAGGACACCCCGGTTGACGGCGGCGATCGCCTGCCGGGCGGTGGCCCGCAGCTCCGTCGGCGCACCACCGGAGTCGGCGAGCTGGCCGAGCAGGTCGACGACCTGCCGGGCCCACCGGACGAAGTCACCGGCCGGCATCTCCCCGTCGATCTGGTGACCGCTGGCGAGCACCTTGGCCAGGGCCTCGCCGCGCGCCCACCGGTAGATCGGCCAGGCGAAGCCGAAGTCCGGTTCGCGGGTGACGGTCAGGCCCCGGTCGGCCTCGTCGGACTCGATCTCGCTCCACAGCGTGAGCGTCTCCTCGACCGCGTCGGCGACCGGACCACGCGGCAGCGACGCCCGCTCGTCGACGTCGCGGCGCGCCTCGAAGACCACCACCGACACGGCCGCGGCCAGCTCGGCCGGGGACAACCCGTCCCAGACGCCGCGCCGCAGGCACTCGGCGACCAGCAGGTCCGCCTCCGTCCAGATCCGGCCGAGCATCCGGCCGGCGTCGGTGACCCCGCCGTCGGCCGACAGGTAGCCGCGCGCGGTGAGCAGCGCGACGATCCGGTCGAACGTCCGCGCCAGGGAGCCGGTCCGGCCGGTGACCCGCTGCCGCAGCTCCTCGGTGTCCTTCTCCAGCCGGCGCCGCCGCTCCGCCCAACGGGCGTGCTCCTCCCGATCCGGGCAGGCGTGGCACGGGTGGTGGCGCAGCTCGGTACGGAGCTGGCTGAGCCGGTGGTCCTCACCGACGGCCTGCCGGGACCGGCCACCCCGGCGACCGCCGTGCCGGTCCAGCCCGGTGCCGCTGACCTCGGCGGCGAGGTCCCGGCGGGCGGCCGGGGACCGGTGGTTGAAGTGTTTGGGCACCCGGATGCGCGCGAGGACCTCGGCCGGGGTGGTGAAGTCGCCGGGGGTGACCCGGCCGGCCCAGCGGTCCTGGGTGAGCACCAGTGGCCGGGGCTCGCCGAAGCCGCCGGTGGCCGGGTCGAGGACCACCGCGAGGCCGGCCCGCCGCCCGGACGGCACCCGGATCACGTCGCCGACCCGCAGCCGCTCCAGCGAGGCCACCGCGGCGGCCTTGCGCTGCGTCTGGCCCTGCCGGGCGATGGCCCGTTCCCGGTCGGCGATGGCCACCCGCAGCGCGAAGTACTCGTCGAAGTCGCCGTGGTGGCAGACCGCCTCGACGCCGTACGCGTCGATGGTCTCGGTGTTGCGCTGCACCTGGCGGGCCAGGCCGACCACCGACCGGTCCGCCTGGAACTGCGCGAAGGACGACTCCAGCAGGGCCCGGGCCGGGTCGGTGCCGACGGTGCCGACCAGATTGACCGCCATGTTGTACGACGGACGGAAGCTGGACCGCAGCGGATAGGTGCGGGTGGACGCCAGACCGGCCACGTGCCGGGGGTCGGTCTCCGGGGACCAGACGACGACGGCGTGCCCCTCGACGTCGATGCCGCGCCGGCCGGCCCGACCGGTGAGCTGGGTGTACTCCCCCGGGGTCAGGTCGACGTGAGCCTCGCCGTTGAACTTCACCAGGCGTTCCAGGACCACGCAGCGGGCCGGCATGTTGATGCCCAGCGCCAGGGTCTCGGTGGCGAAGACCGCCTTGACCAGGCCCCGGACGAACAGTTCCTCGACGACCTCCTTGAACACCGGCAGCATGCCGGCGTGGTGGGCGGCGAGGCCGCGCTCCAGCCCGTCGAGCCACTCCCAGTAACCGAGCACGGTCAGGTCCTCGCCGGGGATCGCGGTGACCCTCGACTCGACGACCCGGCGGATCTCCGCCCGCTCCTCCGGCGAGGTCAGCCGCAGCCCGGCGGCGAGGCACTGCTGCACGGCGGCGGCGCAGCCGGCCCGGCTGAAGATGAACAGGATCGCCGGCAGCAGCCCCTCCCGGTCGAGCCGGTCGACGATGTCCGGGCGCATCGGCCCCCGCCAGCGCGGGCCACGCCGGCCCGCGCCGGGACCGGCGCTGCGCCCCTCGCCCAGCTCCAGGCGGCGCAGCGTGTCCCGGGTGTGGCGCAGCAACTCGGGGTGCACGTCGTGCTTGCGGGCCGCGTCGGCGTCGTGGAACAGGTCGAACATCCGCTTGCCGACCAGCATGTGCTGCCACAGCGGCACCGGCCGGTGCTCGCTGACCACCACCACCGTCTCGCCGCGCACGGTGACCAGCCAGTCGGCGAACTCCTCGGCGTTGGAGACGGTCGCCGACAGGGAGACCAGGGTGACCGAGGCGGGCAGGTGGATGATCACCTCTTCCCAGACCCCGCCCCGGAACCGGTCGGCGAGGTAGTGCACCTCGTCCATCACCACGTACGCCAGGCCCTCCAGGGTGGCCGAGCCGGCGTAGAGCATGTTGCGCAGCACCTCGGTGGTCATCACCACCACCGGAGCGTCACCGTTGATCGCGTTGTCGCCGGTCAGCAGGCCGACCTGCTCGGCGCCGTACCGCTCCACCAGGTCGTGGTACTTCTGGTTGGACAGCGCCTTGATCGGCGTGGTGTAGAAGCACTTGCGCCGGGCCGGGAGCGCCGCCGCGCCGTCGGCCCCCGCCGGCGTCGTGGGCGTGCCGCGCAGGGCCAGGTGTACGGCGAACTCGCCGACCACCGTCTTGCCGGCCCCGGTCGGCGCGCAGACCAGCACGCCGCTGCCCCGCTCCAGGGACTGGCACGCCTCACGCTGGAAGTCGTCGAGATCGAACCCCAGGTCCAGGGCGAACTCTTCCAGGGCCGGGAACTGGGAGGCCTGGGCGGCCCGGCGGCGTGCCTCGGCGTACCGCTCGGCGGGGCTCGACATGCCCCAAGATTAATCGGTGCCACCGACGGCCACCGGGCAAGGCCGTCCGGCAGGACGGTCGGAGCGGGTCGGTAGGGTGCACGACGTGCCGGATCATGCCGAACCGCCCGAAGCCTCGAACGGCGGCGTCGACGCCGCCCGTTCGCGCGCGTCCCGCCGCCCCGTGGAGGCGGTGCTCTTCGACTTCCACGGCACCCTCGCCCAGGTGGAGGACGCCCACGACTGGGTGGTCGCCGCGGCGGCGACCTGCGGGGTGAGCCTGGAGCGGATCCGGGCCACCGTGCTGGCCGACCGGCTGCTCACCGCGGGTCGGGCGGGCGGGCCGCTGCCGGCCCGGGTACCGCCCCGGCTGGCCGAGCTGTGGGCCGACCGGGACCTCTACGAGCACGCCCACCGGGGCGCGTACACCGGGCTGGCCGAGACGGTGGACGCCGGCATCGACGGCTTCGCCGACGCGCTCTACGAGCGGGTGCTCGTCCCGGACGGCTGGGTCCCCTACCCGGACACCGAGCCGGTGCTGAGCGCACTGCGGGCGGCCGGGGTCAAGGTGGCGGTGGTGAGCAACATCGGCTTCGACCTGCGGCCCTTCTTCGACGCCTGGGGGCTGGCCGGGCTGGTCGACGCGTACGCGCTGTCGTACGAGGTGGGACGCTGCAAGCCGGATCCGGGCATCTTCCTGCGGGCCTGCGGCATGCTCGGCGTGGACCCGGAGCGGACGCTGATGGTCGGCGACACCCCCGCCGACGCGGGAGCGGTCAACGCGGGTTGCGGCGTACTGGTGCTGCCGGCCGCCGGCCCGGGGCGCAGCGGCGGCCTGGGCGCGGTCCTCGACCTGGCCCTCCGGCCGTGACCAGCGCACAGCGCCGCTAACACGATCGTGTTAGCCCCTGGCGTGATCACCGCTAACCCGCACCGGTTATCGTCACTGTGCTGAGCGAGACGCCGGTGCGGGACCGGATCGTGCGGGCCGCCGCCGACCTGCTCACCGAGGGCGGCCGGGAGGCCGTCACCGTCCGCTCGGTCAGCCGGGCCGCCGCGGTGCAGGCCCCCACCATCTACCGGCAGTTCGGCGACATGGCCGGGCTGCTCGACGCCGCCGCGAGCTGGGGCTTCGCCGCGTACCTGCACGCCCAGGCGGCCCGGGACCCGGCCGACGACCCGGTGGACGACCTGCGCCGGGGCTGGGACCTGCACGTCGGCTTCGGGGTCGCCAACCCGGCCTTCCACGCCCTCATGTACGGCGACCCACGCCCCCGCGTCCGACCCACCGCCGCCCGGGTCGCCGCCGACATCCTGCGCCAGCTCGTCGCCCGGGTCGCCGAGGCGGGACGGCTGCGGGTGGACGTCGACCGGGCGGCGGAGATGGTGCACGCGGCGAGCTGCGGCGTCACCCTCACCCTGATCCGTGGCGGCGACCCCGGCCTCTCCGTCGCCAGCCGGGAGGCGGTGGTGACGGCCGTCTGCGCCGACAGCCCCGCCGCCCGGGCGATCCGGCCACCCGACCGGGCGATCCGGCACGCCGTGGCGCTGCGGGCGGCGCTGCCGGAGGTCGCCGCCGACCTCAGCCCCGCCGAACGGGCACTGCTCGCCGAGTGGCTGGACCGGCTCACCACGGCCTGAGCCGGCGACCGGTGCGGTCCGGGCGCACCCGTCCGGCAGGCGTGCTCCGGGCTCAGCCTGCCGGCAGGGCGAGGCCGGCGCGGTCCGGGCGCACCCGTTGGGCAGGGCAGCTCACCCCTACCGGCCGTGGGCCGTCCGGGCCGGCGGGCTAGCGTCGCGGTCGTGACCCGCGCCGCCCAGCCACCCGCTCCCCCGCCGCGTCGACCGGCCACCGGTCACCCCGGCGCCGTCGGGCTGGTGCTCGGCGGGGCGCTGTCGGTGCAGTTCGGCGCCGCCGTCGCCGCCCTGCTCTTCCACCGGGCCGGGGTGGCCGGCACGGTGACGCTGCGGCTGGCCATCGGCGCGCTGCTCCTGCTGGCGGTCAGCCGGCCCCGGCTACGCGGGCACGGACGGGGCGACTGGGGCTCGGTGGTGGCGTTCGGCCTGACCCTGGCCGGGATGAACTCGATCTTCTATCAGGCGATCGAGCGGATTCCGCTGGGACCGGCGGTGACCCTGGAGGTGCTCGGCCCACTGGCGTTGTCCGTGCTGACCGCCCGCCGGCTCGCCGCCTGGTGCTGGGCCGGGTTGGCGTTGGCCGGGGTCGCCCTGCTCGGTCAGGGCGGCTTCGAGCGGCTGGACCCGCTGGGCGCGGGTCTCGCGCTCGGCGCCGGCGCGTTGTGGGCGGCGTACATCGTCTGCTCCGCCCGGGTCGGCGGGCGCTTCCCGAAGGCGGACGGCCTGGCCCTGGCCCTCGGGGTGGCGGCGCTGGTCAGCCTGCCGATCGGACTGGTCGACGCCGGATCCCGGCTGGCGGACCCGACGGTACTGGTCCTCGGCACGGGGCTGGCCCTGCTCGCCTCGGTGCTGCCCTACACCCTGGAGCTGCTGGCCCTGCGCCGGCTGCCCACCGCCACCTTCGCGGTGCTGATGAGCCTCGGCCCGGCGATCGCCGCCCTCGCCGGCTGGCTGGTGCTCGACCAGGCGCTGCACCCGGTGGAGCTGCTCGCCATCGGCCTGGTGATCGCCGCCAGTGTCGGCGCGGTACGGGCCGGCGCGGCCCGGCGGACGGTCGGCCCGGCCGTCGCCGGAATGGAGGGCACGGCCGGGATGGAAGGCACGGCCGGGGTGGAGGGGGCGGGGGCGATCGGGGCCGGGGAGCCGGACCGGCAGCTCAGCGCAGCAGCCGGACCGCCCGGGGCACCGCGGTGATCCGCACCGGCAGGTCCAGCGACCGCTCGCCGTCGGCGTAGGTGGTGATGCCCTCGGCGGTCAGTTCCACGGTGGCCGCCCGGTAGCTGCGCGCCAGCGGATGGTTCACGTGGGTGCCGGCGTAGATGCGCGGCTTCACCCGGATCAGGGTGCGCCGGTCGAACCGGCCGCCGACTACCACGTCCAACAACCCGTCGGTGGGGTCGGCGTCCGGGCAGATCCGCATCCCGCCGCCGTAGCTGGCGCAGTTGCCCACCGCGACCAGCACGGCGTCCAGGTGGTGTTCCTCGCCGTCGAGGCGCAGCGTGTAGCGACGCGGGCGCAACCGGGCCAGCTCGACGAGGATCGCCAGGTCGTAGCGGCGAGGTCCGCGCGGCCAGCGCATCCGGTTGGCCCGCTCGTTGACGATCGCGTCGAAGCCGGCCGCGAGAACCGCACCGTACCAGCGGTCGCCGCCGGTACCGCCGGACATCCGGGCCAGATCGACGGGGCGGCTACGACCGTCGCGCAGCGCGGCGGCGATCACCCCGACGGCGGCGAGCGGATCGGCCGGGAAGCCGGTGTCGGCGGCGAAGTCGTTGCCGGTGCCGGCCGGCACCGGGCCGAACGGCACCGCCGTACCCGCGACCGCCTGCAAAGCCCGGTGGACGGTGCCGTCGCCGCCGACCGCGACCAACGCGGACGCCCCGGCAGCGACCGCGGCCCGGCAGGCCGCCTCCGCCTCGTCGGGAGTGTGCGCCGTCAACAGCTCCACCGGGCGGCCGGCGGCGGCGAGCCCGTCGAGGAGGCGGGGCAGCAGGCCACGGTGGCGGCCCCGGCCGGCGGTGGGGTTGGCGAGCACGGCGACCGGGCCGGCCGCCCGGTGATCGTCTGCGGTCACGGCGAGCACCGTACCGGCACCAGACAACCCGGGAGTTCCCGGCCGGCGCACCACCGGACCGATCGCCGTCAGCCACCCCCGTCGCGGTCGGCCGCTGGAACGGACGAATCGAATCCGCCCGGCGGCCTTGACCCTGACGCTGCGTCAACCCTTCATGCTGCCTGCCATGAGCATCCCGCCGACAACCGATCACCTCGAACAACCCGCGATACACGTGCAGGGCATGGAGAAGTCGTTCAAGCAGCTCAAGGTGCTGCGCGGCGTGAACGTCACCGTGGCGCGGGGCAGCATCTTCGCCCTGCTCGGCTCGAACGGGGCGGGCAAGACCACGGTGGTGAAGATCCTGTCCACGCTGCTCAAGGCCGACACCGGGACAGCCCGGGTCAACGGCTTCGAGGTCGCGACACAGGCCGCCGACGTACGCCGGTCCATCAGCCTCACCGGGCAGTTCGCGGCGGTCGACGAGATCCTCAGCGGACGGGAGAACCTCGTCCTGGTCGCCAGACTGAGACACCTCAAGAACTCGGGCACCATCGCGGACGACCTCCTGCGGCGCTTCTCGCTGACCGAGGCGGGCACCCGGAGGGTCGCGACGTACTCCGGTGGCATGCGCCGCCGGCTGGACATCGCGATGAGTCTCATCGGGAGTCCGCCGGTCATCTTCCTCGACGAGCCGACGACCGGGCTGGACCCGGAGGCGCGCATCGAGGTGTGGCAGGCCGTCAAGGAACTCGCCAGGGGCGGCACGACCGTACTGCTCACGACCCAGTACCTCGACGAGGCGGAGCAGCTCGCCGACCGGATCGCGATCCTCCACGAGGGCCGGATCATCGTGAACGGCACCCTCCACGAACTCAAGCAGCTCCTCCCACCCGCCAAGGTCGAGTACGTCGAGAAGCAGCCAACCCTCGAGGATGTCTTCCTCACCCTCGTCGGCGCCAGAACGGACAGGGAACAACGATGAACAAGCACTTCCTCGGCGACACCGCGGTACTCCTGGGACGTTCGCTGCGCCACGTCACCCGCAGCCCGGACACCATCGTCACGACCGCGATCATGCCGATCGCCCTACTGCTGCTGTTCGTCTACGTCTTCGGCGGCGCGATCGACACCGGGTCCGACTCGTACGTGAACTACCTGCTACCCGGCATCCTGCTCATCACCATCGCCTCGGGCATCTCCTACACCGCCTACCGGCTCTTCCTGGACACGCAGGGCGGCATCTTCGAACGGTTCCAGTCCATGCCGATCGCCCGGTCCTCCGTGCTGTGGGCACACGTGCTGACCTCGCTGGTCGCCAACCTGGTCTCGCTCGTGGTCGTCGTCCTCGTCGCCCTCCTCATCGGCTTCCGCACGGGGGCGGGCGTGCTGGGCTGGCTCGCGGTCGCCGGCATCCTGGTCCTGTTCACCCTGGCGCTGACCTGGATCGCGGTGATCCCCGGTCTCACCGCACAGTCGGTGGACGGCGCGAGCGCGTTCTCCTACCCGCTGATCTTCCTGCCGTTCCTCAGCTCGGCCTTCGTGCCCACCGAGTCCATGCCCGGCCCGGTGCGCGCCTTCGCCGAGCACCAGCCGGTGACCTCCATCGTCAACGCGATCCGCGACCTGTTCACCCAGCAACCGGTCGGCACCGACATCTGGACCGCCCTCGCCTGGTGCGTCGGCATCCTCGCCGTCGCCTACCTGTTCGCCACCGTCTCCTACCGTCGCAGGATCTCCTGAGCGGCGTCGACCGGGCCGGGCGAGTCGAGGGCAGGATCAGAGCATGCTGACGATCGGTCAACTGGCGGCGTACGCGGGCGTCACGGTGCGGGCGGTGCGCCACTACCACCAGATCGGACTACTGCCCGAGCCGGCGCGGGATGCCTCGGGCTACCGGCGGTACGGCGCGACGGCGGTCGTGTCCCTCATCAAGATCCGTACCCTCGCCGACGCCGGCGTGCCGCTGTCCCAGATCGGTCGGATGCTCGACGCCGACGCGTCGACCTTCGCCGAGGCCGTCCGAAAGATCGACGGCCACCTGAGCGACGAGATCGAACGACTGGAGACCAACCGCAAGCAGATCGCGCAGCTCGCCGCCGGGGACAGCCTGGTGCTCCCACCGGAGGTGACCACCTACCTCGATCGACTTCGGGAGATCGGCGCGTCGGCGCGGATGGTGGAGGGTGAGCGGGACGGGTGGATCCTGATCGCGGCTCGCTGGCCCGGTCGCATCCACGAGTGGATACCCGGGAAACTCGCGGAGCTCGACGACCCGCGACTCGTCCGGCTCTACCGGGTCCTGTCCGAGATCTTCGACGGCGACGTGGGCGACGACCCGCGGCTGGAGGAAGCCGCCGACATCATGGCCGACCTGGCCGAGCAGGCATTCACCTCCGGCGGGACCGACCTCGGCGAGGTGGAGCACGACGACCTACCGTTCGACCTGCTGGACGCACTCGCCGTCGAGTCCGACCCGCGGGCGGAGCGGCTGCGGGACCTGATGCGCGCACGTGGCTGGACCGGTTGGACCCGGCTGGAGCGGGTGGCGACGCCGCCCGACCAGGCCGGGTCCGGCCGACCCGGTAGCCGTTGATCGTTGACGATGTGCCGGTGGTCGGTCGTGGCGAACTGACCGCCGAAGCCTGGGCGGTGCTCCCGCCGCCGCTGCCTGAGCCCGAAGCTCCGCTGCCGGGCCAGCCTGGTCGTCGTCGCCACCGTCGTCCGGCTTCGACGATCGACAGGGATGCCGCCTAATCCCCGGTCATGCTGTCGATCTGCTCCCGGAGGATGTCGGCGTGGCCACAGTGCCGTGCCAACTCACGGATCATGTGCACGTAGATGTAGCGCAGTGACACCCGGCCCAGCCGAGGATGGGGCACGGTGTCGTCGAGGGCGAAGCCGGCTGCGATCTGCCTCGATCGCTCGCAGGCGGTGGCGTACTCCGCGATGACGCCTGCGACCGTCTCATCCGGGCCGACCTGCCAACTGGCGTCGTCACCGAACGAGTTGCCGACGATCTGTGCACGCGGCTGCTGGGCCAGACAGTGCTGGAACCAGTTCCGTTCGACAGCGGCGGCATGGCTGACGAGGCCGACAAGCGTGGTGAGCGAGGGCACCAGGCTCCGGCGGGCGTCCTCCTCCGACAGCCCCCGGACCTTGCCGACGATCTCATCGCGGTACGCGTCGACGAAGGCCTCCAGAACCTCGCGCTCCGGAGCCGTGCTCGCGAGTTCCTCGCTGTCGAGCGGTCGTGTGGTCGTCACGTCGACACTTTAGAGGTCTGCGGGTTGCGTCTCGCCGACCAGGATCGGCAGGACCCGCTCCTCCGGCTCAGGGCTCCCCGTAGTCAGGCCCCTCCTCGGCAATCAGGGCACCTCTCCCAGCAAGCGTCACCACCCCCCGGGGCTTCCGCGCGGCCGGAGTCGCCGCCGGTCTCAAGAGTCGCCGGCCAACTCCCGCAGCTCCGGCGGTAACGAGTCGTCGGCCGCGATCCGGGCGAGCGCCTCGCGGCTGCGGGGAACGGTGTGGTGCCAGCGCAGCATCCCCACGGTCTGCTCGCCGCCCACGCCGTTGCGGGCGTACTGCTCGGCGAGTTCCATCGCCCACGGGGTGATCCGCGCCCGGTCGTCGACGCATACGCCGAGCCAGCGGAAGACCTCGTCCGCGATCCAGGCACCGATCCACGTCACCCACCGTTGGACGAACCGCTCCGCCTCCGCACCCTCCGGATCCTGCGGCACGCCGGGGATGCCGAGCAGGGCGCACTCCCGCATCGCCTCGGTCAGCCGTTCCCGGGTGACCTGCCGGGCGTACCGGATCAGGCTCCGCAGCACCGCGCGGACCTCAAGCCAGGCGGGCGACTCCTGGTCGCCGTCCCACGAGGCGGCGGGGACAGGTTCGGGGACCGGCCCGGCCGGCGCGCACGCCTCCAGAATCGCCCGTGCGCGGGCGATGTTCCCGGCGGTCTCCGGCAGTTCACCGGGCCACTGGAAGCCGGAATCCCAGCTATAGGGCACCTCCCGTACGACGGGAGGCAGCAACGGCTCCTCGCCGTGCGCCGGTTCCCGGCCACGGGCCTCGTAGCCTGGCCGACGCAACTGCCAGAGCCATTCCCGCGCCCCCGCGCGAGTGGACTCGCGCACCCCGTCGTCGCGCACCACCCGGAGCAGGGCCTGCTCGCCGTGGGGCGCGCCGAGGCCGTTCAGCAGGTACACCGCGTCGTGGGCGGCGAGGTCGTCGCGGATGCAGCGCTCGGCCACCGCCGCGACCCGCGCTGCGTCCCGCGGCTCCTGCCGCAGCCACCACAGCAGGTCATGGGCCCAGCCCGAGAGCACACTGTCGGCTCGCTCCCGGACGATCTGGTCCGACTCCCCCTCGAACCACCAGGCCGGCACAGGCGGATCCGCTGTCTGGGCCCACTGCCGAAGTACGTCGGTGACACCCTCCTGGGTGAGCAGGTCAGCCGTCGGCATGAGCTGTCCGAGCCGGTGGCCGGTCTCGTTGCGGAACCGGTAGAAGAACTCCTCCCAGGAGTCGCCCCTCCAGCCGTGCCGTAACCCCGACGGCAGGTCGGACAGCACCGCGGTCAGTGCGTCGAGGGCAGCCTGCTCACTGGCTCGCGTGTGCGGCAGCTCCTCCAGCTTCCGCTTCCGCTGCCCGGTCAGGTCGTTCCACGGCGGAGGTAGCTCGCGCATGGCCGCGGGCAACAGAGGGTGTCCGGTCACCACCTTCGTCCCGTCCTCTCGTCGATGAAGGACCCACGCCGGGCTATTCAACAGGACAGCGATGTGCGTCGTGGTCCTCGGTCCGGGCCGACGGCGGGCCACACACCGCGTAGAGCGTCCTAGGTTGCTAGCGTGGTGCCGGCCGTCGCGCAGCAAGGTGGGTGGGCGGGGGGCTCGCCTTCGGGTGCGTTTGTTGCTGCCGGGACCGCAACAAACGCACCCGAAGGCGGTGGACCTGCCGGGAGGGTCAGCCGTGGGTGCGCTGCTGGCAGGGCACGCAGAACCGGGCGTGGGGCAGCGCCTCCAGCCGCTCCGCCGGGATCTCCGCCGCGCACCGCTCACAGACGCCGTAGCGCCCCTCGGCGAGGCGGCGCAGCGCGGCGGCCAGGTGGTGCAGGTTCTGCCGGGTGGAGGCGATCATCGCGCCCCGGGTGTGCGCCTCGGCCGGGTCGCCGGTGTCGGCGGTCAACTCGGTCAGTCGGGCCGTCTGCGCCGCGAACTCGTCGGTGAGGCTTCTGCGCAGTGTGTCCAGGCGGTGCGGGTCGGCGTGGATGTCGGTGCTCATGCTGAGTCCTTCCGGAAAAAGAAAAAGGGCCGAAGCGCGAGGCTTCGTCCCGGGTGGCCGACTGGGGGTGAACGAGTCCCCGGTGGGCCACGGCCGGCGGGGATCGGGCTCGGCAGCCCGTGGATAGGCGCGACCGCCGCTCGGGCGACCCGCGCGGGCGAGGCGGTACGACGACGGGCGGCAGCCGGCGGCACGATCACGGCAGCCGGCACCACGGAGACAGCAACCGCCGGCACGGGGACAGCAACCGGCATCACGGGGACAGCAACCGGCGGCACGGGGACAGCAGCCGGCACCACGCGGACAGCAAGCGGCACCACGGGGACAGCAACCGGCGGCACCGTCACGACGGTGACGGTGGCGCGGACGGGCCGGGCTGCCGGGGACATGCGGCCACCATAGACGGGGCCGCAGCGGATGCAAACCGTTTCCGCCCCCGCCGCGGCGAGCCGGTCGGGTCCGGCCATCATTCGACCCCGGGTGACGCCGGGTCCGGCAGGCGGCGTAGTGGTCGAACGATGCCCATCGGCGGCACGGCGGTCGAGCAGCGCCCGCCGGCGGCTTAGTGGGCGAAAGATGGCCGATGGCGGCGTAGTGGGCGAAAGATGGCCGGTGGCGGCGTACCCGGTCGTCGCCGTCGTGGCGGACGGCCGGGTTCCGGCCGGCGGGCCCGTCCCGCAACGGGTCGGGCCCGCCGGCCGGTCAGGACGCGGTCCGGCCGACGGGGAGCGCCGTGACGAGCTGGATCTCCGCGGTGCGGGACTGGTCGATGCGCCGGGCCAGGTCGCGGACCGCCGGGGCGGCCGCGAGCGCCAGGTGTGCCCGGGCCAGCTCGGCGGCCTGCCGCTGCTGGGGCACCAGGATCTCCACCAGTACGGCGTCGTAGCCGGACGCCGGGGTGGTGCGTAGCCGGGACACCGGGTCGGGTGAGCCGGTGGGGTCGGGGTGGTCGTGCTGGTGGTGACCCTGGTCCGGGCCGGCGGCCCGGATCCACCCGCGCATCTGCGCGACCTCGTCGGCCTCGGTCGCCTCGACGGCCGCGACGAGGGTACGTAGCTGCCGGTCCTGGATCCGTTCGGGGGCCGCGCGGACGATGGCCAGGGTCCGCTCCTGGTGGGCCACCATCGCGTGGAGGAACACCAGGTCGAGTCCGCCGATCGCCGCCTCGGAGACGGTCGGTGTCGGCGCGGCGGTGTCGGCCGGGCGGGCGGGTGCGCATCCGGCGAGCAGCAGGGCGGCGACCAGGACCGCGGCGGACCGCCGATTCATGCCGCCCTCCGGGGTCGGTCGGGGCCCGGCCCGTGCCCGGACGAGGGACACGGGCCGGCTCCGGTCAGACCTGCGCCCACAGCGCGGGCACGTAGGGCGGCTCCCAGCCGGGCAGGGCGGTGTGCGCCTGCCGGCACCGGTAGCTCAGGCCGTTGTAGGTGACCACGTCGCCGACCTGGTAGCTGCGGCCGGCGGTCCAGCTACCGCCGACCGTCGGCGAGCTGGTGGGGGTGCTGGTCGGGCTCGGGGTGGCGGTACGGGTCGGGCTCGGGGTGGGCGTCGGACCGCCACCGCCGCCGATCTGTACGTCCACGCAGGAGTAGAAGGCGTTGGCGGTGTCGGCGATGTTCCAGACGGCAAGGACCTTCTGCCGGCCGGAGTAGCCGCCGAAGTTGACGGTGTGCGACACGGTGGCGCCGGGCTGCTGGCCGCCGCCGTCGAAGACGCCCAACCGGCTGCCGCCGATGAAGTACTCCCAGTTGCTGGTGGCGTGTCGGGCGGTGTTCACCCAGGTGAAGGTGACCGAACTGCCCACCGAGGTGGCGGGCCAGCCCTTGCTCTCGTCGTCCAGGACGGCGAACTGGCTGATCCCGGCGCTGCAACTGCGCAGCCCCTTGGGCCCCTCCACGCTCTGCGGCTCGTACTGGATCTGGCCGCAGTTGGGCACCCGCCCCTGGGCGCAGAGGGCCTGCCGGCTGGGCGGGGCGGAGACGTACCCGTGGGCCTGGGCGGGCGCGGCGAGGCCCAGGGAGGTGACGACGGCACCGGCCGCCACCAGTGGGACGGTGATCGTTCGACGCATGGTGACACTCCTCGAGGTGGGGTCGGGCGTCCCACCGGCGTCGGCGGCCGTCAGGGCAGCCGCCACCGGTCGAGACGCATCGATCTCGGGCGATTGCCATGACGGTAAATTAAACTTTGTTAACAGTAAATACACCGTACTGATTTTCCGCACCAGGTGCCTGGCGGCGGTCTGACGACGGGTGACGGCGACCGTGATCGGGCCGATCCGTGGGAAGGTCGGTTGGGACGGGCCGCCCCGTCACAGGTCGGTTGCGACGGGGCAGGCCGTCACGGCTCGGTACGCATCGACCGGATGCCGGTGCTGACGGTGGCGGCGACCGCCGAGACGGCCACCAGCGCCGCGAAGACCAACATCGTGGTCGTGCCGGAGAACCGGGTCAACAGCAGGCCGGCCAGGCCCGGCGCGAGCGCCGCGGCGGAGGTCGCGGCGAGGAAGATGACGCTGACCACCCGGCCCTGGAGCCGGTCCGGGGTGATCGCCGCCTGGTAGCCGAAGAGGACCGCGTTGGCGGTGGGGCCGAGGAAGACCGCCGCCGCCAGCGGCACCGCCGCCAGCACGCTGGTGGCGAAGAGGCTGCTCACCGCGATCAGCCCGGCCGTGGCCCAGCAGAGCACGACGACCAGGGTGGGCAGCCGCAGCCAGCGCTGCACCCACGGCGCGGCGAACGCCCCCAGGAACCCGCCCAGGCCGAAGATCGTGGTGGCCAGGCCGACCAGGAACGCCGAGGTGCCGACCCGTTCCAGCGACACGGTGATCGCGAAGATCATGCCGGTGAAGGCCATGTTCAGTGGCGCGGCGATCAGCACCAGCGCCCGCAGGAACGGGTTGGCCAGCACGAAGCGGACCCCCTCGGCCACCGCGGCCCCACCGGACTGGGGTGCCTGCTCGCGGGGCTGCTGCATCGGCTCCCGGATGAACAGCACGGCCACCAGGGACAGCAGGTAGCTGAGCGCGTTGCCGAGGAACGGCAGCGACCGCCCCAGCCCGAACAGCAGGCCGCCCAGCGGCGGCCCGCCGAGCTGGGTGCCGTACGCGCGGGCCTCGTTGCGGGCCACCGCGGTGGAGAGCTGGACGGCCGGGACCAGGTTGCGCACCGCGGCGTGCTCGGCGGTGCTGAACACCGCGTTCGCCACCGCGCCGAGGACGGCGAGCGTCAGGATCATCGCCAGGTTCGCCACCCCGGCCAGCACCGCGCCGGCCAGCGCGGCGTAGCCGACGATGCGCACCGCGTCGCAGACGATCATCAGCCGGCGCCGGTCGAACCGGTCGGCCAGCACCCCGGCGGGCAGCCGGCAGACGAGGGTGACCAACAGGCCGGCCGTGCCGACCAGGCCGGCCTGAGCCGCCGAGCCGGTGAGGTACAGCACCAGCAACGGCAACGCCAGGTTGGACATCGCGGTGCCCAGGTCGGACAGGCACTGGCTGACCCAGAGCAGGTTGAAGGCCCGGTTGCGCCAGAGGCTCACCGGGCGGGTCTGCGCCGGAGCGTCCTCGATCGTCGTTGTCACCTGCGGTCCTTCCGGGCGGGACGGGTCGGGTCGGACGGCATCGCTGGCACCCGGGCCGGCCGGCCCGGCCACGGCAGCCACGGCCGGGACGGCCGTGGTCGGCGCGGCGGCCACCGTGGGCGGGCGAGCCGTGGACGGAGCCGCCGTGGACGAGGCGGCCACCGTGGACGGGGAAGCCGTGGGGGGTGTGGTCTCGGTGGGGGCGACGCGGGTCATGCCGGCCACCAGGAGCCGAGCGCGGGCCGCAGGTCGTCGAACCACTCGGCGCCCGGGTCGTACCGGGCGAAGAACTGCCGGCCCACCTGGGCGGCGTCGCGGGCCTGCAACAACCGCAGGCTGAACACCTCGGTGCCGGCGACGTCGACCACCCCGTCCAGCAGCACCTTGCCGGGGGCGGCGGACATCACCGGGCCACGCGCGGTACGGGCCAGCCCGGAGACGCCCCGGATCGCGTCGGTGTAGACCTGCCAGGCGCGGGCGAGCGGGACGCTGAAGTAGCTGCGGGCGCCGGTGTCGCGCTCCACGAACAGGTAGTACGGCACCACCCCCAGCTCCACCTGCCGCTGCCACATGGTGGCCCAGTCCCCGGCCCGGTCGTTGACGTGGGCGATGAGCGGGGCCTGGGACCGGATCACCGCGCCGGTGGCCCGGATCCGGCGGATCGCCTCGCGTACCGCCGGGGTCTCCAGCTCGCGGGGGTGGGAGAAGTGGGCCATCACCGCCACGTGCCGGCCGGCGGCGACGATCCGTTCGAGCAGCCGCAGCAGGTCGTCGGCGTCGGCGTCGGTGGTGAACCGGGCCGGCCAGTAGGACAGCGCCTTGGTACCGAAGCGGATGGTGCGCACCCGGTCCAGGGCCGGGTCGAGCAGCGGCGCCACCCAGCGCTCCAGCACCGCCGCGCTCATGATCATCGGATCCCCGCCGGTGAACAGCACGTCGGTGACGGTCGGGCGGTCGGCCAGGTACGCCATCACCCGGCCCACGTCGGCGGCGGCCTGCCGGATCTCGGCGTTGCCGACGAACTGCGCCCACCGGAAGCAGTAGCCGCAGTACGAGTGGCAGGTCTGCCCCTGCGACGGGAAGACCAGCACCGTCTCGGCGTACTTGTGCTGCAGGCCGACCAGCCGCTGGCCGGCGTGGGTGGGCACGTTCGCCTCCAACTGCGCCCCCGGGTTCGGGTTGAGCCGGGCGTGGGCGTCCCGGGCGGCCTTGCGGATCACCCCCGGGTCGGCGGCGGACAGGTGCAGCGCCGACAGATGGTCGAAGATGTCCGGCGGCAGCATGTCCCGGTGCGGGAAGGTGAGCCGGAAGATCGGGTCGTCGGGGACGGCGGACCAGTCGACGAGTTCGTCCACGACGTACTGGTTGACTTTGAACGGGAGCACCGAGGAGACCACCCGCAGGTCGTGCAGGTACTCCTCGGGCATGCCCCGGTCGGCGGCGAGTCGCGCCAGACGCTCGTGGGAATAGACCTTCATCACCGTCGCCTCAGTTCGTGTGCGGTACCACCCCGGGTGCGGAGCGCCCGGGGGTCGAACAGGGGCCGCCGGAGGGCGGCCGGGGGCGGGGCGGCCCGGTGCGGGCCGCCCCGGCGGGCGGTCAGCCCTGGGCGGCGGCCATCCGCTCGCGCAGGCTCTTCGGCCGCATGTCGGTCCACACCTCGTCGATGTGGGCCAGGCAGTCCTGCCGGGTGCCCTCGAAGCCGGTGGCGGTCCAGCCGGCCGGCAGCTCGCGCCCGGCGACCCAGATCGAGTACTGCTCCTCGTGGTTCACCACGACGCGGTAGGTGCGGGTGTCGTCGTCGACGGCCATCGCCGTTCTCCTTCTCTCGGTCCTCTTCGGGGTGTCCCGGCCCGGCGGGCGGGACGGTGGGTGTCCCGGCCCGGGGGCCGGTGACGGTGGGTGTCCCCGGCCCGGGCCGGGGACGGGTGCGGGGCGGCCGGGCGGCTGCCCCGCAGGTCACAGCCGGACCGGCAGGGCCTGGAGGCTGCGGTTGAGCAGGGACGGCTGCCAGCGCACCTCGCTGCCGGCCAGCGCCAGCCCCGGCGCGGCGGCCAGCAGGTCGGTGAGCGCGGCACCGGCCACCAGCCGGGCCAGCGGCGCGCCCAGACAGAAGTGCGCGCCCTGCCCGAAGCCCAGGTGCGGGTTCGGGTGCCGGCGCAGGTCGAGGGTGTCCGGCTGATCGAACCGGGCCGGGTCGCGGTTGGCGGCGGCGGTGACCAGGTACATCCGCTGCCCGGCGCGCAGCCGCTGGCCGGCCAGCTCGAAGTCGGTCTTCACCTGCCGGATGGACATCTTCGACGGGCCGTCGAAACGCAGCAACTCCTCCACGGCGGTGGGCGCCAGTTCCGGCTCGGCGCGCAGCAGGTCGAGCTGGTCCGGGTGGCGCAGCAGGTTCCACACCCCGACGGCGATCAGGTTGCTGGTGGTCTCCCCGCCGGCGAACGCCACGTGGGTGAGCATCGCGACGAACTCGTCCTCGCTGACCGAGTCGCCGACCAGGCCGCTGGCGAGCGCCGCGCTGACCAGGTCGGCGCGGGGCTCGGCGCGGCGCAGCCGGACCAGCCGGCGCAGGTAGTCGAAGAGGTCCAGCAGGGCCTGCTGGGAGCGTTCGTGCTCGTCGGGCGACTGCACCGAGCCCAACGCCAGGTCGCCGACCTGGATCGCCCAGCGCTGGAACATCGCGGTGTCCGTCGCGGGCACCCCCATCCAGGCCGCCGCCACGGTGGCCGGCAGTGGCCGGGCGAAGTCGGTGACCAGGTCGGTGACCGTACGGCCGGCGCCGGCCTGGGCGGTCAGCCGGGCCACCGCCTCCTGCACCATGGGCCGGTTGCGGCGGATCTGGCTGGGGCCGAACGCCCCCCGGAAGACGCTGCGCAGCCGGCGGTGCTCCGGCGGGTCGACGAAGACCATCCAGCCGGCCATGATCTGGAAGGCGCGGGCCGCCTCCGGGCTGAGCAGGTGCAGCGGCGTCTGGGCGAGCATCGGGCCGATCCGGTCGGCGGAGACGGCCGGCTCGGTGAAGCAGGTGGTCACCGGGTCGTAGCCGGTGACCAGCCAGGCTCGGTGCACCGGGCTCCAGTGCACCGGCGCGGCGGCCCGCAACCCGGCCAGGTACGGGAACGGGTCGGCGACGAGTTCGTCGTCCACCAGGTAGCGCTCGGTGAGCGGGAAGGTGCTGGTCATGCCGTGCGCTCCATCAGCTCGGCGGCGATGGCGGCCACGACCGCCACGTCGGGTGCGGTGACCATGCTCCGGTGGGTGCCGGGCAGGTGGTGGACGGTGAGCGCGTCCGGGAACATCTCCCGGCAGCGCCGCTGGTAGGTGGGGCCGCTCGCACCGGCCACCACCGACGGCCGGCCGGGTCCGGCGGTGGCCGCCTCGGCGGTCACCACCAGGTGCGCCGGCCCGGAGTACGGGGCGGGACGGTAGCCGGCGGCGGCGCGCAGCAGCGCCGTCCACATCGCCACCGGCCAGTCCGCGCCCAACTCGGCCTCGGCCTCGTCGACCCCGGCGGCGCGCAGCGTCGCGACGAGCTCGCGTTCCTGGCTGAGCCGGGCCGGGGTGCCCGGGGTGAGTTCGCGGACCGCCTCACGCATGGCGACCGCCCGGTCGAGCAGGTCCAGGGCCTCGGTGACGGCGAACATCCCGGCGTCGTCCGGCACCGCCGGCTCCAGCAGCAGCAGGGTGTCGACGTGCTCGCCGGCGGCGGTGAGCTGGATCGCCATCTCCTGGGCGATGTTGCCCCCCATCGACCAGCCGAGCAGGGCGTACGGGCCGTGCGGCTGACGGGCGCGCAGCTCGCGCAGGTAGTCGGCGGCCAGGCCGGTCATGGTGTCCGCGTCGACGCCGCCGTCGATGCCCCGCGCCTGCAGGCCGTACACCGGGCGGCCGGCGGGCAGCGCCTGGGCCAGCGGCAGGTACCAGGCGACGCTGCCGCCGCTGGGGTGCACGCACCACAGCGGACGGCCGGCGTCGCCGTCGCGCAGCGTCACCAGCACCCCGCCGTCGCGGCGGGCCGGGGCACCGGACTGGCCGGACTCCCGGGCGGTGACCGCCTCGGCCAGTGCCGCCACCGTGGGGTGTTCCAGGATGTCGGCCACCCCGACCGGCAGTCCGAGGTCGCAGGCGCGGGCGGCGAGCCGGACGATGGCCAGCGAGTGGCCGCCGAGGTCGAAGAAGTCGTCGTGCACGCCGACCCGGTCCAGGCGCAGCGTCTCCGCCCAGAGTTTGGCCAGGGTGGCCTCGGCCTCGGTGCGCGGCTCGGTGTACGGGCGGTCCGGCTCGGCGTTCCCGTCCGGGGCGGGCAGGGCGGCCCGGTCGAGCTTGCCGTTGGCGGTGACCGGCAGCGCGTCCAGCGGCACGAACGCGGCCGGCACCAGGTAGCCGGGGAGCCGGTCGCGCAGCCAGCGGCGTAGCTCGGCGGGACCGGGCAGGGCCGCCCCGGTCACCGGCACCAGGTACGCCACCAGCCGGGCATCGCCGGGCAGGTCGGTGCGGGCGAGCACCGCGGCGACCGCCACGTCCGGGCGGGACGACAGCACCGCCTCGATCTCGCCCAGCTCGATCCGCCGGCCCCGGATCTTCACCTGCCCGTCGACCCGGCCGCCGAACTCCAGCACCCCGTCGGCGCGCCAGCGGCCCCGGTCGCCGGTGCGGTAGAGCCGCCGGCCCCCGCCGGCCGGATCGGGGACGAACCGGTCGGCGGTCAGCCCGGGCTGACCGAGGTAGCCACGGGCCAGGGCGTCGCCGCCGAGGTGGATCTCCCCGGACCCGCCCACCGGCACCGGGCGCAGTGCCTCGTCGAGGACGACGACGGCGGTCCGGGCCAGCGGTGTGCCGATCGGCACGCTGACCGCGTCGGCCGGCACGTCACGCACCTGGTGGGCGGTGACGATGAACATCGCCTCGACCGGGCCGTACCCGTTGACGACGCGCAGGTGCGGCCAGCGGGCGGTGAGGTCCCGCAGGTGCGGCGCGGACGCCGCCTCCCCGCCGAGCAGGACCTGGCGCAGCACCCCCAGTTCCCCCGGGCACTCCTCGACCACCAGGTTGAACAGGGTGGTGGTGAGGAACACGGTGCTGACGCCGTGCCGGCGGACCGCCGCGACGATGCCGGCCGGGGTGACCGGTCCGGCCGGGTAGAGCGCGCAGGTGCCGCCGTGCAGCAGCGGGCCGAAGATCTCGAAGATGGCCGCGTCCCAGTTGACGCTGCTGAGGTGCAGGACGGTCTCGTCGGCGTCGAGGTGGGCGAAGGTCTGCCCGACCAGGCTGTCGACGATCGTCCGGTGGGTGACCGCGGTGCCCTTGGGCCGGCCGGTGGAGCCGGAGGTGTAGAGCACGCAGGCCAGGTTGTCGGCGTCCGGGGCCACCCCCGGGTCACCGGTCGGTTCGGCGGCGAAGGTCGCCGCGTCGAGGGTGATCACGGTGCCGACCCGCGCGGGCACCACGTCCCGCCAGCGTGGCTGCACCAGGACCAGGTCCGCGCCGGTGTCGGCGGCCAGCAGGTCGAGGCGGCGGCGCGGGTCGGCCGGGTCCATCGGCAGGTAGCCGGCTCCGGCCTTGAGGATGCCGAGCATGCCGACGAGCAGGTCGACGCCGCGTTCGGCGCACAGCCCGACGACCCGTTCCGGGCCGGCGCCGTGCCGGCGCAGGTGGTGGGCGACCTGGTTGGCCCGGGCGTCGAGCTGGGCGTAGCTGAGCGTGCCGCCGACGGCGGCCAGGGCCACCCGGTCGGGATGGGCGGCCACCTGGACGGCGAGCAGGTCCACCAGGCTGCGGTCGTCGCGGGCCGGGCCGGTGACCTCGGTACGGACGTCCGCCGCCGCGACGGCGGCGCCGGGGGCGGACTGCGGGTCGGTGACCATCTCGGTGAGCAGCGCGCAGTACGCGTCGGCGAGCCGTTCCACCTCGCCCTGCGACATCCGTCCGGCGTCGGCCTCGAACGAGACGCCCTGCGGGCCGGTGGTGACCATCAGCCCGAAGTTGGTCCGGGCGATCTCCTCGATCTCCTGCTTGTGTTCGCTGCCCAGGGCGTGGAAGTGCACGTAGTTGAAGGCCGTGTCGACCAGCACCTCCCCCGCCCACCGGCCGCGTTGCAGCTCGGCGAGGGGGAACCGGCGGTGCCCGATGACCTCCTGCTCGGCGGCGAAGACGTCGCGCAGCAGGTCGAGCCAGCTCGCCGCGGTCGACCGGACCCCGAACGGCACCACGTTGAGGAACAGCCCGCGCATGCCGTCCGCGCCGGCCCGCTCGGGGCGGCCGTTGGTGGCGAACCCGGTCGAGTACGCCTCGCCGTCGGCGAGCTGCCCCATCAGGTGGTGGTACGCGGTGAACAGCACCGTCTTGCGGGGCACCCCGGCGCGGGCGGCCAGGGCGTCGATGCCGGCGTGCAGGTGGGCGTAGCCGCGCAGCGCCTCGCAGGTGGACTTGTCGACCGGCGTGCCCCCGGCCGACCGGGGGATCCGTACCGGCGGGAACTGCTCCACCATGGCGTCCCAGAATGCCCGGGCGGTCGGGTCGGCGACGGCGGCGCGTTCCAGGGCCACGTACTCGGCGAAGCGGGGCACCGGCGGGCCGGCCGGCTCCTCGCCCGCGCCGCTGACCGTCCGGCGGTGCCGGTCGACCAGCTCGGCGATGAGCGAGGTGAGGCTCCAGCCGTCGAGGACGGCGTGGCAGTCGGTGATGGTGAGCCGGTATTCGGCGTCGTTGAGCACGTGCACGTGCAGCCGGATCAGCGGCGGCACGGCCAGCTCGAACCAGCGCACCGACTCGGCGTGCAGGTGCTCGCGGACCCGCTCGGCCTGGCTGACGTCGTCGAGGCCACGCAGGTCGTCCACGCCGACCGGTAGGTCCGCCGCGGGGTGGACCAGTTGCAGCGGCTCCTCGTAGGAGGCCCAGTCGAAGCCGGTGCGCAGGATCTCGTAGCGGCGGACCACCGCGTCGGCGGCGGCCTGCATGGCGGCGGCGTCGAAGCCGGCCGGCTCCTGGATCCGGAAGCTGGTCACGTTGTGGTAGGCGCCCTTGCCGGCGTCGGCGAGCAGCTCGTAGAGCATGCCCTGCTGCATCCGGGTCAGCGGGTAGGCGTCGTCCAGCCCGGCGGGCAGCCGGTCCCGGTCGCCGGGGGCGACCATGGCGAACCGGTCGACCGGCCCGCCCACGGCGGGGGCGTCCCGGGCCGCGTCGGCGGCGGAGTCCACCGCCCGGGCCAGCTCGCCGAGCGCCTGGTGGGCGAAGACGTCGCGCAGCGCCACGGTCACCCCGCGCCGCTCGGCGAGCCCCACCACCCGCAGCGCGAGGATGGAGTCGCCGCCGAGGTCGAAGAAGCGGTCGGTGACGCCGACCCGGTCCGCGCCCAGCGCGGCGCACCACACCTCGGCGAGGGCCCGCTCGGTGGGGGTGGCCGGTGGGACGTACACCCGGGTGGTGTCCAGGGTGGCCCCCTCGACGGCCGGCAGCGCCCGGCGGTCGACCTTGCCGTTGGCGGTCAGCGGCAGGGTGGGCAGGGCGGTGAAGGTCGCCGGCACCATCGGCTCGGGCAGCCGCTCCCGCAGCCAGCCGCGCAGCTCGTCGGCGGCGGGCTCGCCGTCGACGACCAGGTAGGCGTGCAGCCGGTGCTCGCCGGTGCGCTCGCCCCGGGCCACCACGGCGGCCTGCACGACGGCGTCGTGGCGCAGCAGTGCCGCCTCCACCTCGCCCAGCTCGATCCGGTGGCCACGGATCTTCACCTGGTCGTCGGCGCGGCCCCGGTACTCCAGGTCCCCGTCGGGCAGGTGCCGGGCCCGGTCGCCGGTGCGGTACAGCCGCGCGCCGGGGGTGGCGGAGAACGGGTCGGGGACGAACCGCTCGGCGGTCAGGCCGGGCCGGCCGAGGTAGCCCCGGGCCAGGCCGGCGCCGCCGACGTACAGCTCCCCGGTGACGCCGACCGGGACGGGCCGCAGGTGCGGGTCCAGGACGTGGATGGTCAGGTCGCCCAGCGCCCGGCCGATCGGGGAGGTGGCCGGGCCGGTGCGGTCGGCGGCGGTGACGACGCGGTGGGTGACGTGCACGGTGGTCTCGGTGATGCCGTACATGTTGACCAGCGTGACGCCGACGCCGGGGCCGTCGAGCCAGCCGTCCAGCTCGGGCAGGTCGAGCTTCTCCCCGCCGAGCACGACGGTGCGCACCCCGAGGTCGGCCAGTGGCCGGTCGCCGAGGGCGGCGCGCAGGTTGCGGAACGCGCCGGGGGTCTGGCTGAGCACCGACACCCGCTCGGCCTCCAGCAGCGCGGCGAACCGGTACGGGTCGCGGGCGGTGGACCTGTCCACCACGACGACGCTGCCGCCCCGGGTCAGCGCCCCCCACAGCTCCCAGACGGAGAAGTCGAAGGCGTACGAGTGGAACAGGCTCCACACCCCGGCCGGCGGCAGGTGGAGGGCGTCGTCGCAGGAGTCGAGGAGCCGGACGACCTGCCGGTGCGGCACGGCCACCCCCTTGGGCCGGCCGGTGGAGCCCGAGGTGTAGATGACATAGGCGAGGTGGTCCGGGTCGGTGACCGGGGCCGGGTCGTCGGCCGGCTCGTCGGCGAGGGTGGCGTCGTCGAGGCGGAGCTGCCCGGCCGGGTCGACCGGTACCCGGTCGGTGAGGCCGGGTGAGACGACGGCGAGGGTGACCCCGGCGTCGGCGACGGTGTACTCCAGCCGGTCGCGCGGGTGCTCGGCGTCCAGCGGCAGGTACGCGCCGCCGGCCTTGAGGATGCCGAGGATGCCGACGGCCAGGTCGACGTCCCGGTTGACGCAGAGCGCGACCAGCGTCTCCGGGCCGACGCCGGCGGCGCGCAGCCGGTGGGCGAGCTGGTTGGCCCGCCGGTTCAGGGTGGCGTAGTCGGTCCGCTGCTCCCCCGCGACGACGGCGACGGCGTCGGGCCGGGCGGCGGCGTGCCGGGCGAACCGCTCGTGCAGCAGGTCCGCCGAGGGGTACGACCGGACCGGGGCGGACCAGGCGGCGAGTTGCCGCCGCTCGTCGGCGGGGAGCAGGTCCAGTTCGGACAGCGGGGTGTCCGGGTGGGCGACGACCTGTTCCAGCAGCCGGGTGTACTGCGCGGCCCAGCGCCGCATGGTCGCCGGCCGCCACAGGTCGGCGCGGTGGAAGAACGCGGCGGCCAGCCCGTCGGCGCGGCGGGCGGTCTGCAGGATGAGGTCGAACTTCACCGCGTCCAGGTCGAGGTCGAACCGTTCGCCGGTCACCCCGCCGAGGCGTACGGGCCGGTCGTCGGCGTCGTCGTCGAGGCTGAACATGGCCTGGAACAGTGGGGTGCGGTGCAGGTCCCGGTCGGAGGCGACCTCGTCGACGACCCGCTCGAACGGCACGTCCTGGTGCTCGTACGCGCCGAGGGCGTCGGCGCGGACCCGGCCGAGCAGCTCGGCGAAGGACGGGTCACCGGTCAGGTCGGCCCGCATGACCAGGGTGTTGACGAAGAACCCGACGACGTTCTCCACCTCGGGCCGGCTGCGCCCGGCGACCGGGGTGCCGACGCCGAAGTCGACCTGCCCGGCGCACCGGCCGAGCAGCGCCTCGAAGGCGGCGAGCAGGCTCATGTAGAGGGTCGCGCCGTGCGCGCGGCCGAGCCGTTCCAGGCCGGCGACCAGTTCGGGGGCGACGGTGAACTCGCAGGTCGCCCCGGCGGTGCGGCGCTGCCCCGGCGACGCGGTGTCGGTGGGCAGTTCCAGCGGCGGCAGGCCGGCCAGCCGGTCCCGCCAGTGCGCCAGCTCCCGGGCCAGCCGGTCGCCGGTGAACTCGGCGCGCTGCCAGGCGGCGAAGTCGGCGTACCGGACCGGCGGCGGGGGCGGGGCGGTGCCGGCGTACCGGGCCTCCAGCTCGCGGACCAGCACGCCCATCGACCAGCCGTCGGCGACGATGTGGTGCATCGCCAGCAGCACCACGTGCTCGGCCGGGCCGAGCCGCCACACCGTGACCCGGAACAGCGGGCCGGCGGTCAGGTCGAACGGCGCGGCGGCGGCCTCGGCGGCGAGCGCGCCGACCGCGTCGGGCCGGTCGGTCAGGTCGACCCAGCGGATTCCGGCCCATTCGGGGTCGATCTCCTGCCGGACCACGCCGTCGACGACGGTGAACCGGGTACGCAGCGCCTCGTGCCGGTCGACCAGGCCGGCGAACGCGGCGGCCAGCCGGTCGCCGTCCAGCGGGCCGATGAGCCGCCAGGCCACCGGGATGGTGTACGCCGGGCCGGCACCCTCCAGCCGGTCGAGGAACACCAGGCGTTCCTGGCCGAACGAGACGGGCAGCCCGCTGGTGCCGGCACCCCGGGTGATCCCCGCCGGGGCGGGGCGCTGGTCCGCGCGCCCCGCGAGCCGCTGGCGCAGCAGCTCCCGCTGGGCGGGTGAGAGGGCGGTCATGCGGTCTCCTCCAGTTTCCGGGCGAGCCGGGCGATGGTTCGGGCCTCGAAGAAGGCGCGAAGGGTGAGCTTTCCGTCGAGCCGGTCGCGGAGCCGGGAGATCACCCGCAGCGCGGTCAGCGAGTGGCCGCCGAGGGCGAAGAAGTCGTCGCGGACACCGACGTCGGGCCGGTCGAGCAGCTCCGCCCACACCTCGGCGATGATCTTCTCGGTGCTGGTCCGCGGGGCCACGTGCCCGACGCCGGTGCCCGCGGTGGTGATCTCCGGCAGCGCCGCCCGGTCGACCTTGCCGTTGCCGAGCAGCGGCAGCACGTCGAGGACCAGCAGCTCCACCGGGACCATCGCGGGCGGGAGGACGGCCTCCAGGTGGGCGCGGAGCGCGGTCTCGGTGATGGCGCCGCCGGGGGCGCGCTGGGCGTAGCCGGCGAGTTTCCAGCCGTTCGGCCCGTCGGGGCGGGCCACCACGGCCGCCCCGCCGACCTGGGGGTGGGCGGCGATGGCCGTCTCCACCTCGGCCGGTTCGACCCGTACCCCGCGCACCTTGACCTGGCGGTCGAGGCGACCCCGGAACTCCAGCGTCCCGTCGGCCAGCCACCGGGCGGCGTCGCCGGTGCGGTACATCCGCGCGCCCGGCGGCCCGTACGGGTCGGGCAGGTAGGCGGCGGCGGTCAGGCCGGGCCGGTTGCGGTAGCCCCGGGTGACGCCCGTCCCGCCGATGTGGACCTCGCCGTACACGCCGACCGGCACCGGGCGCAGGCCGGCGTCGAGCACGTGCACGCTGGTGCCGGGCATGGGCCGGCCGATGGACACCGACTGGTGGGCCACCGCCGGGTCGAGGTCGGCGATGGTGGTGGTGACGGTGGCCTCGGTGGGGCCGTACTGGTTGACCACCCGGCCCAGCCCGGGCAGCGCGGCGTGCAGCTTCGCCAGCAGCGCCGGGGTGCACGGTTCGCCGCTGAGCACCAGCAGCCGCAGCGCCGGCAGGGTGGCCGAGGCGACGTCACCGGCGTCGAGGAGCTGGTGCAGCAGCGACGGCACCATGCTCAGCAGCGCGGTCGGGGCGGGCCGGCCGGGCAGGTCCACGCCGAGGGTGGACAGGTCGGACCGACCGGCCATCAGCACGGTCGCGCCGACGGTGAGCGGGCCGACACAGTCCCGCAGGAACGCGTCGAAGCTGGGCGAGGCCCGTTGGAGGACGACGTCGGCGGCGTCGAGCCGGTAGTGGGCCAGGATCTCGTCGAGGTACCCGGTGATGCTGGCGTGTTCCACCAGCACCCCCTTCGGGGTGCCGGTGGAGCCGGAGGTGTGGACGAGGTAGGCGAGCTGGTCGGGGCGGGTGTCGCCGGTGGGCGGGGTGGTCGGCCGGGCGGCCAGCGCCGGGTCGGCGAGCATCGCCGGGTCGACGACCACCGTGACACCGGAGTCGGCGGCGAGGTGGGCCAGCCGGCGCTCGGGCAGCTCCGGGTCGAGGCCGACGAACGCGCCGCCGGCCTTCCAGACGCCGAGCACGGCGACGACGGTGTCCACGCCGCGCGGCAGCCGCAGCCCGACCGGGGTCTGCGGGCCGACACCGAGGGCCACCAGGTGGTGGGCGAGCCGGTTGGCCCGCCGGTCCAGTTCGGCGTACGTCACCTCGGCCCGGCCGGCGATGACGGCGGTGGCGTCCGGGGTGGCCCGGACCCACTCGGCGATCCGCTCGGGCAGCGACCGGAACGTCGCCACCGGGCGGGCCGGCGGCGCGGCGGGCGCGGCGTCGGTCAGCGGCAGGTCGCCGACCCGGGCCGTGGGGTCCGCGACGATCGCCCGCAGCAGCAGCCGGTACGCCGCCGCCATCCGGGCGATCGTGTCCGGGTCGAAGATGTCGGTGGTGTAGTCGAACGCGCCGGCCAGCCCGTCGGGGCGGTGCACCAGCTCCAGGGTGAGGTCGAGCTTGGCCGCGCCCCGGTCGACGGGCAGCGCCGCCCCGGTGGTGCCGCCGAGGCGCAGCGTGTCCAGGGTCCAGTCGTTGTAGCTGAACAGCGCCTGGAACAGCGGGGAGCGGCTGAGGTCCCGGTCGGGGCGCAGTTCCTCGACGAGCCGGCCGAACGGCAGTTCCTGGTGCTCGTACGCGCCGAGGGCGTCGTCGCGGACCCGGCCGAGCAGTTCCGTGACGGTCGGGTCGCCGGTCAGGTCGGCCCGCAGCACCAGCGTGTTGAGGAAGAACCCGACCACGTCGCGGACCTCGGGGCGGCCCCGACCGGCGACGGGGGTGCCGACGGCGAAGTCGGCCTGCCCGCTCCATCGGCCCAGCAGCACCTGGTACGCGGCGAGCAGGGTCATGAACACCGTCGCCCCGTGCTCCCGGCTGAGCCGTTCCAGGCCGGCGACCAGGTCCGGTTCGACGGTGAACTCGACGGTCCCGCCGGCGCCGGTGCGGCGGGCCGGGCGGGGCCGGTCGGTGGGCAGCTCCAGGGTGGGCAGGTCGGCCAGCCGGTTCCGCCAGTGGTCCAGCTCCCGGGCCAGCCGGTCGCCGGTGAGCCGGCCGCGTTGCCAGCCGGCGAAGTCGGCGTAGCGGACCGGCGGGCGGGGCACGTCGAGGCCGTCGTAGCCGGCCTCCAGCTCGCGGACCAGCACGGCGGCCGACCAGCCGTCGGAGACGGTGTGGTGCATGGCGACCAGCAGCAGGTGCGCCTCGGCGTCGACCCGCCACAGCACGGCCCGCAGCAGCGGCCCGCCGGTCAGGTCGAACGGCTCGCGGGCGGCCTCGGCCAGGGCGGCCTCGGCGGCGGCGGGGCCGGCCGCGTCCCGCCGGTCCAGGCCGGGCCAGTCGGCGTCGACGTCCTGGCGGACCACGCCGTCGGTGAGGGTGAACCGGGTGCGCAGCGCCTCGTGCCGGTCGACCAGGGCGTCGAGGGCGGCGGCGAGCCGGTCGGCGTCCAGCGGTCCGTCGAGCCGCCAGGCCAGCGGGATGGTGTACGCCGGGCCGGCCCCCTCCAGGCGGTCGAGGAAGACGAGGCGTTCCTGCCCGAACGACACGGGCAGCCCGCTGGTCGCGGTGCCCCGGACGATGGGGGCGCTGACCTGGTCGGCGTCGGCGAGCAGCCGGGCCAGCCCGGCGACGGTGCGGGTGGTGAACAGGTCCCGGAAGGTGAGCTGCCGGCCGGTGCGGGCGGCGACCGCGCCGACCACCCGGATGGCGAGCAGGGAATGCCCGCCGAGGGCGAAGAAGTCGTCGTCCATGCCGGGGTGGTCGACCCCGAGCACGTCGGCGAAGATCTCGGCGACCTGCCGTTCCCACTCGTCGGCGGGTTCCCGGCGGCCCGTGCCGGTGGCGTACGTCGGTTCGGGCAGGGCGGCCCGGTCGACCTTGCCGTTGGCGGTCAGCGGCAGTTCGTCGAGGACCACCACGGCGGCGGGCACCAGGTACGCCGGCAGGCTCTGCCCGAGCTGGGCGCGCAGGTCGCCCAGCTCGGCCGGGTCGGCGACGACGTACCCGACGAGGCTGAGCGCGCCGCTGCGGTCGGGGCGGGCCAGCACCACCGCGTCCCGGACGGCGGGGTGGCGGCGGACGACGGTCTCGATCTCGCCGGGTTCGACGCGGAAGCCGCGCACCTTGACCTGCCCGTCGGCGCGGCCGACGAACTCCAGCACCCCGTCGGCGGCCCAGCGGACCAGGTCGCCGGTGCGGTAGACCCGGCCGCCGGGCGGGCCGAACGGGTCGGGCAGGAACCTCTCGGCGGTGCGGCGCGCCCCGCCGACGTACCCGCGGGCCAGGCCGGCGCCGCCGAGCAGCAGTTCCCCGACCACGCCGACGGGGACCGGCCGCAGCCGCTCGTCGACGACGTACGCGGTGGTGTGGTGCATGGGGCGGCCGATCGGGACGGCGCCCCGGCCGCCGCTGGGGGCGGTGATCTCGTGCCAGGTGGCGAAGGTGGTGGACTCGGCGGGGCCGTACAGGTGCAGCAGCCGGTCGGGGCCGCCGTGGGCGAGCAGGGCGTCGACGGCAGCCGGGTCGGCGGCCTCCCCGCCGAAGAGCACGTGCCGCAGCCCGCTCAGGGCGTCGGGGCGTTCCCGGGCGACCTGGTGGAACAGGGCGGTGGTGAGGAACAGGGTGGTGACCCGGTGCCGGGTGAGGTGGGCGGCGAGCGCGGCGGGCGTCAGCGCCACGTCGGGCGGGGTGACCACCAGGGTGGCGCCGGCGACCAGGGTGGCCCACACCTCGAAGGTGGCGGCGTCGAAGACGGGGTTGGCGGCGAAGGCGACCCGGTCGCCCGGGTCGAGGGTGAGGTAGTCGCCGTCGTGGACGGTGCGCACCAGCCCCCGGTGGGTGATGCCGATGCCCTTCGGCCGGCCGGTGGAGCCGGAGGTGTAGACGACGTAGCCGAGCTGGTCGGGGTCGACGGCGACGTCCGGGGCGGTATCCGGCAGGGCGTCGAGGTCGGCCTCGGCCAGGTCGACGACCCGGCAGTCGAGGCCGTCGCCGGCCAGGTGGCCGTGCGCGGTGACGAGCAGCGTCGCGCCGGTGTCGGCGGTCATGAACCGGCTGCGCCCGGCGGGCTGGTCGGCGTCCAGCGGCAGGTAGGCGCCGCCGGCCTTGAGCACGGCGAGCTGGGCGCAGACCAGGTCCGCGCCGCGCGGCAGGCTGACCGCCACCACGGTCTCCCGGCCGACGCCGAGGTCGGCCAGGTGCCGGGCCAGCCGGTTCGCCCGGCGGTCCAGTTCGGCGTACGTCCACTCGGTGTCGCCGTCGACGACGGCCGGCTGGTCGCCGGCGGCGGCGACCCGGTCGGCGATCAGGTGGTGCAGTGGGCGGGCCGGCATCGGCGGGGTGGCCCCGGTGCCGGCGGCGCGCAGCGCGTCCCGCTCGGCGGGGTCGAGGACGTCCCAGTCGCCGAGCCGGCCACCGTCGTCGTCGGCGAGGGCGGTGAGCAGCCGGCGGTAGCCGGCGGCGATCCGCGCCACGGTGGCGGCGTCGAACAGGTCGGTGGCGTACTCGACGAGCCCGGTGCAGGTGCCGTCGGCGGCCTGGTCGACGAAGAGGGTGAGGTCGAACTTCGCGGTGCGCCAGCCCAGCGGCAGCTCTGCGGTGCGCGTCCCGGGCAGCCGCAGGGCGGTGACCGCGGTGTCCCGCAGCGCGAACATGGTCTGGTAGACGGGGGTGCGGCTGAGGTCCCGCTCCGGGCGCAGCTCCGCCACCACCTGCTCGAACGGCACGTCCTGGTGCTCGTACGCGCCGAGGGTGGCCGCCCGGACCCGGCCGAGCAGCTCGGCGAGGGTGGGGTCGCCGGCCAGGTCGGCGCGGACGGCGAGGGTGTTGACGAAGAACCCGACGACGTGTTCCACCTCGGCGCGGGTACGCCCGGCGACGGGGGTGCCGACGGCGAAGTCGCGCTGCCCGCTCCACCGGCCCAGCAGCACCTGGAACGCGGCCAGCAGCACGGTGTGCAGGGTGGTGGAGTGCCGCTGGGCGAGCCCGGTCAGCGCGCGCAGCGCGTCGGCGGGCAGGTCGAAGCGGTGGGTGGCGCCGTCGGTGCCGAGCACGGCCGGGCGGGGCCGGTCGGTGGGCAGCTCCAGCGCGGGCACCCCGGCGAGGGTGTCCCGCCACCAGTCCAGTTCGCCGGTCAACCGGGCGGGGGTGAGGTCGGCCCGCTGCCAGCGGGCGTAGTCGGCGTACCGGACGGGCGGCGCGGGCGGGGTCGCCCCGGCGTACAGCTCGCCCAGTTCGCGGGCGATCACCCCGAGGGACCAGCCGTCGGCGACCACGTGGTGCAGCACCAGCAGCAGCACGTCGTGGTCGGGCAGGCGGACCAGGGTGGCCCGGCACAGTGGCCCGGCGGCCAGGTCGAACGGGCGGCGGATCTCCGCCGCGGCGAGGTCGTCGGTCCACCCGTCGGCGTCGAGGCGGCGCAGCTCGACGTGCGGCGCACGGTCGACGACCGGCGCGTCGCCGGGGAACCGGGTCCGCAGCGCGTCGTGCCGGGCGGCGAGCCGGTCCAGGGCGCGGCGCAGGGTCGTCTCGTCGAGCCGGCCGTCGACCCGCCAGGCGACGGGGATGACGTAGGTGGGGCTGTCCGGGTGCAGTCGCTGGAGGAAGAGCAGCCGTTCCTGCCCGAAGGAGAGCACCGTCGGCTCGTCGTCGCCGCCCCGGGCCAGGGCCGGCGCGGTGTCGTCGGGTGCCGGGGCGGCGGTGACCACCTCGGCGAGGGCCGCGACGGTCAGGCCCTCGAACAGGTCCCGGATGGAGACGTCGACGCCCACCTCCTCGCGCAGCCGGGAGATCAGCCGGACGGCGAGCAGGGAGTGCCCGCCGAGGGCGAAGAACGGGTCGTCGACGCCGACGCGGGCGACGCCGAAGACCGCCGCCCACACCTTCGCCAGCCGTTCCTGGACGGGGTTCTCCGGCTCCCGGTACGGGGTGGCCAGGTCGGGCCGGTCGGGGGCGGGCAGGGCTTTGCGGTCCAGTTTGCCGCTCGGGGTCAGCGGCAGCTCGGCCAGCGCGACGAAGGTCGACGGCACCATGTAGCCGGGCAGCCGGTCGGCGAGCCGGGCGCGCAGCACGGCGGTGTCGAGGTGGTCGCCGACGACGTACCCGACGAGCCGCGTCTCGGCGGCCGGACCGGTGGCGACGACGACCGAGGCGCGGACGCCGGGCTGGTCGTTGAGGACGGCCTGGATCTCGCCCAGCTCGACCCGGTTGCCGGCGAGCTTGAGCTGTTCGTCGACCCGGCCGAGGTAGTCGACCACGCCGGGGGTGTGCCAGCGGGCGAGGTCGCCGCTGCGGTACATCCGCCCGCCGGGCTCGCCGTACGGGTCGGGCAGGAAGCGGTCGGCGGTGAGGCCGGGCTGGCCGAGGTAGCCCCGGGCGAGCTGCACCCCGGCGAGGTACAGCTCGCCCTGGCCGTCGTCGGCGACGGGGCGCAGGTCGGCGTCGAGGATGTGCAACTGGGTGTTGTCGACGGCCGCGCCGATCGGCACCGTGGCGTCGGGCCAGTCGGGCTGGCAGGCCCAGGCGCTGACCTCGATGGACGCCTCGGTCGGGCCGTACAGGTTGTGCAGTTCGACGTGCGGCAGGGTGCGCAGCACCCGGTGGGACAGCTCGGCGGGGAGCGCCTCGCCGCTGGCCATGATCCGGCGCAGGTGGTGGCAGTCCGCCGCGCCGGGCTCGCCGACGAACAGGGCGAGCATGGTGGGGATGAAGTGGACGGTGGTGATCTCCCGGCGCTGGATCGTCTCGACCAGGTAGCGGCTGTCGCGGTGCCCGCCGGGCTTCGTGATGACCAGCCGGGCGCCGACGATCAGCGGCCAGAACAGCTCGTACACCGACACGTCGAAGGCGTACGGGGTCTTCTGGAGCACTCGTTCGTCGGCGGTCATGCCGTACTCGTGCTGGCCCCAGCGCAGCCGGTTGACCACTCCCCGGTGTTCGGCGACGACGCCCTTGGGGCGGCCGGTGGAGCCGGAGGTGTACATGACGTAGCAGGCGTGACGCTCGTCGACGGCGACGGCGCAGGGCTGGTCGGATTCGCCGGCGGTGTCGGCGAGGGTCAGTTCGGGCAGCCCGGTCAGGCCCAGGTCGCGGTCCATGCCGGGGCCACGGACCAGGGCGATCGCCCCGGCCTGGCCGGTCATGTAGGTCAGCCGGTCGGTGGGCAGCTCCAGGTCCAGGGGCAGGTAGGCGGCGCCGCTCTTGAGGATGCCGAGCAGCGCCACCACCAGGTCCAGGGAGCGGTGGGCGCCGACGGCGACCACGGTCTCCGGCCGGGCGCCGTGCCGGCGCAGGGCGTGGGCGAGTCGGTTGGCCCGCCGGTCCATCTCCCGGTAGGTCAGCTCCTCGCCCTCGAACTCCAGGGCGACCGCGTCGGGGGTCCGTCGGACCTGCGCCTCGACCAGCCCGTGCATCGTGCTCATGCCTGCTGCTCCTTCAGTGCCTGCTCGACGTCCTCGCTGGTCATCGCCGCGATCTCGCGCATCAACCGGTCTTCGACGGCGACCGCGAGCCGGGCCACGGTGGGCCGCTCGAAGAGGGTGCGGACGCCGATGTCGCAGCCGAAGGCCGCGCGCAGCCGGATGGCGACCCGGGTGGCGAGCAGGGAGTGGCCACCCAGGTGGAAGAAGTTGTCGTGGATGCCGATCCGGTCGAGGTTGAGGACCTGCCGCCAGACATCGGCGACGGCCTCCTCGGTGGGGTTGCGGGGGGCCTCGAAGCTGTCGCCCGGCGCGGGCCGGTGGCGGTCGGGGTCGGGCAGCTTGTCCCGGTCGATCTTGCCGCCGACGGTGCGGGGTAGTTCGTCGAGGACGACGAACACGGCGGGCACCATGTACTCGGGCAGCCGTTCGGCGAGCCAGTCGCGCAGGGCGTCGACGGTCGGTTCCCCGGCGAGGTAGGCGACGAGCCGGTCCTGCCAGGCGACGACCACGGCATCCCGCACCGCCGGATGCTCCCGCAACCGGGCCTCCACCTCACCAACCTCGACCCGGAACCCCCGCACCTTCACCTGACCATCGAAACGCCCACAAAACTCCAACTGCCCATCACCACGCCACCGCACCAGATCCCCAGTCCGATACAACCGACCACCCGACCCGCCCCCCAACGAATCCGGCACAAACCGCTCCCCCGTCAAACCCCCCCGACCCACATAACCCCGAGCCAACAAACCACCACCCACAAACAACTCACCCACCGCACCCACCGGCACCTCGTCACCCCGAGAATCCAGCACGTACAACTGCCGATCACCCACCGCACGACCGACCGGCACCAGGCCGTCCACTTCGGACGGCACGTCGTAGATGGTGGCGCTGATGGTGGTCTCGGTCGGGCCGTAGGTGTTGACCACGGCCATGTCGGGGAAGTGCCGGGTCCACCAGGCGAGGTCGGCGGTGCGGACGGCGTCGCCGCCGAGGATCAGCAGCCGCAGGTGGGCGGGGCTCCAGGTGAGCGGGGTGGTGCCGTCGCCGGAGACCTCGGCGATCAGTTCGGTGAGGTAGCCGGGGACGACCTCCAGCACGGTGACCCGGTGTCGTTCGACGTCGGCGACGAGCTGGGCCGGGGCGACCAGGCCGTGTTCGGGTAGCACCAGGGCCGCCCCGCAGGTCAACGCGGGGAAGATCTGCTCGACGGAGGCGTCGAAGGCGAGCGCGGCGAACTGCAGCACCCGGTCGACCGGACCAAGCCCGAACCGCCGCCGCATCCGCGACACATGCCCACCCATCGCACCCCGGGAAATCCCCACCCCCTTCGGCCGACCGGTCGACCCCGACGTGTAGATCACATACGCGAGCTGGCTACCGTCGACCGGCAACCCGGGGTCGTCGTCCCGGCCCCCGTCGGGCAACGGCCCGTCCAGCACGGTGGTGATCCCGGCGTCGGCGGTGACCAGGTCGACCCGCTCGGCGGGCCAGGCCGGGTCGATCGGCACGTACGCCCCACCAGCCTTCAACACCCCCAACACCGCAGCCAACATGTCCACCCCACGACGAAGCCGCACCCCCACCAGCGACTCCACACCCACCCCATGCCCCCGCAACCACCACGCAACCCGATTCGCACGAGCGTTCAACTCCCCGTACGACACCACCCCGCCACCACCCACCGCAGCCAACGCGCCAGGATCCCGACGAACCCGCTCCTCGAACAGGACCACCGGGTCCGCCACCCGACCGGCGACCTCACCGGCCCCGAACCGACGCAACAACGCACGCTCCCCCGCCGGCAGGCCGAGCGCACCGACCCGCACACCGGGATCGGCCACCACGGCGGCCAGCAGGTCACGACACCGCCCCACCAACCGCTCGACGGTGGCCGCGTCGAACAGGTCGGTGCGGTACTGCACGAAGCCGCCGGCCGCGCCCGGGTCGGTGGTGAAGGTGAACATCAGGTCGAACTTGGTGACGTCGAAGGGGATCTCGGCGGGGCGCAGCCGGGCGTCGCCGAGGCGCGGCGCGCCGATGGAGCGGACCTCCAGGTCGAACATGGCCTGGAACAGCGGGGAGCGGCTGAGGTCCCGGTCCGGCCGGAGCTCCTCCACCACCCGCTCGAACGGCACCTCCTGGTGCTGGTACGCGTCGAGGGCCCGGTCCCGGACCCGACCGAGCAGCTCGGTGAAGGTCGGGTCGCCGGCCAGGTCGGCGCGCATGACCAGGGTGTTGACGAAGAAGCCGATGACGTTCTCCACCTCGGGCCGGGTGCGACCGGCGACCGGCACCCCGACGCCGAAGTCGGTCTGCCCGCTCCACCGGGCCAGCAGCACCTGGAACGCGGCGAGCAGGGTCATGTAGAGGGTGGCGCCGTGCGCGCGGCCGAGCCGTTCCAGCCCGGCGACCAGTTCGGGGTCGAGGCTGAACTCGGTGGTCGCGCCGGCCCAGGACGGCTGCGCGGGGCGGGGTCGGTCGGTGGGCACCTCCAGGGCCGGCAGCCCGGCCAGCCGCTCGCGCCAGTGGCCCAGCTCGGCGTCGAGGCGCTCGCCGGCGAGTTCCTGCCGCTGCCAGCCGGCGTAGTCGGCGTACTGGACGGGCAGGTCGGGCAGGGTGTCGCCGGCGTAGAGGGCACCCAGCTCGCGGACCAGCACGCCCATCGACCAGCCGTCGGAGACGATGTGGTGCATCGCGAGGACGAGCAGGTGGTCGGCGGTGTCGAGCTGCCAGACCAGGGCCCGGAACAGCGGGCCGGTGGCCAGGTCGAACGGGCGGTGCAGCTCCGCACCGGCCAGCCGGACGGCGACGGTGTACGGGTCGGGGGCCGACCGCAGGTCGTGCCAGGTGGCGGCGACGTCGGCGCGGGCGGCGACCCGCTGCACCGGCTGCGCGTCGACCACCGGGAAGGTGGTGCGCAGCGACTCGTGCCGGTCGACGAGGTGCCGCAGCGCCCGGTCGAGGCGGTCCGCGTCGAGCGGCCCGTCGACCCGCCAGGCCAGGGCGGCCATGTAGTCGGGCGCGTCGGGTTCGAGCCGGTGCAGGAACCACATCCGTTCCTGGGCGAACGACAGCGGGAAGTCGCCGCTGCGGACCAGGCGGCCGATGGACGGGGTGGCCTGCGGCCGGGCCGGTGGTAGGGCGGCGGCGAACTCGGCGATCGTCGGGTGGGCGAAGAAGCCGCGCACGTCGACCGGACGGTCGAGGGCCTTGACCAGGCGGGCCACGGCGAGGGTGGCGAGCAGGGAGTGCCCGCCGAGGTCGAAGAAGTTGTCGTGGATGCCGATCCGGTCGAGTTGGAGGACCTGCCGCCACACCTCGGCGACGGCCTCCTCGGTGGCGTCGCGCGGGCCGACGAATTCCTCGGTGAGGGTGGGCCGGTGCCCGTCCGGGTCGGGCAGCTTGTCCCGGTCGATCTTGCCGCCGACGGTGCGGGGCAGTTCGTCCAGGACGATCACGACGGACGGCACCATGTACTCGGGCAGCCGTTCGGCGAGCCAGTCGCGCAGGGCGTCGACGGTCGGTTCCCCGGCGAGGTAGGCGACGAGCCGGTCCTGCCAGGCGACGACCACGGCATCCCGCACCGCCGGATGCTCCCGCAACCGGGCCTCCACCTCACCAACCTCGACCCGGAACCCCCGCACCTTCACCTGACCATCGAAACGCCCACAAAACTCCAACTGCCCATCACCACGCCACCGCACCAGATCCCCAGTCCGATACAACCGACCACCCGACCCGCCCCCCAACGAATCCGGCACAAACCGCTCCCCCGTCAAACCCCCCCGACCCACATAACCCCGAGCCAACAAACCACCACCCACAAACAACTCACCCACCGCACCCACCGGCACCTCGTCACCCCGAGAATCCAGCACGTACAACTGCCGATCACCCACCGCACGACCGACCGGCACCGGGTCGGTGACGTCCGCCGGAACGTCGTACAGGGTGGTGGTGACGGTCGACTCGGTCGGGCCGTAGGCGTTGAGTACCGCGACGTCCGGGCAGCACGCGGCGAGCCGGGCCACGTCGGCGGGGCGGACCACGTCGCCGCCGAGGACCATCAGCCGCAGCGCACCGGGGACGACACCGTCGCGCTCGGCGAGTTCGGCGACCAGCTCACCGAAGTAGGCCGGCGGCAGGTTGGCGACGGTCACGCCGTGCTGGTCGAGCAGGGGCAGCAGGGTGGCCGGGGCGACCAGGCCGTGTTCGGGCAGCACCAGGGCCGCCCCGCAGGTCAACGCCGGGTAGATCTGGTCGACGGAGGCGTCGAAGGCAAGCGCGGCGAACTGCAGCACCCGGTCGACCGGACCAAGCCCGAACCGCCGCCGCATCCGCGACACATGCCCACCCATCGCACCCCGGCAGATCCCCACCCCCTTCGGCCGACCGGTCGACCCCGAGGTGTAGATCACGTAGGCGAGCTGGCCGGGCTCCACCGGCAGCCCGAGATCGTCGTCCCGGCCCCCGTCGGGCAGCGGCCCGTCGATGACGACGGTCGCGCCCACGTCGGCGGTGACGAAGTCGACCCGCTCGGCGGGCCAGGCCGGGTCGATCGGCACGTACGCCCCACCAGCCTTCAACACCCCCAACACCGCAGCCAACATGTCCACCCCACGACGAAGCCGCACCCCCACCAGCGACTCCACACCCACCCCATGCCCCCGCAACCACCACGCAACCCGATTCGCACGAGCGTTCAACTCCCCGTACGACACCACCCCGCCACCACCCACCGCAGCCAACGCGCCAGGATCCCGACGAACCCGCTCCTCGAACAGGACCACCGGATCCTGGCTGCGGCCCGCCAGGTCACCGGCACCGAGCCGGCGCAGCAGCGCACGCTCCCCGGCCGGCAGGCCGAGCGCACCGATCCGGACATTGGGATCGGCCACCACCGCGGCCAACAGCTCCCGACACCGCCCCACCAACCGCTCGACGGTGGCCGCGTCGAACAGGTCGGTGCGGTAGACGACGGTCATCACCAGTTCGTCGCCGCGCGGCTGGGCGAAGAGCGAGACGGCGAAGAGGGCCTTGGGTCGGTCGGTCTCGAAGTCGGTGAACCGCAGCGTCCCGCCCGGACCGTCGGCGGTGGGCACGTTCTGCATGGCGAACCACGCGTCGATCAGGGTGTCGGTGTCCGGCCGCTCCGGGCGCAGTTCCCGCACCACCCGCTCGTACGGCACGTCCTGGTGGTCGAGGGCGTCCAGGGCGTCGTCGCGGACCCGGGCCAGCAGTTCGGCGAAGGTCGGGTCGCCGGCCAGGTCGGCCCGCATGACCAGGGTGTTGACGAAGAGGCCGATCAGGTTCTCCACCTCGGGCCGGTTGCGCCCGGCGACGGGGGTGCCGATGCCGAAGTCGGTCTGCCCGCTCCACCGGCCCAGCAGCACCTGGAACGCGGCCAGCAGGGTCATGTAGAGCGTGCCGCCGTGGTCCCGGCTCAGCCGGCGCAGTCCATCCACCAGGTCGGGGTCGAGGGTGAACTCGCGGGTGGCCCCGGCGTGGGAGGGCGGGGCGGGGCGGGGCCCGTCGGCGGGCAGTGTCAGCGCCGGCAGCCCGGCCAGCCGGTCCCGCCAGTAGGCGACGTCACCGGCGAGCCGGTCGCCGTCGAGTTCCCGGCGCTGGGCCGGCGCGAAGTCGGCGTACCGGGTGGGCAGGTCGGGCAGGGCGTCCCCGTCGTGCAGCGCGCCGAGTTCGCGGACCAGCAGGCCCATCGACCAGCCGTCGGAGACGATGTGGTGGATCGCCACCAGCAGCACGTGCTCGGTCTCGCTCAGCCGCCACACCACGACCCGCCAGAGCGGTCCGGTGGTCAGGTCGAACGACCTGCCGGCCTCGACCTCGGCCTGCCGGTCGACCTCGTCGGCGCTGGTGGCGGTCCGCCAGTCGACGCGGGGGTGGAGCTGGCCGGCGACCCGCGCCAGCGGCACGCCGTCCCGTTCGACGAAGGTGGTGCGCAGCGAGTCGTGCCGGGCCGCCAGTGCGGCCACCGCCCGTTCCAGCCGGTCCCGGTCGAGCCGCCCGTGCACCCGCCACATCGGCGTGGCGACGTACGCCGTGTCGCGCCCGCCGGACAACCGGTCGAGGAACCACATTCGGTGCTGCGCAAAGGATGGCAGGTATTCGACCTTGGCGCAGTTCTCCTGCTGACGCAATTTAGAGCTCCCCAGACGAGAACGGACGGACCACCGTCGACTTAACGCAGGTTAATGCGTTTTGGTCGACCGACGGCCACTTTTTCGTGATGTCGGAATCGTGACGCACCCCCCGATCAGGGGCATGCCAACAACCGGAACAGCCGCACAAATGCGGCGTGTTCCGCAGGCATGCGTCAGCCTCGGAAACGATCAATCTGGACGTGATCGGCGGGCCCAGCGAGAGCATTTGCCCGCTTCGACCACTATCCAGAGATCATCAATAGTTCCCCCAGCACCTTTACGGTCCCTTAGTCACTGACCTGGGCGGATCCCCCGAGCGCCCTTGACCGCGGTCCATTCTGCAACGCCGCAAGCGACGGCGCAAACCAAAGACTGTCAACAAGGCGACCTATGGACGGCCGGCTTCATGACGGCGGTCCTGAATGTCCGACGCGATTCTGATCAAGATTTCCAACGTTGCAGCAGCTAAGCCGACAGATCATCTTCCGCCCGTCAGAGGCCATGATCACGTCCACAAGGGACTGTGTGGTGGCTCAGGATTTTTTCCGCACCGGCCACGGTTCCGGCTGGCACGTCCATCGTCGAGGTTCCCTTCGTCGGCCGCTGCGGTAGCGACGAATGGAGTCTGCGCGGCGGTCACACCCACCCACCAGGGACGGCTGTCCCGGGTCGACGGGACACCCGCCACCCGGGCCTGGTGGGGCAGCCGTCGGACCCGGCGGGAGCCCGGACGCCGTCGGCCAGCGAACCCCACCACCGCACCCACGCCAGGCCAGGGCGTTGACCACCCCGGCCCAGCGCGGACTGATCCCGCTGACCGACGGTCAGCACCGGGTGGCCGGAGCCCGGCCGGCCGCCGGGCGATCCGCCCGCCGGCCGGGCACCCCGCCCTTCCGGTCGCGCCGGCTCCCCCGATCCGCCCGCCGGCCGGCACCCCACTCTTCCGGTCGCGCCGGCTCCCCGGTCCGGCGAACCCCACCACGGCCCCGGGGACTGTCCGGGTCGGCGACGGGTAAGCGCGCTCACATGGAGTGCCGAGGGCGGATAGTCGTGATCTCGGCAGACGTCGGCGCGGGCCACGACACCGCCGCCGAGGAGCTGGCGCACCGCCTGCGGGAGCGCGGCTTCACGGTGGACCGGCTGAACCTGCTGGACGTCCTGCCGCGCCCGGTGCGCTGGGCGTTCCGCGAGGCGTACCGGGACATCCTGCGCTGGCTGCCCCGGGGCTACGACCTCCTGTTCGCCCTGACCGCCCGGTCCCGGTTGTCCGTTTCGGTGATCCGTGCCCTGCTCCGTCCCGTCCGGCGCCGCATGGGTCGGGCGATCCCGCCGGACACCCGTGCCGTGGTGACGACCTATCCGTTCGCCAACCAGCTCCTCGGACCGCTGCGCCGGCAGGGACGGCTGATCGTGCCGGTCATCAGCTACGTCACCGACTTCGTGGTCCACCCGACCTGGGTCAGTCCGGGGGTGGACCGGTACTGCGCGCTCCGGCACGCCGAGGTGCCACCGGTCGACGGCGCCGACGGGGTGGAGGTCACCGTCGTGCAGCCGCTGGTGTCGTCCGCCTTCGACGGATCGCGCCGGACCGACCGGCGGCAGGCCCGGCGGCGGTTCGGCCTGCCCGAGCGGGACCGGCTGGCCCTGGTCGTCGCGGGCGCGTGGGGCGCCGGGGACGTCGAGACCACGGTGGCCGAGGTGGGCGCGACCGGCTGGGCCCGACCGGTGGTGGTGTGCGGGCGCAACACCCTGCTCTACGACCGGCTGCGGCAGGACTGGGAGCACGTGTTCGGCTGGGTCGACGACATGCCGACGCTGATGCGCGCGGTGGACGTGGTGGTGGAGAACGCGGGCGGCCTGACCTGTCAGGAGGCGCTCTCCGCAGGGGTGCCGGTGGTGACCTACCGTCCTATTCCCGGGCACGGGCGGGCGAACGCCTCGATCCTCGCTCGGGCCGGCCTGACCCGGCGGGTGTCGTCGGCGGAGCAGTTGGGGCCGGCGCTGGTCGAGACGACCACGGGGCGACCCCGCTCCGCCACCGCACCGCACGGCCGGGTCGACGTGGCCGGGCTGGTCGCCGAGGTGGCCGCCGTACCGGGCGGCGCGGACGCGTACGACGGGCATCGCCGGCGGTCCCCGCTCGATGCCCTCGGGGACGCCGTGGCGGTGGTCGCGGCGCTGCTCCAGTCGTCCGGTGGTCGCCAGTGAGGCACCGCACGGCCGGCCGGCTGGTGACCGGGCTCGCCGCGCTCGGCGGCCTGCACCTGGCCCCGGCGGTCACCGCCCTGCCACCGCTGCGGGGACGGCTGCTCCACCGGCTCGACGGGGTGGGCCCGCCGGACCGGATCGCGCTGACCTTCGACGACGGTCCGGACCCGGAGTCCACCCCCCGGTTCCTGGAGGTGCTGGCCGCGCACCGGGTGCGGGCCACCTTCTTCCTGCTGGGCTCGATGCTGCTGCGCTCGCCCGCCCTCGGTCGACAGATCGTCGCCGCCGGTCACGAGGTCGCCCTGCACGGGTGGGAGCACCGCAACCTGCTGCTGCGCGGGCCGGTGGGCACCTGCCGGGACATCGCCGCCGGGCGGGCACTGGTCACCGCCGTCACCGGCCAGCCCCCCAGGTTCTTCCGCCCACCGTACGGGGTGTTGACCGGCGCGGCGCTGCTCACCACCCGACGGCTGGCCCTGCGGCCGGTGCTCTGGACGTGCTGGGGTCGGGACTGGACCCGCTCGGCCGACGCGGGATCGGTGCTCGCCCGGGTCCGCAGCGGACTCTCCGGCGGCGGCACGGTCCTGCTGCACGACTCCTCCTGCGCGGCGGCGCCCGGTGCGTGGCGGGCGGGACTTAACGCCCTGCCACACCTGCTCGACGAGTGCCGTCGGCGGGGCTGGACGGTGGGCCCGCTCGGTGAGCACCTGCGTGGGACGCGATGACCGTCTCGGTGGTGGCCGCCCTCGTCGCGGCCTTCTGCTTCGCCCTGTCCACCACGCTGCATCAGCGGGCCGCGAAACGGCAGCAGCAACGGCGGGCGTTGGACCCCCGCCTGCTGCTACGACTGCTCCGGACCCGGCTCTGGCAGCTCGGCTGGGCCCCGGACGTCGCCGGGGTGGCCGCCCAGACGCTGGCCCTGCGGCACGGCCCGCTCACCCTCGTCCAGCCGTTGTTGGCCAGCGGGCTGTTCATGGCCATCCTGATCGAGGCGGTCTGGAACCGGCAGCCGGTGCACCGACGGGACCTCGCCGCGACGCTCGTGGGCACCGCCGGGCTGGTCACCTTCCTGGCCGCCGCCGACCCACGGGCCGGCGTGACCGACCCGAGCACCCGCGCGTGGTGGTGGGTCGCCGCGGTGGCCGGCACGGCGGTGGTCGCCTGCCTGCTCGTCGCCCGGCCGGTCGGCGACGCGACCCGGGGCGCGCTGCTCGGCGTCGCCACCGGGATCCTCTACGGCGTGAGCGCCGCGCTGCTCAAGTCGGTGACCACACGGTTCACCGGCGACCTGGCCGCCCTGGCCCTCGACCCGCGCCTGTGGGCGCTGCTGGTGGTCGCCCTGCTCGGGGTGCAGTTGAACCAGAACGCCTTCCAACACGGGCGGATCGCCGCCCCGCTGGTCGCGTTGACCCTGACCGAGCCGGTCACCGGGGTCCTCGTCGGGGCGACCGCGTTCCGGGAGACCCTGACGCTGACCGGGATCCGGTTGCCCCTCGTCGTCGTCTCCGTCGTCGCCCTCGTGGTGGGTGTCTGGCTCGGCGCGGCCCGGGCCGGCACCGGCCGGGCGGCGGGCCGGCCACCGGCGGTCAGGGCCGGTCGAGGGCGCGTACCACGGCGGTCACCGCGCCGGTGACGATCCGTTCGTCCAGTGGCCGCATTACCGTGGTGACGACGACGGTGACCAGGTTGTGGCCCACCCGGACGAGGACGAGGACCGTCGCGCCGGTGATCCGGTTCCGGCCGCTACCGCTGGACAGCGCGTAGTCGACCCGCCAGGACTGCTCACCGAGCACCGGGGGCGGCCGGCCACCGACGGTGAACCGGACGGGAGGGCTGCCGGCGGTGAACCGTCGGCAGGCGGCGCGGGCCGCGTCGGCCGCGGCGAACACCGCGCCGGGCACCGGCTCGGCGTACGAGGTGACCGTGACGTCCAGCGTGGTGGAGACGATGCCGACCCGACCGGGTGGCGTACCGTACCGGGCCTCGGCCCTGGACCGGGCCCCCGGCCGAAGCACGTCAAGGTAGGTGTCGCGGGCCAGCGGGACGCAGGCGGCGGGCGCGATGCGGGCGTTCCCGCCGGGGGTGACCTGCTGGGACACCCAGGACGGCGGCAGCGCCGGCCGGACCGCCCGGACGGCGGCACGCGCCTCGGCCAGCGCCAGCCGCCGCCCTCCGGCGGGCAGTGCGCCGGGGGTCGTCGGGCCGCCGACGGGCGTGGGTCCGGGCGGGTCCACCGCCGACGGGGTCGCGGCGGGCGGAGTCGACCGGGTCGCGTCCGGCGGGCCGGCGACCGGGTGGGACGCCGTCGGCAGGGAGAGGTAGCTGCCGGACGCTCCGGGGCCGAGCACCAGCACGGTCAGCGCCACGGTGGCCAGCGCCACCGCCGGCAGCACCGCCCGGCCCGGCAGCGCCCATCGGCGGGGCCGGACCCGGCCGGGCGGGCGCAGCAGCAGGACCGGCACGCTGAGGGCGACCAGGTACAGCAGCCAGACCAACGGTCGGCCGACGGTCAGCCGGAACGCCAACGCGTCGGCGGACCGCCCGCCCACCGCCGCATCGAGGAACTGCACCAGGGCAGACCCGACGGTCGCGGCGACGGCGGCGAGCACCGCCCGGTCGAGCCGTCGCCGGCCCGGCCCGGCCGAGGTCACCAGCAGCACCACCCACCCGGCGAGCGCGGTGAGCAGCCACCGGGCCTGCGCGTCACGCACCGCCTCGTCGAGCGTGCCGGGCGGGGCGAGCCGGAGCTGCAGGGCCGCGCCACCACCGCAGACCAGCACGACGACCGCGACCACCCGCGCCCGCGTCGAGCGGACCACCCGACGCACGACGGCAGCGCCGACACCGGGCCGGGGTACGACGACCGGAAGGCGACGCAGCGCGAGCAGCACCGGCAGCCCGAGAGCCAGCAACAGCCAACCGGTACGGGGCAGGTCGTAGGCCAGCCAGATCCGTACCACGGCCGGGTCGGGCCACACCTGCGGCAGCCACGGCACCGGCCACAGCACCGCCACCGTGACGCCGAGCGCGGTCGCGTGACCGGCGGACCGCCAGCCGGGGCCGGGCGGGTTCGGGGACCGCTGCCCGTCGACCAGCGCCGTCGCGACGAGCACGCAGAGCCCGACCGCGCCCGCGCCGAGCGCCGCGGTGACCACGGCGAAGAGCAGGCCGGCACCCGGCCCGTGGCCGGGGAACAGGCCCGTCCCGCCGGGCAGCGGCAGCCAGGTGGTGCCGAAGGCGACCACGAACAGGCCGGCAGCGGTGCCGGTGACCAGCCGCCACCAGCCGGCCGTGCGGCCGGCCCGGCCGGCCGAATGGGCCCGCCGGAGCAGCGACGGCAGCAGCCCACCGACGAGCAGCCCGGCCCCGACCCCGACGGCGACCACCGCGGGCAGCCAACCCAGCGCCGGGTAGTGCCACTCCCGGACGAGGTCGTACGCGGCGACCATGGTCGCCGCCGTCACCGTGCCGACCGCCACCCCCTGCGTTAGGTCGCCGGTGTGCCGATGGGCCGGTTCCCGCAGCGAGCGGATCCGGGCCGGGGGTGACGGATGGCGGGCCAGCGGTCCACTCAGGGCGGCCCGTATCCGGTTGCCCACCGGGGCCGGCCCGGCCGTGCCGGACCGCAGCAACGCGGTCAACGCCTCGGCCTGGCCGGCCCGCGCCGCGTACCGGTCCGCTTCCCGCTCGCGGGCCCGCAGCAGGGCCGCCGCCAGCACCGCGACCAGCACCGCCAGCAGCAGGGCGCGCAGAAACGCGCCGGCGACGACCACCGCGTCCGGGCCGGGGCCGCCGACCTCCGACAGGCTGCCGACCTTCAGCAGGCCGCCGACGGCGACTGCGGGCACCGGCAGCCAGACCAGCCCGCGGACGACCCCCACCCGGACCACGTCCCGGGCCCGTACGTGGGCGAGTTCGTGCCGGACCACCGGGTCGAACCGGGCCGGATTCCGGTACGCCACGGCGACCCCCACCGGGAGCACGACGGTCGGCCGCCCGCCGACCACCCCGATGGTGAACGCCTGCCGGACCGGCGGACCGGCGATCAGCAGGCGCGGCCGGTCGCGGCCGGTGAGCCCGGCGGCGGCGCACAGCGCGGCGAACCGGTCGGCCGCCCCCGCGACGGTGTACCGGCCCCGGTGCCGGCGCAGCCGCCACCGGTCGACCGCGGGCGCCGACACCAGCAGCACCGCCGCGCAGACCAGCACCACCCCGACCGCACCGAGCAGGACCAGCCCACGCTCCCGGGCCGGCCCGGCCAGGCAGTCGGTGAACCCGGGCGGCACGGGGTTCGCCACGGTCGCCCCGTACGCCCGCTCGCAGGCGTCGAAGGCCAGCGCCCAGGGCACGCTCAGCGACCCGTCGGCGAGGAAGAACAGGTCGCCGGCGCCGACCCCGACCGCGACCAGCGATGCCGTCACCAGCAGGTACCACCAGCCCAGCCGGTCCGGTGCCCCGTCGCCGTCCGCCGGTGCCGTGGCCGGGTCGGCACCGCCGGCCGAGGGGACGTCGCCACCGGCCACACCGGACGGGGCCGGGTCGCCGGCCCCGGCCGGCGCGCTTCCACCGGCGGGGCGCGGACCGGCGTCGGTCCCGGGCCGACCGGCGCGGGCTGCCGCCGTGGGATCCGGCGGGCCGGTCACCGGTCGACCGGGGCGACCATCGCACCGACCGTCGCGTCGGCCAGCAGGTCGGCCGCCTCCGGGGGCAGCCCCAGCGCGAGCGCGTGCCGGCGGCACGCCTCGTGCAGCCTCGCCGCCTGCTCGTCGGTCAACTCCAGTGGGCCGGTCGACCGGGCCGGGCCGCCCGCCGGGGCGTGGCCGTCGGGCACGGCCTGCGCTGCCGGGGCCGCCTCGGCGGGGTCGGGCGCGGACGGGGCGGGCCCGGTCTGCGGTGACCCGGTGACCGCCGCCGGGTCGGCCGGGGTGCGCCCCGCCGAGCGGCGTCGCCGCCAGCCGGCGCGGATCCCCGACCCGAGTCCGGCCGCCCCGAGGACGAGCACCTCGGTGGTGGCGGCGGAGATCGCCTGAAGGAACAATTCACTGACCAGCGAGGCGTCGATGCCGAACCCGATGGCGCTGCCCGGAGCGCTCGGCCGGCGGGCCGGCGACACCCGCCAGTCGGCGGCGACCGCGTCGAACACCTCCAGCTCCTCGGGGGCGTACCGGGTCACCGCGTCGCGCGCGGCATCGACGACGAGGGCGGCGACGCGCTGCCGTGGATCGATCACCGCCCCATCTTGCCGCCATCGTGGCAACCGGGTGGACCCGTGGGTCAGCAATCGGTCACCCGGATCGCGTAGGTTCGGTGGATGGCGACCGTCCCGCAGGAGTCCGTGTCGATGCTGGCCATGCGTGGCGCAACGGTGCTCGCGGAGGTCACCGCGGCCGGCTGCACCCCGCGTACCCGCTTCCAGATCGCGTCGCTCAGCAAGCAGTTCACCGCCTCGGCGGTGCTGCTGTTGGCCCAGCGGGGCGCGCTCGAACTGGCCAACCCGATCGGGCGCTGGATCGGCGGCGGCCCGCCGTCCTGGTCCGCCATCACCCTGCACCACCTGCTGTCCCACACCTCGGGGCTGGGGCACTGGGAGGACCATCCGCTGGTCGACCCCGGCCGCCGGTACGACCCCGACGAGTTGGTGGCGATGTTCCACCGGGTGCCGCCGCTGTTCGCCCCCGGCACCGGCTGGCACTACAGCAGCCCCGGTTACGTGTTGCTGGCCCAGGTGGCGCAGCGCGCCGCCGACGGGCCGTACCACGAGGTGCTGGCCGACCTGGTCTGCACGCCGCTGGGGATGTCGGACACCTTCGCCGGCTCCCCCGGCGACCGCCACGACGTCGCCGACGGGCACGACAGCGCCGGCGGGCCGGTGCCGTCGTGGGAGCTCGACGTCACCAACATGGGCACCGGCGACGTCTGGTCCACCACCGGTGACCTGCTGACCTGGATCGACGGTCTGCGGTCGGGGCGGCTGCTGGACGCGCGCCACCTCGACCTGATGCTGACCGAGCAGGCACCCACCGGCGGGCGGCCGGAGGCCCGGGGATACGGCTACGGCTGGTTCGTCGGCCGCCGTGGCGGTCGGCGGTGGTTCCAGCACTCCGGCGACAACCCCGGCTTCCGCGCGTTCGACGCCTGCATTCCGGACGCGGACTGGCGGGTCGCCGTGCTGAGCAACTCCGCCGTGTTGTCGTCCGCCATGCTCGACGACCTGCTCGGCACCGTCCTGCCCGAGGCGGGCGGATCGGCCTGACGGCGAGGATGTACGCCGACGCGGGTGCAGAAGATCTACGGCGGCACCAACGAGAACATGAAGGAGTTGATCGCCCGTGCCCTCTGACCGCCATGGCCGAGCCGCCGCCGGTCCGGATCGCGCGACCCACCGGGCCGACGGCGGGCCGCCGCCGGCCGGAAGCGGCGGGCCGCTGGCCGGGGTGCGGGTGGTCGAGCTGGCCAGCCTGGCCCCGGCCCCGTTCGGGTGCATGGTGCTGGCCGACCTGGGGGCGGACGTGGTGCGGGTCGACCGGCCGGGCGGCCCCGGCGCGGGTCGGCTGGCCGCCCCGACGACCGGGCCGCTGCAACGCGGTCGCCGGGCCACCGCGCTGGACCTCAAGTCGCCCGACGGGGTGGCCGACCTGCTGCGCCTGGTGGAGCGGGCCGACGTGCTGGTCGAGGCGTACCGGCCGGGGGTGGCCGAGCGGCTCGGCGTCGGGCCGCAGACCTGCCGGGACCGCAACCCCCGGCTGGTGTACGCCCGGCTGACCGGTTGGGGCCAGGACGGCCCGCTGGCCGCCCGGGCGGGGCACGACATCGACTACATCGCGGTGGCCGGCGCGCTCGAACCACTCGGCCGGGCCGGTGAGCGTCCGCACGCCCCGATGAACCTGATCGGCGACTTCGCCGGCGGTGGGCTGCTACTCGCCACCGGTGTGCTGGCGGCGCTGCTGGAGCGGGAACGCTCCGGCGTCGGGCAGGTGGTCGACGCGGCGATGGTGGACGGTTCGGCGCTGCTCACCTCGTTCCTGCACGGACTGCTCGGCGCCGGCGGGTGGTCCGCGCCGCGCGGGCGCAACCTGCTCGACGGCGGCGCCCCGTTCTACGACACGTACCGCACGGCGGACGACGGGTTCCTGGCGGTGGGCGCGCTGGAGCCGGCCTTCTACGCCGCGCTGCTGACCGGGCTGGGCCTGGCCGACGACCCCGACCTGCCGGCCCAGTACGACCCGACCGGCTGGCCGGAGTTGCGCCGCCGGTTCGCCGCCCGGTTCGCCGAACGCGCCCGGGACGAGTGGACGGCGGTCTTCGCCGACCTGGACGCGTGCGTCGCGCCGGTGCTCGCCCCCACCGAGGCGCACCGGCACCCGCACAACGCCGCCCGGGGGACGTTCGTCGAGGTGGGCGGCGAGGTGCAGCCGGCACCGGCGCCCCGGTTCGGGCGGACCCCGACGGCGACGCCACGACCGGCCCCGGACCCCGGTGCGCCGCTGGACGTCTCGGCGATCGTCGACGGCTGGCCCGCCCGGCCGTGACACCGCCGGCCGGACCGGGCGGGGCGACCGGGGTCGGTGCCGTTCCCGACCTCGTGTCACCGGTGTCGAGCTTCCCCGCCGCCGAGGTGCGTCCGCACGCCAAGTCGCGGCCAAGTGGCGGCCAAGCAGCGGGCCGCCTACTGGGCGCATGAGGAAGTCAGCTCGCACCGTCGCGCCGGCCGCATGCGCCACGACGATGGTGCTACCCGCCCCCGCGCTGGCCGCGCCGGACCGTGGCCGCCCGGTGCCGGCCGGGCCCTACCGGACGCAGTCTGCGATCGACCACCCGCCCGGCTCGCCGGATCCCGGCCGGGTCCAGGACCTGCCTCCTGACACCCACGTACGGGTCGTCGTGGCGGTGCGCGGCGGCCCCGCCCGTCCCGCACCGACCGGCGGGCGGCGTACCCGGTGAGCGCGCGCCGCGGGCCCGCGCAGGACGGCCCCAACCTGGTCGGCTTCCAGGTCAACCACCGGGCGATGCGGTCGGACACCCGCCGGCTGGCCGAACTGCTGCGCGCGGTCGCCGACGGCGAACGCGGCTACGACCGGCGGCGGGCGGTGCCGCTCGGCCGCTACCTGCGGTCGCTGACCGCCGGGATCCACCACCATCACCAGGCCGAGGACGAGGTGCTCTGGCCGGTGCTGGCCCGACGGGCCGGTGCCGAGATCGACCTCCGGGAACTCAGCGACGACCACGCCGCCCTCGATCCGCTGCTGGCCCGGGTGGACGAGCTGACCGACCGGTTCGTCGCCGAGCCGGGCGACCGGACGGCGGCGGGACGGCTCGCCGCCGCGCTGACCCGGCTCCGCGACCAGCTCGACGAGCACATCGAGGAGGAGGAGCGGCTGCTCTTCCCGGTGATCCGCCGGTACGTCCCGACCGCCGACTGGCAGCGGGTGGAGCAGGCGGTACGGAAGGGTTCGGCGTTCCGCTTCGAGTTGCCGCGGATGGAGCGGCACGCCCGGCCGGAGGAGCTGGCCGAGCTGCACGCGCTGGCCGGCCCGGCGCTGCGGGTGATGCTGTTCCTGCTCCGGCCCGGGTTCCGGCGACGCGAGGCCCGCGTCTTCGGGTGACCGCCGACGGGTGACCGCCGACGGGTGACCGCCGGCCGGCGGTCACCCGTCCTCGCCCGCCAGCCACGGCACCGCGCCGACCCGCCGCGCCAGCCGCCGGCCGTCGGCCCGGTGCCGGTCCGCCGCCGCCGGGTCGTCGAGCAGCCCGGCCAGCGCGGCCAGGGTCTGGTCGACCGGCCCCAGCGACAACGCGCCGGTCTCCAGACCGGCGAAGCACCCCCGCCACGGCGACAGCTCGGCGTACCAGTGTCGGGCGGCGTCCCGGTCGCCGAGCCGGGCCGCGACCTGTCCGCGTACGCAGGCCCGGAACAGCCACAGGTGGTCGGGGCGCAGCGGCAGGTCCGGTCGCCAGACGGCCCGTGCCTGCGCCGGCTCACCCGCGTCCAGCAGGGCCAGGGCGAGCAGGTCGTGGAAGTCGCCGGGCCCCCGGGCGTGCGCCTGCCGCAGTTCGGGCACCGACTCGCCCGCCCCGCCCGTGGTCAACCGGACCACGAACCGGCCGAGCACCGCCGTCGCCCGCGCGTCGGGTCCACCCGCCGGTGCCATCCGCTGGGCGACCTCGTCGTAGCGGCGCAACGCCTGCGGGTGGTCCCCGGCGAACAGGGCGGTCAGCGCGTCGAACCCGGACAGCACGGCCAGCATCAGGCCGAGCTGTCCGGTGGTGGCCTGCTCCACGGCCTGGGTGACGTGCCGGCGGGCGTCGGCGAGGTCGGCCCGGTGCAGGGCGGCCTGGAACAGCATGTGGTGCGCCTGGGCCCGGTAGCCGGTCAGCCCGTGGGCGGTGGCCACCCGCAGCAGTTCGGCGCCGACCGTCGGCAGTTCGGCCCGCCGGCCGGGCGCCAGGGCCGGCAGGTAGCGGGCGTTGAGCGCCCGGCACAGCAGCTCAGGGTCCCCGATCTCCCGGGCCAGCCGCAGCGCCTCCCGGCTGGCCTCGTCGGCCCGGTCGTCGTCGGCGCCCGCCACCTCGGAGACCAGGGTGCACAGCAACCGGCAGCGGGACACCGGATCCGCCGGGCCGAGCTGGGTCAGCGCCTGCTCGACCGTGCCGACGAACTCCGCGTCGATGTCCCGATCCGGCCGGACGGTCCCGGCGACCGGGGCGTCCAGGCAGGTCAGTGCCCGGCGCAGGGCTGCCGGGTCGGCGGCCATGGCGGCCAGCGCGACCGCCTCGCCCCGGATCTGCCGGGCGGCGACGAGGTCGCCGGCGCGGGCGGTGGCCGCCGCCCGGGCACACCAGCCGGCCAGCCGGGTGGCCAGGGGCGTGTCGGGCAGCAGCGCGATCGCCCGGCTCGCCCCCGACCACAGCGCCGCCGCCTCCCGTGGCGCGTCCAGGTCGGCGGCCTGGCGGGCCGCGGCGGACGCGTAGCGCACCGCCCGCTCGGCGGTGGACGTGGTGAGCGCCGCGAGCGCGTGCCGGCCCAGGTCGGCCACCTCGCCGGGCCGGCGCCGCTCCAGCGCCTCCAGGGTGCGGTGGTGGGCGCGGGTCCGGCGCAGCAGCGGGATGTCCTCGTAGAGGGCGTCGCGCATCAGCGCGTGCGCGAACCTGACCTGCCCGGGGCGGGGTTCGACGAGCAGTCCGGCCAACAGCCCGGCCTCCAGCCCGTCGAGCACCGTCTCCTCCGGACCGCCGACGACCTCGATCAGCAGGTCGACGTCGACGTCCGGGCCGATCACCGAGGCGGTCCGCAGCGTCGTCCGGGCGGCGGCCGGCAGCCGCGCCAGCCGGCGGCGGAGCACGTGCCGCAGGCCGGCGGGCACTCCGGCGACGGCGGCCGACGGACCCTCCGCGGAGATCAGTCGGGCGGTCTCGGTGACGAAGAGCGGATTGCCGCCGGTGCGCTGCCAGACCGCCCGGACCAGGTCCGGGCCGACCTCCCCCGCGCCGTGCCGACGCAGCAGTTCGGCGACGTCGGCCTCGGGCAGGCCCGCCAGGGCCACGTCCTCGGAGTGCGCGCCGGCCAGCGCGGCACGGGCGGCGACGAGGTCGTCGTTCACCTCGTCCGGCCGGTAGCTGGCCACCACCAGCACCGGCCGGTCGGCCAGCGCGACGGCCAGGTGCCGCAGCACCTGGAGGGTCTCCCCGTCGGCGCGGTGCACGTCGTCGAGGAGCAGCAGCAGCGGCCCGGCGGCGGCCACCGTGGTGAGGTAGTCGCCGACCGCGCGGCGCAGGTGGAACTCGCCGCCGGGCAGGGGAGCCGGGGCGCCGCTCTCGCTGAGCAGCGGGGCGAGCCGGTGGGCCTGCTCGGGGGTGGGTTCGGTGCCGGTCCGCAGCGCCCGGAGCAGTTCGCCCCACGCCCAGGCCGGCGGCGCGCCGTCCAGTTCGGGACAGCGGCCGGTGGCCGTCCGCCAGCCGTCGGCGGTGAACTCCCCGGCCAGCAGCCGACCGAGGGTGGTCTTGCCCGCGCCGGCGTCACCCGACACCCAGGACACCTGGAACCCGGCGCGGACCGCGTGCGCGGCGACCCGACGCAGCCGGGCCATCTCGTCCGGGCGGGGCAGCGGGTCCCCGGACGCCGGGGTGGGCGCGACCGGCCCGGCGGGTCCCGGCGGGGCGGTGGGCCGGAGCGGACCGGCGGGGGCCGGCTGTTGCAGGGAGGGCGCCTGGTGCAGCAGATCCGTCTCCAGGGCCCGCAGGTCGGGGCTCGGATCGACGCCGAGCTGGTCGGCCAGCTCGGCGCGCAGCCGCCGGAGCACGCCCAGCGCGTCGGCCTGCCGACCCGACCGGTAGAGGGCCAGGGCCAGCAGGGCGACCGCCTGTTCCCGCAGCGGGTGTGCCCGGACGTGGCGCTCCAGCTCCGGGGCCACCTGCGCCGCCCGGCCCAGCGCCAACGCGGCCCGGGCCCGGTGTTCGACGGCGACCAGGCGGAGTTCGGCCAGCCGGCCCGCCTCGGCGGCGGCCCACGCCTCGTCGGCGAACTCCACGTACGCCGGGCCCCGCCAGCAGGCCAGCGCCGCGTCCAACCGGTGGTACGCCGGGTCGGGACCGGCGTCGAGCAGCGCGATCGCCGACCGGGTCAGCTCCTCGAACCGTCCCGCGTCGAGCTGGTCCGCCGGCAGGCGCAGCGTGTAGCCGGGGGCGGCGGTGACGATCACCTGCGCGGGTGTCCGGGGTGGCCGGTCGGGTTCGAGGGCGCGGCGCAGGTTGGACACGTACACCTGGAGCGCCGCCTGGGCGCGGGGCGGCGGGTCACCGGCCCACAGGTCCTCGATCAGCCGGTCCACCGGGACCACCTGGCCGATCGCGGTGGCCAGCCGGGCCAGCACCGCACGCTGCCGCAGGGGGCCCAGCTCCACCGGCCCGTCACCGATCCATGCCCGCACCGGACCGAGGACGTCGATCTTCAGCACGGACAGCAGCCTAGGCCAGGGGGGCGGACCGGGCAGACGGCTGGTCGACAGTTGGCCGTCCTCGACCGGTGGGCCCGGTGATCCGGGCGACAACGTCGGCGGGCCGGCCCGGGTCAGCGGCCGGTACGCCGTGCACGGCCGGCGCCGGTCAGCGACACGACCAGCAGGCCGGCGACGATCACCCCGACCCCCAGCAGCAGCGACCGGACGCCGCCGGACCCGCCCGGGGTGCCGGCGGCGGGGACGGCGCTCGGCGTCGGGTCGCCGCCGGTCGGTCCCGCCGTACCAGCCGGCGCCCGGGTGCCCGACGCGGCCGGGGCCGGGGCCGGCAGGGCGTAGCGCAGGATCGTCGGTCTGCTGCCCGGCGGCTGGTCCGCGGTCTCGGAGACGGTGAACAGGGCCCGACCGTCCCGGCGGTAGGCGACCGACTCGCCCTGTGGCTCGTCGGGCAGCGGCACGACCCGGGGCGTGCCGCCGGTGAGCGCGGCGACCACGTCGCCGTCGGGGACGTCGAACTCGAAGGCGTCGGCGTAGGTACGCAGCACCACCCGGCGGCCGTCCGGCGCGGTCGCACCGCCGGTGACCAGCCGCCGGCCGACGAAGGCGAACGGGTTGGCGGTCGTGGTGGCCGGTAGCCGCACCTGCCCCACCCGGGCCAGCGGCGTCGTCGTGCCCGGCCGCAGCGGCGCGGTCGGGGTGTACAGGCCGGCCGCGCCGCCCTGTTTGGTCACCACCACCGGGCGGCCCGCGCCGTCGAGCAGCAGCGCCTCGGCGTCGTGCGGGCCGTCGGGGTACGCCATCCGGTGCAGCACCGGCCGGCCGGCGCCCGGGGCGAGCTTCCACAGGGCGACCGTGTCTCGGGACCGGTCGTTGTCGCCGATGTCGGCCACCCAGAGGGTGCCGTCCACGCCGACCGCCAGGTCCTCGGTGTCGCGGGGCCGCGACGGGTAGGGCACGGTCCGCACCACCGCGCAGTCACCGTCGAGGAAGAAGATCCGGCGGCGGGACGCCTCGTCGGCGCTGTCGTTGACCACCACGAAACCGGCGTCGGTGGCCACCATTCCGGAGATCTCGGTCAGCCGGGGGTCGCGAATCTGGCACACCGGCACCGGGTCCGGCGACGACCGGCCCGCCACCGCGGTACCCGGCCAGAGGGCGACGGTGAGCACGGTCACCGCGACCGTCCACCGTGCCCGGCCCGCCACGCCGCCCGTCCGCGTCACCCGTCCTCCCCCGCCGCGCCGGTGCCCCTCGTCCCGCTGCGCCGTCAGGAGCCTGGCCGCTTCCGGCCCGCCACGTCAATGTCACGGCGGGCGGCGGGATGAGGCGTACGCCACCTGGTGGATGCGGCGCGCGGGTCGGTGCGACGCCGGTCCGATGGCTAGCCTGGGTCGGTGCCTCCACGCCTGCCCCACCCGGATCCCGGCACGCCGGACACGGCGGGGCCGCTGCGGTACATCTGGTGGCTGGTGCGCCGCCAGCCGTGGCGGGTGCTGCGCGGCAGTCTGCTCGGCACGGCGTGGATGGTCGGGCTCTCCGTCCGGCCCTACCTGATCGCCCGCGCCGTCGACGACGGGCTGCGCGCCGGCGACACCCGGGCGCTGCTGCTCTGGGTCGCCGCGGTGGTCGCCGCCGGGCTGGGCCTGGCGTGGCTGGGCATCATGCGCCACCGCACCATGACGTTCATCCGGGAGGACGCCAGTGCCCGCTCGGCGGCCGTCCTGCTGCGCCAACTCGCCCGGGTCGGCGCGGTCCTGCCGCGCCGGCTCGCCGCCGGTGACGTGGCCACGGTCGGCGGGTACGACATCGTGCGCACCTCGCAGGTGCTCACCCTGACCGGCCCCGGGGTGGGCGCCGTCGTCGCGTACGCGGTGGCCGCCGTGGTGCTCTGGTCGGTCGACCCGCTGCTCGCGCTCGTGGTGCTGCTGGGGGTGCCGGCGATCGCGCTGGTCGTCGGGCCGCTGCTGCGCCGGCTGGACCGGGCGGAGTCGGCCTACCGGCAGCAGCAGGGCGAGCTGACCACCCGGGCCGACGACATCGTCGCCGGCCTGCGGGTGCTGGCCGGGGTGGGTGGTCGCCACCTGTTCGCCCGCCGGTACGCCGTCCGGTCGCAGCGGCTGCGGGCCGAGGGCTACCGGGTGGGCGCGGTCGGAAGCTGGATCGACGCGTTGAGCACCACCATCCCCGGGCTCTTCCTGGCGGCCGTGGTCTGGCTCGCCGCCCGGATGGCGGCCGACGGCGGGATCACCATCGGTCAACTTGTCGCCGTCTACGGATACGTGGCGGTCCTCATCGTGCCGGTGTGGTTCCTGCTGGAGGGCAGCTACCAGCTCATCCAGGGCCGGGTCGCCGCCCGCCGGATCATCGGTCTGCTCCGGCTCGTCCCCGATCCGGTGGGCGGGGCGGTGACCAGCCCCGCGCCGGACGGCCCGGCCGAGCTGTCCGATCCCGACACCGGGCTGGTGGTGTCCCCCGGCCGGTTGATCGGCGTCGCCGCCGACGACCCGGCCGAGGCGGTGGCGCTGGCCGACCGGCTCGGCCGGTACGTCCCCGCCGGGGTGACCTGGGGCGGCGTGCCGGTCACCGACGTCCCGCTCGACGAGGTGCGGGCGCGGATCCTGGTCGCCGACCACGACGCGTACCTCTTCGCCGGGACGCTGCGGGAGGTCCTGCGCGGCCGGGGCCGGGCCGACGACGCCGACGTCGGCGCGGCGCTGCACACCGCGTCGGCCCGGGACGTCGCCGAGGCGTTGGCCGACGGGCTCGACACCCCGGTGGGTGCCCGGGGGCGTACCCTCTCCGGCGGTCAGCGGCAGCGGGTGCGGCTGGCCCGCGCCCTGCTCACCGAGCCGGAGGTGCTGATCCTGGTCGACCCGACGTCGGCGGTGGACGCGCACACCGAGGCGCGCGTGGCGCAACGGCTGCGGCAGGCCCGGGCCGGCCGGACCACGGTGCTGTTGACCACCTCGCCGGTGCTGCTCGGGGCCGCCGACACGGTCGCCCACCTGCGCGGCGGCCGGATCGCCGGAACCGGCACCCACGCCACGCTGCTGGCCGGGGACGCGGGCTACCGGGAGCTGGTGTCGCGTACCAGCGGCGCGGACGACGGGGCCGTCGACGCCCGGCAGGCGCTGCGGTGACGAGGCTTCCCGTCGCGGACCGGGCCGTGGTGCGCCGCGCCACCCTCGGCCTGCTCGCCGCGGACCGGCGCGCGGTGGTCGTCGTGCTGCTGCTGCACGCCGGCGCCGCGGTGGCCGGGCTGGCCGCGCCGTGGCTGCTCGGCCGGATCGTGGACGAGGTCTCCGCCGGGGCGGGCGCCGCCGCCGTGGACCGGCTGGCGCTCGCCATCGGCGGGTGTGTGCTGGCCCAGGGGCTGCTCGCCCGCTACGCGCAGTACGCCGGGCACCGGTTCGGCGAGCGGGCCGTCGCCCGGCTGCGCGAGGACTTCGTCGGCCGGCTGCTTCGGCTGCCGGTCTCCGTCGTCGAACGGGCCGGCACCGGTGACCTGGCCACCCGCAGCTCGGTGGACGTGTCCACGGTGGGCACCACGCTGCGCGACGTGGTGCCGGTGATCGTCATCGCGGTGACCCACCTGTGCCTGCTGTTCGGCGCGGTGTTCCTGCTGGACCCGCTGCTGGGCGTGGTGGCGCTGGCCGGGCTGCCGTCGATCTGCGCGGTGACCCGCTGGTACCTGCGCCGGGCCGGCCCCGCCTACCTCGCCGAGGGCGCCGCGACCGCAGAGCTGACCGAGGCGCTGACCACCACCGCGGAGGGAGCCCGCACCGTCGAGGCGCTCCGCCTCGGCCCCGACCGGGTGGCCGCCGGCACGGCACGGATCGGCGCGGTGTGGGCCGCCCGGCGGGGCACCCTCGCGTTGCGGTCCGTCTACTTCCCGGTGGTGGAGGGGAGCTACCCGGTGCCGGTCGCCGCCGTGCTGATCACCGGCGGGTTCCTCCTGTCCCGGGGGACGGCCACCCTGGGCGAGGTGGTCGCGGCGGCGCTCTACCTGCAACAGGCGATCGATCCGCTGGACCGGCTGTTGCAGTGGATGGAGCAGGCGCAGCGCGGCGTCGCCTCGTTCGCCCGGGTGCTCGGCGTGGGGCAGGTGCCGCCCGAGCCACGGGGCCGGGCCGTCACACCCCAGGGGCGACGGCTGGAGGTCCGCGGGGCGACCTTCTGTTACCCCGGCGGCCCGCAGGTGCTGCACGGCATCGACCTGACGGTCGAGCCCGGCGAACGGATCGCCGTCGTCGGCCCCTCCGGCGCGGGCAAGTCGACCCTGGCCCGGCTGCTCGCCGGGATCGACGCCCCACGGCAGGGGGTGGTGAGCCTCGGTGGCGTACCGGTCACCGACCTGGAGCCGGGCGAGCGTCGCCGACGGATCGCCCTCGTCACCCAGGAGCACCACGTCTTCATCGGGTCGCTGCGCGACAACCTGGCGTTCGCCGCACCGGACGCCAGCGACGCCCGGATGCGCGCCGCGCTGGCCGCGGTCGGCGCCGACTGGTACGCCGACCTGCCCGACGGCCTCGACACCCCGCTCGGCGACGGCGTGCGTGACCTCGGTGCCGCCGACGCCCAGCAGGTGGCGCTGGCCCGGCTGGTGCTCGCCGACCCGGACACGCTCATCCTCGACGAGGCGACCGCCGCCCTCGACCCGACCACCGCCCGGCGCACCGAACGGTCGCTCGCGGCGGTGCTCGCCGGACGGACCGTCATCGCCATCGCGCACCGGCTCAACACCGCCCACGACGCCGATCGGGTGGCGGTGCTGGAGGACGGCCGGATCACCGAGATCGGCCGGCACGACGACCTGGTCGCGGCCGGCGGCGGGTACGCCTCCCTCTGGCGGTCCTGGCACGACGGTGACCCGCCGCGTCCCTGATCCGCCGTCCGGTCGCCCTCCCCACCCCGGTGCCGGGCGACGGCCCCCGCCCTGCCGGCCCCGGGAGGGCGACCGCTCAGCCGGCCCGGAGAAGGCGACCGCCCTGCCGGCCCGGGGAGGGCGACCGCTCAGCCGGCGGCGGGGGCGGCGGCCTCCCGCAGCCGGCCGTCGGACAGCCGCAGCCAGCGGTCGACCCCGATGTCGGCGAGGAACCGTTCGTCGTGGCTGACCACCACGAACGCGCCCCGGTAGGCGTCCAGGGCGCTGACGAGTTGGCCGACGCTGACCAGGTCCAGGTTGTTGGTCGGCTCGTCGAGCAGCAGCAGTTGCGGCGCGGGTTCGGCGAACAGCACGCAGGCCAGGGTGGCGCGCAGCCGTTCGCCACCGGAGAGCGCACCGGCCGGCAGGTGGGCGCGGGCGCCCCGGAAGAGGAACCGGGCGAGCAGGTTCATCCGCTGTTCGGGCGTCCGCCCGGGGGCGAACGCGGCCAGGTTCTCCGCCACGGTCCGGTCGAGGTCGAGCAGGTCGAGCCGCTGGGACAGGTACGCGATGCGCCCGCCGTGCCGCCGTACCCCGCCGCCGTCGCCGGTCAGGTCCCCGTGCAGCAGCCGCAGCAGGGTGGACTTGCCGGCGCCGTTGGGACCGGTCAACGCGATCCGCTCGGGTCCCCGGATGGTCAGGTCGACACCGTCGCCGGCGAACAGGGGGCGTCCGCCGTGGCGTACCTGTAGCCGGTCACCGTCGATCACCGTCCGGCCGGCCGGGACGGTGGTGTCGGGCAGTTCCAGGACGATCCGCTGGTCGTCGCGCAGCGCCTGGCTGGCCTCGTCGAGGCGGCCCCGGGCCCGGTCCACCCGCGCGGCGTGGGTCTCGTCGGCCCGACCCGCCGACTCCTGGGCGCTGCGCTTCAGCCCGCCGGCGACGATCCGCGCCAGGCCCGCGTCGGACAGGTTGCGCGCGGCGGTGCCGGCCCGGCGCTGGGCGCGTTCGCGGGCCTGCTGCATCTCCCGCCGCTCCCGTTTCACCTCCTGCTCCGCGTGCCGGACGGTGCGTTCGGCGGCCTCCCGTTCGGCGCGCACCGCCGCCTCGTACGCGGTGTGGTTGCCGCCGTAGCTGCGGGCCTCGCCCCGGTCGAGGGCCACGATGCGGTCCATCCGGTCCAGCAGCGCCCGGTCGTGGCTGACCAGCAGCAGGCAGCCGCCCCAGCCGTCGACCACCGCGTGGATCCGGCGTCGGGCGTCGCCGTCGAGGTTGTTCGTCGGCTCGTCGAGCAGCAGCACGTCGGGCCGCTTGAGCAGTTGCGCGGCCAGGCCCAGGGTGACCACCTGGCCGCCGCTGAGGGTGGCCAGGCGCCGGTCGAGGGTCACCTCGCCGAGGCCGAGCCGGTCCAGTTCGGCCCGGGTGCGCTCCTCGATGTCCCAGTCGGTGCCGATGGTGGCGAAGTGTTCCTCACGCGCGTCGCCGGCCTCGATGGCGTGCAGGGCGGCGACGACCGGGGCGATCTCCAGGACGTCGGCGACGGTCAGGTCGCCCGCGAGGGGCAGGCTCTGCGGCAGGTAGCCGAGCACCCCGTCGACGGTGACCGTCCCGCCGGACGGGGTCAGCTCCGCGGCGATGAGCTTGAGCAGGGTGGTCTTGCCGGCCCCGTTGGGTGCCACCAACCCGGTGCGGCCACCGGGGACGGTGAGGGACAGGTCGGCGAAGACCGGGGTGTCGTCGGGCCAGGAGAACGACAGGTGCGCGCAGACGACGCAGGCGTCGGACATGGTGGGAGTCCTCGGGGAAGGCGCGGACGCGATGACCGCCCGCGAGACGATCGGGGGACGACGAGTGGCCGGGCCGGCGCTGAGGCGCGGGCCGCCGGCCGGGCATGTCCGGTGTCACCCGGAGATGTCGTCGTCACCTGCCATGTCGGTCTCCCCGATCGAGGGATCTTCCCGCCGCCGATGCTACCAGCCTGGCAGCGACGCCCGGGACCGGTCGCCGCCCCGCCACCGGTGGTCGCGGTGGCGGGGCGGCGGCCGGTGGTGGTCAGCCGACGGTGCCGGTGACGGTGCTGCCCGACTTGGTGATCCGGTAGGTCACGATCTCCCCGCTCCAGAAGTGGAACCGGAGGGTGACCGGCTTGGCGTCGGTGACCTCGGCAAAGAAGTCCGAGGTCAGGGTGATGACGTTGGTGCTGTAGTTCGGCGTGAAGGTGCGGTCGAACTCCTTGTACGAGGTCCAGTTCTGCGGGCCGGCGTTGGTGCCGTCGGCGTAGGTGGCCTCCATGGTGGCGAGCTGGTCGCCCCGGAACTGGGTGGGGATGGCGAAGGAACTGGTCGTCCCGGTGGCGTTGGTCTGGACCGGCCGGTCGTAGGTGAGCACGTTGATCCGCCACGGCACGCCCTGGGAGAACCGGGCGGACAGCGTCGCGTTGACCCCGTAGGCCCGACTGCCGGTCAGCCGGGTCAGCGCGGACGCGGTGAGCGTGAGCTGGGAGCCGCTGACCGTGTAGTCGGTGCCCTGGACCAGGTCGGTGCTGCCCTGCCGCAACCCCTGGAAGGTGGTGCCGTTGAGGTTCAGCGTGATCGTCTTGGCGCTGATCGCGCTGGCCTTGGCGTTGAACACCAGGTCCGTCGAGGCGGTGCCGGAGCGGGTGGTCCAGCTCGACTTGAGCTGCCCGATCAGCTCCGGGTCGCTCCACTGGAAGCTGGTCCGGCCGAGGTGCTGGCCGTTGTCCCAGAGCATCGTGGTGATCTTCTTGGTCCGCGCGTAGTAGCCGAAGTACTCGAAGAACTTCAGCTTCTCGCCCTGCTCGATGGTGCCGGTGCTGCGGTCGAAGCCGAGCAGGCCGTACTCGCCGATGATGACCGGGATGCCCCGGGCGACGAAGGCGTTGTACACCCGGTCGACGGAGTCGGTGAGGTCCTTCTGCGCGGTCGCGTCGAAGTGGGTGCCGCCGGCGATGTTCACGCTGAACGGCCAGTAGCCGTAGTAGTGCACGGTGGCGATCAGGTTGCGGTCGTTGAGCGTGTTGAAGGTGGCCACCAGTTCGTCGACCCGGGGCTGGTCGGCGGAGGTGTGCAGGGTGGGCAGCACCAGCAGGCGGGTGGCGTTGTTGCCGCCGGAGGCCCGCACGATCCGGTGGAAGGACGTGTTGAGCTCGTTGAGCAGCGTGGCGTTCTGGGCGTCGCCGGAGCTGCCGGTGAACTGCGGCTCGTTGACGCTCTCGAAGACCAGCTTCGTCGAGGAGCTGCGGAAGGTGCCGGAGAGCTGGGTCCAGATCGCGTTGTACTTGGCCAGCACGTTGGTGCGGTCGGTCGGCATCGTGTTGATCCACTGCCACGAGTCGTGGTGGATGTTGATCATCACGTAGAACCCGTCGGCGAGCGCCCAGTCGACGACCTCCTTGACCCGGTTCAGGTAGGCGGTCTCGATGGCGTAGCTGGGCGCGCCGCCCAGGTGCGCGCTCCAGGTCACCGGGATGCGGATGCTCTTGAAGCCCTGCGCCCGCACGTTGTCCAGCAGCGCCTCGGTGATGCGCGGGTTGCCCCAGGCGGTCTCGTCGGCGCCGACCGCGTCGAGGGAGTTGCCCAGGTTCCAGCCGGGCTGCATCGCCGCGACCGCCGCCATCGCGTCACCGGCCGGCGGCGGCGTGGTGGGCGGCGGGGTGGTGGGGGGCGGCGTGGTCGCCGGTGGCGTGCTGGGCGGCGGCCCGGTGGTGGGCGTGGTGCCGCCGGTGCAGGCGACCCCGTTGAGGGTGAACGCCGTCGGCGCGGGGTTGGTGCCCGACCAGGAGCCGTTGAAGCCGAACGACGCGGTCGCGTTGGTGGCGATCGCGGCGTTGTAGCCGGCGTCGGCGGCGGTCACCTGGTCGCCCGAGGAGGTGACGGTGGCGCTCCACGCCTGGGTCACCCGCTGCCCGGCGGGGAACGTCCAGACCAGCCGCCAGCCGTTGATCGGGTCACCGAGGTTGGTGACGGAGACGTTCGCGGTGAAGCCGCCCTGCCACTGGCTGGCGGTCGCGTACGTCACCTTGCAGCCGGCCGCCGCCTGGGCGGTGCCGGCGACGGTCATGCCGAGGCCGATCACCAGCAGGGTGGTGGCGGTCGCGGCCAGGCTGAGCCGCCAGCGTGTTCTTCGTAGGGTGCCTCGCAGACCGGTCATGACGCTCCTCGCCGGGAAGATGGTGCCACTGGTGGTGGTACCGCGCGGGGCATCGCCGGGGGCGGTGCCCGACGCTCGGGTCACCGGCAGATTAAGTTTGGTATCTAAACTTTGTCAATCGGTGTACGCCAATGTGTAGCCCGTCGGCCCGCCATGCCGGACCGCCGGGAACGGAGCCGCCCACGCGTCACCCGCTTCGCGCCCGTCGGCGGCAGCCCGGGGGTGGCCGCCCGGTCGCCGTCGAGCTGTCGGATCCCGCGATCGCCCGCGCCGTCCCGGCCGACCCGGGTCAGCCCTGGATGCGTACCGTGGTGAGGTCGCTCAGACCGGAGATCGTCAGGACGCTCTCCAGCAGCGGGTTCGCGACCACCGTCAGGTGGTCGACGTGGGCGAACAACGCCGCCAGGGCGGCACTGTCCAGGTATTCCACCGCGGTCAGGTCGACGGTCAGCCGGTGCCCGTCGACCAGGGCGTCCACCAGCGCGGCGCGGAACAGGTCGGCGTTGCTCATGTCGATCTCGCCGGCGACGGTCAGCACCGGAGCGCCGTCCGCCTGGAGTCCGGTGGCGAGGTCCAGGGGCGTGTTCATGCGGGGATCCTCGTGTGCATCTCGACGGTGGTGCCGGTGTCGGTGGTCTGGATGTCGACGTGGGCCATCAGGGCGCGCATCAGGTTGATGCCGCGTCCGCGGTCGTGGTCGGTCTCGGGCACCTTCCACCGTCCCGAGTCGGCGACCGAGACGAACAGTTCGGTGCCGGCGGCCCTGGCCAGCAGCCGGATCTGTCCGGGCCGGGCGTCCCGGTGGCCGTGCTCGACGGCGTTGGCGCACGCCTCCCCGGTGGCGACGAGCACGTCCTGGGCCAGGTGCGGGTCGGCCCCGGTACGCCGCAGCCACTGTCGCAGTGAGGACCGCACCGGCGCGATCTGCGACCGGTCGGCGGGGAACGACAACTCCAGGGGGGCCGGGTGCCGGTACAGCAGCAGGGCGATGTCGTCGTAGCCGCCCTCCGGGGTCATCCGGCTCATCACCCGGTCGGCGAGCTGCTCCACCCCGGCGGTGTGGTCCTCCCGGACCGCCGAGGCGGCCCGCTCGATCCCGGCGTCGAGCGGCAGCCGGCGGCGCTCCACCAGGCCGTCGGTGTAGAGCAGCAGCACCGCCCGGGGCGGGACGACACTGGCCGCGTCGGGGCGGCCACCCCGGGAGTGGATGCCCAGCGGGCTGCCCCGCCCGTCGGCGAGCAGCTCGGTGCGGCCGTCGGGATGGGTCAGGATCGCCGGCGGGTGCCCGGCGCTGCTGTAGGTCAACTCCCCCGAGTCGGGGTCGAGGATGCCGCAGAACACCGTGGTGCAGACGGCTCCGGGCAGCATCCGGGCGAACCGGTCCAGGGCGGTGAGCACCTGGGCCGGCCCCGACGCCTCCAGCAGCAGGGCGCGGCAGGCGCTGCGGAGCTGGCCCATCACCGCCGCGGCGGGCAGTCCCCGGCCGACGCAGTCACCGACGACGAGGCCGATCCGACCGTCCGGCAGGTCGACGGCGTCGTACCAGTCGCCGCCGACCTCCAACGGCCGGGTCGCCGGCTCGTACCGTACGGCGAAGCCGTCGGGCAGCTCGGCCGGGCCGAGGATGGACCGTTGCAGCGCGACGGCGACCTCGCGTTGCTGGTCGGCGGCGTGGGCGCGGTGCAGGGCCTGCCCGAGGGCCCCGCACAGGAGCAGCAGCAGCATCTGGTCCTCGGTGCCGAAGCCCCGGGCCGGGTCGAGTTCGAGCCAGATCACCAGGGGGCCCTGCGGCGAGTCGACGGTGGTGCCGGCGCCGGCCGGCCGCGCGCCACCGGCCGGGTCGGTGGTGATCCGCAGCGGTGGCTGCGCGCGCAGGGCGGTGACCGCGTCCCGGACCGGGCCGGGCACCTGCACCCACTCGGTCTCGGGCGTGGCGGTCAGGGACGGTTCACCGGTCGAACCCCACAGTACGGCGGACACCCGGCGGGCCTGCCAGAGTTGGCGCAGCTCCTCCACGCCCGCCCGCAGCGCCTCGGTGGTGCTGGCGGCGCGGGAGAGCCGCTGGTTGAGCGCGCTGAGCGCGGTCTCCCGCTGCACCGCGTACCGCTCGGCGGTGACGTCGCGGATGGTGCCGACCACCATCCGCCGGCCGTGGTCGTCGGTGACCGCGTTGAAGGCGACCGCCGTCCAGAGCCGGTGCCCGTCACGGTGCCGCAGCGGCAGCACGAAGGAGCCGTGGCTCCGCGTCATGGCCTGCTGGAACGCGTCACCGACCAGCCGGTGCGCCGAGGGGTCCCCGGTGTCGTCGGGCCACCACGGGTACCGGGGCGGGTAGGGCAGGCCCTCGGGGCCGTAGCCGAACAGGTCGGCGAACGCGGTGTTCATCTCCACCAGCGCGCCGTCGGCGTCGAGGACAAAGAAGCCCTCCTGCAACGAGTTGATCATCGCGGTCCGCCAGTTGGCGTGGTGGTTGCGCAGCCGGGCCAGGTCGACGTTGGCCCGTACCCGGGCCAGCAGCTCCTCGGCGGAGAACGGCTTGACCAGGTAGTCGTCGGCGCCGGCCCCCAGGCCCTCCACGGCGGCCTCCTGGCCGGCGCGGGCGGACAGCAGCAGCACCGGCACGCCCATGGTGCGCGGGTCCGCGCGCAGCGCGGCGACCAGTTCCAGGCCGTCCAGGCCGGGCATCATCACGTCGCTGACGACCAGGTCGGGTAGTTGGGCCCGGGCCTGGGCCAGGGCGGCGTGGCCGTCACCCACGGCGGTGACGTCGTACCGGGAGCGCAGCAGCCGGTGCAGGTACTCCCGCATGTCGGCGTTGTCGTCGGCGATCAGCACCCGGGGGCGGCCGGCGGGGTCCCCGTCGGGGACGGGCACGCCCGACGCCGGCAACGGCTGGGCCTCCGCGTCGTCGTCGGGCAGCCACCGCAGCGCCTCCTGCACGAACGGCTCGGCGGTGTCCGACGGGACGGGCACACCAGTGCCGGAGGCGACGTGTTCGGCGGGCAGGTGGGCGGTGCCGAACGGGAGCCGGACGGTGAACGTGGTGCCGACGTCCGGCACGCTGGCGGCGGTGATGGTGCCGCCGTGCAGCCCGACCAGCTCCTTGACCAGGGCGAGGCCGATGCCGCTGCCCTCGTGGGACCGGGACCGGGCCTGTGGCACCCGGTGGAACCGCTCGAACAGCCGGGGCATCTCGTCGGCCGCCACCCCGACGCCGGTGTCGGCGACCAGGACCACCGGTGCGCCGTCCCGCTCGGCGACGGAGACCCGGATGCCGCCGTGGAAGGTGAACTTCAGGGCGTTGCTGAGCAGGTTGAGCACGACCTTCTCCCACATGTCCCGGTCGACGTGGACCGGCTGGGACAGGGGCGGGCAGTCCACCTCGAGGGCGAGGCCGGCACGCTCGACCGCCGCGCGGAACACGCTGGCCAGTTCGGCGGTGAACCGGGCCAGGTCGACCGGCTCGTAGCGGGCCTGCATCCGGCCGGCCTCGATGCGGGAGAAGTCGAGCAGCGCGGTGACCAGCTTGCCCAGCCGCAGCGCGTTGCGGTGCATCACCTCCAGTTCGTCGCGCACCTGCTCGTCCCGGTCGCCCAGCCGGGCGCGCAGCTCCTGCAACGGCCCGGTGATCAGGGTGAGCGGGGTACGGAACTCGTGGCTGATGTTGGAGAAGAACGCCGTCTTCGCCCGGTCCAGCTCGGCCAGCTCCTCGGCCCGCTGCTGCTGCACCTCGTAGGCGACCGCGCCGTTGAGCAGGGCGGCGGCCTGCTGGGCGACCAGGCCCAGGAAGGTGCGGTAGCTGTCGTCGAGCGCCCGTCCGGCGCTGGCCGCGAGCACGATGACGCCGATGTCCTCGGCGCCGGTCTCGCCGTGCAGCGGCAGCACCATCGCCTCGGTCGGCGCGGTCTGCCAGCCGCCCGTGGGCAGCTCACCGGCGCGGTCGGTGACGTCGGTGACGTGGGCCGGCGCACCGCTGCCGAGCACCTCGGCCACCGGCCAACGCGCGGACGCCTGGCCACCGGCCCGGTCCACCTCGCCGGCCAGGGTGCTGGCGGCCAGCCGCAGGCCGTCGCCGGTCCGCAGGTGCACCGACGCGTACGGCACGTCGATGCCGGCCCGGCCGAGCGCCCCGGCGACCAGCCCGCACGCCTCGCCGACGCTGCGGGCCCGGCCGGCCTGGGCGCCGAGGTCCTGCAGGGCGGCCAGCCGGCGCTCGCCGATCACCCGCTCGGTGGTGTCGCTGACGGCGGTGAAGACGCCGCGCACCACCCCGTCGTCGTCGTGCAGCGGGCTGTAGGAGTACGTCCAGTACGTCTCTTCCCAGTAGCCGTGCCGGTTCATCGGCAGCAGCAGGTCCTCCGACCAGGTCGCCTCGCCGGTCTCCACCACGCCGCGCAGCATCGGCCCGATGATGTGCCAGATCTCGGGCCACACCTGCTCGCCCGGCTTGCCCAGCGCCGGGTGCTTGCTGCCGAGCAGCGGACGGTAGGCGTCGTTGTGGATGAACCGCAGTTCCGGCCCCCACCAGACGATCATGGGGAAGCGCGAGGTGAGGCAGATCCGGCAGGCCGTGCGCAGGCTCGCCGGCCACCCGGAGACCGCACCGAGGGAGGTGGCGGACCAGTCGAAGTCGCGCATCCGCGCCGCCATCTCGCTGCCACCGGTGAACACCGACCGCCACGACTCGGTCCCGGCCATCGCCGCCCGCCCTCCCGCATCGCCCGCGCGGGTACGACCGCACGCCCGCCGTCGTCTCCGGCCACCGGCAGCGAGGTCCCTGCCGCCCGGCGACCAGCATGCCGTACGGCTGCCGCCCGTGGAAAGCGGGCACGGCGGGACGCCGGCCGACCGTCTCCGGCCTGCCGGCGCCCCGTCCGGGACGGCCCGTCCCGGCTCGACCGTTACGGGTTGTTGGTCAGGTAGACGATCTGGTTGGCCGCGTTCGCCGTGCCGCCGGTGTCGTTGACGACCCGGTTGATCGTGCCGACCCCGCCGAGCGACACCGTGACCATGTTGGTCAGCCGCACGTTCGGGGTGGTCGGCACCTCGAAGGCCCGGTCGGCGACCACCGCCGGGTTGACGTTGAAGTAGCAGTAGCTACCGAGCCCCCACGCCTGGTGGCTGGTCACCCCGGCGCCCACCTTGTACGCGGCGTAGCCCCGGGTCGCCCCGTTCATCCAGGCGGCCTGGTTCGGCGGGTCGTACGGCATCTCGTTCTGGTAGAAGTACGTCCGGCCGCCGTTGCCGTTCCAGACGGTCTGGTACCGCTGGTAGTGCTCGACGAAGAGGCCGTACATGGTCACGTCGTCGCCGTTGACGGTCAGCCCGGTGTCGGCGGTGTTGAGGTCCCAGCCGACGCCGGTGCCGTGGTCGGCCCGCCACAGCCACATGTGGTCGCCGATGACGTCGTCGCTGTCGATGACGAGGGTGTTGGTGGCCTTGCCCACGCCGGCGCCGCCGATCCGGAAGAACACGTCGTGCAGCGAGGTGGGGTTCGCCGCGTGGTCGGCGGCGGACCCGGCCGGGCCGACCTGGAGCAGCACCGGCGAGTTGACCGGCCCGGCCTCGAACATCAGGCCGGCCAGCTTCACCCCGTCGACGTCGTCGACGCTCATCGGCACCACGCCGTTCTCGGGCAGCAGGGTGGCCAGGCCGAGACCGAGCACCACGGTGTCCGGGCGGGTGATCCGGATGGTCTGGTCCACCCGGTGCACGCCGGGGGTGAACAGCAGGTGCCGGCCCTGGGCGAGGGCGGCGTTGACGGTCGCCGCCGGGGTGCCGGGCCGCACCACGAAGAACTGGCTCAGCGAGATCGAGCTGCCGGCCGGGGTCTTGCCGTACCAGCTCGTGCCCTGGGAGTTGGCGCGCAGGGCGGGCACGAAGACCCGGTACTCGCCGGTGCCGTCGACGTACAGGAAGGGCTTCTCCCGGACCTGCGGGGTCTGGCCGACCACGGTGTGGGAGGGGTTGGGGAAGTGCGGCGGGGGCGCGCCGGTGACGCCGGTGAAGACCATGTTCCACACCGATCCGGTCCAGCTACCGAACTCGCTGTTGCGGGAGTACCACTGCTGCTGGGAGCCGGAGACGACCTGGCCGTCGATCTTGGTGTCGGCGAAGAGGCCGCCGCTGGACCAGCCGTCGCCGCCGTTCCAGAGCTGGATCTGGTTCTGCGCGCCGCGCAGGTGCATCCGCCGGTACGGGGCGGCCTGGGAGACCGCCCAGCGTTCGACGCTCACCCCGGCGGGCAGGGTCACCGACAGGTTCTCCGCCGCCCGCCAGAAGTTCTGGGTGGCGTTGCCGCCCATCCAGAACGCCTCGGCGCGGACGTGGCCGGTGAGGTTGACGTCGTCCGGGGACATGCCGAGCCCGGCGACCTGGGTGAAGAAGCCGAGGTTGACGTCGGCGGTGTAGTTGCCCGGCTTGAACAGCACGGCGTAGCGCTGCGGGCCGAACTGGTTGGTCTCCTGCCCGGCGAAGATGGTGTCGAGCCGGCTCTGGATGGTCGCGGTCGGCGTGGCCGGGTCGAAGACGTAGGTGTTGGGGCCGAGGTTGGGGTTGCGCGGGTCGGTGGGTTCGACCGGCGGGGTGGTGCCGCCTGCCACGTTGACCTCGACCTCCCAGAGCGAGTAGCCGTACCCGGTGCCCCGGGCGGTGCCGTACATCCGCAGGTAGCGGCCGGTGGCGGCGAGGTCGATCGACTGGACTCCCCCGGTGCCGGTGGTGGTGGACCAGACGGCGGTCCAGGTGTTGCCGTCGGCCGAGGTCTGGAGCTGGAAGGCCCGCGCGTACGCCGCCTCCCAGCGCAGCGTCACCCGGCAGATCGACTGGCTGGTGCCGAGGTCGACGCGCAGCCACTGCGGGTCGGCGACGGCGCTGGCCCAGCGGGTGCCGGTGTTGCCGTCCACCGCCGCCGACGCCGGGGTGCCGGCGCCCTCGGTGGTGGAGGCGGTGGCCGGACGGCCCAGCGCGGCGTTGGCGGTGCCGCAGCCGGTGGTGCCGCCGGTCTCGCCGTACACCTGGAACTCCCACAGCGAGTAGCCGTAGCCGGTGGCCCGGGCGGTGCCGTACATCCGCACGTAGCGGCCGGTGCCGCTGACGGCGAGGGTCTGGGTGCCGCCGGTGCCGGTGGTGGTGGACCAGACGGAGGTCCAGGTGTTGCCGTCGGCCGAGGTCTGGAGCTGGAAGGCCCGCGCGTAGGCGGCCTCCCAGACCAGGGTGACCTGGGTGACGGTGGCGGTGGCGCCGAGGTCGACCTGGAGCCACTGTGGATCGGCGGCGGCGCTGGACCAGCGGGTGCCGGTGTTGCCGTCCACTGCCGCCGACGCCGGGGTGCCGGCGTTCTCGGTGGACGAGGCGGTGACCGGCCGGCCCTGCGAGAGCAGGGTGGGCGCGGCCTGGGCGGGCGGTGCGGCGAGGACGGGGCAGAGCGCGCCGACCAGCGCGAGGACGAGGGCGGCGACGGCACGGCGGCCGGGGCGGCGCCCCGGGGCGCGCCGGAGGGTGGCAGGTGGGGTCATGGCTTCGCCTGTCGGTTAGGGGACCACGGACGTCGGGGGGACGGGACGCGCGGATCAGACCGGGCGCGGCGCGGGCGCCGCCCGGGTGGCCCGGCGGCAGGGTGCCGGCCGGGCGCGGGCCAGACATCGACCGGCTTTAATCATGTCATGGAATAAGTCATGGCGGAAGGCGCGCCCGTGCGGCGGCCCCAACCAGCGGTGGACGCCGTCCGGCGGGCCCGGGTCGCCCGGCCGGGCGGGACGCGGCCCGCCGACGCCGGCCGGGGTGGGGTCGGCGGCGTGGGCGGACCGCGCCGGGGCCGGGCGCGGCACGGTTCCCGCCGGCGGACGGGTCGACGGGTGCGGGCCGGCTTCGGGGCCGGCCCGCACCCGTCGGATCAGCGCGTCGCCGCGCCCCGTCGCGGTGCCACGGTCACGGGATCACGTCCGCGCCGCCGACCCCGGCCCCCGCCGCCGGCGGGCTCACCGGCGCGGCGCCGGGCTGGTAGCTGTACGGGGGCGCCGGGACGCTGTTGTCGATGCGCAGCCAGTCGTCGATGGTCTTCTGGGAGTCGTTGGCCCGGGTGATGGTCGCCGGGTCGTAGACGTTGCTGCTCTTCCAGGTGAGTCCGGCGTTGCCGAAGTCCTCGGTGATGGTCTTCGCGCTCTTGACGTAGTTGGCGTCGGCGTAGATGTGGCCCTCGACGCCGAGCCCGATGAAGTAGTCCTGGACCTGGACGTGGTTGGCGTACAGGTGGGCGTAGCCGAACCGTACCCGGGGGTGGCGGGTGTTGGAGCCGTCGAACCAGTTGTGGTGGTAGGTCGCCCGCAGGTAGCCGGTGTCCTGGGCGCCGTTGTCGTCGCTGTGGCCGAGCAGCATCGACTTGTCGGTGCCGACATAGCGGTTGTAGGAGACCGTCACCAGGTCGGAGCCGCGCTTGACGTCGACCGACCCGTCACCGGCGGGGTAGAAGGTGTTGTGGTCGACCCAGACGTGGTGCGAGTAGCACTGCACGTTGACCGAGTCGTCCGGGGAGTTGCGGAAGCTCAGGTTGCGGATGATCACGTTCTGCACGGGGCTGAAGCGGTCCTTCTCGGCCGGGTCGCACAGGTCGCCGCCCCAGGCCACCTCGTCCGGGCCCCAGCCGTTGACGTCCAGACCGAAACCGCTGATGGTCGCGGTGGACCCGACGCCGATGACGGTCTTGTGGGAGCCGACGTCGAGCATCTGCGCGCCGGTGCCGGTGATGGTGCCGGAGACCCGGACGATGCGCGGGCTGTCGTCGGCGAGCGCGGCGGCGAGCTGGGCGTAGCTGGTGACGGTGACGATCGGGCCGCCGGTGCCGCCGGTGGTGCCGGTGCGCCCGTACCCGGTCATGGTCGCGAAGCCCGCCAGGCCGGCGGCGTTGCCCGGCGGGGTGGTGGGCGGCGGGGTGCTCGGGGGCGGGGTGCCGGGCGGCGCGGTGGTGGCCGGCGGGGTGGTGGCCGGCGGCGTGGTCGGCGTGCCGCCACCGGTGGTGACCACGACGTCGTCGAAGGACGCCGAGGAGTACGAGGTCTGCAGGCCGATCCGGCCGGCGGACGAGACCGAGGCGGTGCGGGAGGCGAACGGGGTGCCGTCGATCGAGGCGCTGACCAGGGAACCGGCGGTGGTGAGGGAGAGCCGGTACCAGGTGCCGTTGGTGGTGGTGCGGGTCGAGCTGCCGAGCACGGTCACCGAGGCGCCGTTGACCGCCTGGAGTTCGGCCCGGCCGGGCAGCAGGGCGAGCCGGTAGAAGGTGGTCGAGCCGGCGGCGCGGGCGAGCAGCCCGACGAACCCGTTCGCGCCGATACTGACCGGCTTGACCCGGGCCGCGACGGTGTAGTCGGTGAGGCTGGTCGAGGCGTTGAACAGTCGGGCGTTCTCGCTGCTGGTGCTGGCCTGCTGGGCGACCTGCGACCCGTCGGTGACGACCGCCCAGCTTCCGCCGGACTTCGACCACGCGGTGATGCTGCGGTCCTCGAAGTCCGCGCTGAACTCGGTCGCGGCGCTGGCGCTGGGCGAGAAGGCGAGGGCGACCGCGGTCATCAGGGTGACCGCGGCGCCGGCGACCGGCCACCGCCGCCGGTGGGCCGGGCGTGCGGAGTCGGGACCGTCCATGGCTGACCTCCTGTGGTGGGGCCCGTCCGGGTACGCGGTCGGGCCGGGTGACGAGGCATGGAAAGCGCTTTCCCGATGCGCCGAACGTAACCCGCCGTTCATCGACATGTCAATGACGGCGGTCGATCGATGGGCGGTCCCGGTGCGGGCGCCCGCCGCCGCCCGCACCGCCGCCAACCGCCCGTCGCGCGCCCTTCGGCGGTTGCCGGCCGCAGGGCCCGGCGAGTTTCCGGAAAGTTTCGGTGCCGAGCGCCCCGGCCCGGGATCCGCACCGACCAAGGGGCGGTCATCGATGGATCACGACCGGCCTCCGCCGGATCGGCCACGCCGACGTCGGGGTTCCGAAACTTTCGGGCTATGCTGCCGGCGGGCGCATCGACTGTGGAGGAGAATGACATGCCGGTGGAGCGGGCGACGCTGTCGGAGATCGCGACCGCCGCGGGGGTGTCCGTCCCCACCGTCTCGAAGGTGCTCAACGGCCGGCCCGACGTCGCCCCGGCGACCCGGCGGAAGATCCAGGACCTGCTCGACCGGCACGCCTACACCGCCCGGCGGGCCACCTCGACACCCGGCGGCGCCGGCCTCATCGACCTCGTCTTCCGCGACCTGGGCAGCCCGTGGGCCATGCAGATCCTCGACGGCGTCGAGGAGTTGGCCTACCGCGCCGGCGTGGGCGTCGTCGTCTCCGCCGTGCACGGGCGCAACCGCACCCGCCCGGACCGACGGTGGATCGACCAACTGTCCAGCCGCCGTTGCGACGGGGTGCTGCTCGTCCTGTCCGACCTGTCGCCCAGCCAGCAGAGCCAGCTCGACGACCTCGGCATCCCGGTGGTCATCATCGACCCGGCCGGTCAGCCCGGCGCGGAGATCCCGTCGGTGGGCGCCACCAACTGGGCCGGCGGCGTCGCCGCCACCGAACACCTGCTCGACCTCGGGCACAGCCGGATCGCCGTGATCGGCGGACCCCCGACCGTCCCGTGCAGCCGGGCCCGGGTCGACGGCTACCGGGCCGCGATGGACGCCGCCGGCTGCAAGATCCACTCCGGCTACGTCCGGCACGGCGACTTCCTCTCGCCGTCCGGGTACCGGGAGATGAACGCGCTGCTGGACCTGTCCCGCCCGCCCACCGCCGTGTTCGCCTGCGCGGACGAGATGGCGCTGGGCGCCTACGAGGCGCTGTACGAACGTGGCGCACGGGTCCCCGACGACATCAGCATCGTCGGCTTCGACGACCTGGAATCCGCCCGCTGGGCCGCCCCGCCGCTGACCACCGTCCGCCAGCCACTGGCCGAGATGGCCGGGATGGCGACCCGGATGCTGCTCTCCCTCGTCTCCGGCGAGGAGTTGGACAGCCACCGGATCGAACTGGCCACCCCGCTGATCGTGCGGCAGAGCACCCGCCGCCTGCCCTGACCCGGCCTCCGGGGGCCGGAGACCACGACCCACCGGGCCGCCACCGGACTCCGGGCGGCGATCGACTGATCGACGTCGGTGATTTCGGCGTATCGACATGTTGCGGCGACGTTACAGGCACCTCTAGGCTGCTGTGGGAGCGCTCCCGAGCATCGATCGGACGTCGATGGCGAGGTCGCGGATCGCTGACGGACCCACCCGGATCAGTGGCGGCGGCCGGGCAACCGCCCCCACCGTGATCCGGACGCCACCGCGACCACCACCCCCGGCACCCACAGAATCGAGACGGTCCCATGAAGACAGTTTCCCGGCCGACGCGACGGCACCTGCTCGCGGCCGGCGCCGCCGCGCTGACCCTCGGCGCGTCGATGCTGCTGCCGCCCACCAGCGCCATGGCGGCCAGCGGCTGCGCCGTCACCTACACGACCAGCTCCTGGACGGGCGGGTTCACCGCCAGCGTGACCATCAAGAACGTCGGCGACGCCGTCAACGGCTGGACCCTCGGCTTCACCTTCCCGGACGCCGGGCAGCGGGTGGGCCAGGGCTGGTCCGCGGTGTACCAGCAGAACGGCCGGGCGGTGACCGCGCAGAACGTCAGCTACAACGGGTCGCTGGCCAGCGGCGCGTCCACCACCATCGGCTTCAACGGCACCTTCACCGGCAGCAACCCGTCACCCACGTCGTTCACCCTCAACGGCACCACCTGCACCGGCGCGACCACGCCCACCACGCCGCCGCCCAGCACTCCCCCACCGACCACCCCGCCGCCCACCACCCCGCCGCCCGGCGGAACGACCCCGGTGGCGATCAACGGGCAGCTCCGGGTCTGCGGGGTCAACCTGTGCAACCAGTACGGCCGGCCGATCCAGCTACGCGGCATGAGCACCCACGGCCTGCAGTGGTTCGCCCAGTGCTACAACGACGCGTCGCTCGACGCGCTCGCCACCGACTGGCGCGCCGACCTGCTGCGGATCTCCATGTACGTGCAGGAGGACGGCTACGAGACCAACCCGACCGCCTTCACCAACCGGGTCAACACCCTGGTCGACGAGGCGAGCGAGCGCGGCCTGTACGCGCTGATCGACTTCCACACCCTGACCCCGGGTGACCCGATGTTCAACCTGGAGCGGGCCAAGACCTTCTTCGCCAACGTCGCGGCGCGCAACGCCAGCAAGAACAACGTGATCTACGAGATCACCAACGAGCCCAACGGGGTGAGCTGGCAGACCATCAAGAACTACGCCGAGCAGGTCATCCCGGTCATCCGGGCCAACGACCCGGACGGGATCGTCATCGTCGGCACCCGGGGCTGGTCCTCGCTGGGCGTCTCCGAGGGCGGCAACTCCACCGAGGTGATCAACAACCCGGTGAACGCCAGCAACATCATGTACGCCTTCCACTTCTACGCCGCGTCGCACAAGGACAACTACCGGGCCGAGCTGGAGCGGGCCGCCGCCCGGCTGCCGATGTTCGTCACCGAGTTCGGCACCGTCACCTACACCGGCGGCGGCGCCGTCGACACGGCGAGCAGCAACGCCTGGCTGGACATGCTGGACCGGCTGAAGATCAGCTACGCGAACTGGACCTACTCGGACGCCGACGAGGGCAGCGCCGCCTTCCGCCCCGGCACCTGCTACGGCGGGACGTACACCGGCACCGGCGTGGTCACCGATTCGGGCAACTTCATGCGCAACCGGATCCGCACCCCGGACAACTTCCCCACGAGCTGACCGCGGCACCGCACGACGCCCCGTCCCCCGCCGACGGGGCGTCGTCGCGGCTCAGTCCACGACGGAACGCGCCACCCGGAACCCGACGTCGTCGATCCGGAAGGTCGGGTGGCTGCGACGACGCACCGAGGCCCGGCAGCTCCAGTGCTCGTCGAACCAGCCGCCCCCGCGCAGCACCCGGTAGCTGCCGTACACCTCGGCGTCGTAGACGTCCCAGCACCACTCCCAGACGTTGCCGAGCATGTCGTACAGGCCCCACGGGTTGGGCCGCCGGCCGCCGACCTCGTGGATCCGCTCGCCCGAGTTGCCCCGGTACCAGGCGACCTCGTCGAGCGGCCCGTAGCGGGGCCCGGTCGTGCCGGCCCGGCAGGCGTGCTCCCACTCGGCCTCGGTCGGCAGCCGGTAGCCGTCGGCGGCCGGGTCCCAGTCGACACCCTCGCCGTCGTCGTGCGGCCGGTACGCGGGGGTCAGCCCCGCCTGCCGGGACAGCGCGACACAGAAGCGCACCGCGTCCTGCCAGGACACCCCGTCGACGGGTAGCCGGTCGCCCCGGGCGGTACCCGGCTGCTCGCCGGTGACCCGGGCGTACCAGCCCCGGGTCACCGGGACGATGCCGAGCCGGTACGCCGCGACCTCGACCGACCAGGTGCGGGTGGTACGCCGGTCCGACAGGGTCACCCGCCCCGCCGGGACGGTGACCAAACCGGGTCCGGTGTGCGCGTCCATGATCGACGATCCTATCCGGGCGCGGCACCCCGGCCGGCGGCGCGCGGGACGACCCCGCCACCCGGCTCGCCCCGCGCCACCGGACTGCCGGCGAGGCCGCCGGGGGCGATCGACCCGGGCCGCGTTGAACCATGTGACCGCCGGATCCGAACCACTGGGCGTGCGTATCCGATCCGCCGTCCCGCTGGGGTTCCTCCTCGCGCTGCTGTCCGTGCCGGTGACCCCGGCGTCGCCCGCCGCCGCGCACGCCGCCCTGGTCGCCACCAGTCCGGTACGCGACGCGGTGGTGTCGGCCCCGCCCGCGGAGGTGGTGCTGACCTTCAGCGAGGGGATCGCCCCGGTGGCCGGACGGGTCCAGGTGCTCGGCCCCGACGGCAAGCGGGTCGACCTGGGCGAGCCCGTGGTGCGGGGCGCGACGGTGCGGATCCCGGTGCGGGTGCCGGACCGGCCGCTCGGCACCTACCTGGTGAGCTACCGGGTGATCTCCGCCGACAGCCATCCCGTCGCGGGCAGCTTCGCGTACTCCGCCGGGGCGCCCTCGGCGACGCCGCCCCGGCCGGCGACCGAGCGGGGCGAGCGCCCGGCCGGCGCGCTGACGCCGGTGGCCCGCTACGCCGGCTACCTCGGCCTGGTCCTGACCGTCGGCCCGACCCTGCTGGCCGCCGCCCGGTGGCCCCGGCGACGGTCCCGGCGCGGCGTCGCCCGCGTCGCGTACGCGGGGCTCGGGCTGGTCGCGGCGGCCACCATCGGGACCTGGGTGGCCCAGGCGGCGGACGTGGTCGGCGCGCCGGTGGGCGCGCTCACCGGCGGTGACCTGGCCACCGTGGCCGACAGCGAGGTCGGCCGGGTGCTGGCCGCCCGGCTGCTCCTGGTCGGGGTGGCCGGCGCGGTGCTGCCCGCCGTGCTGACCGGCCGGGCCACCCGCCGGCGGCGGACCGCGCTGACGGTGGTCGGGCTGGCCGCGCTGGTCACCTGGCCGCTGGCCGGTCACCCGGTGGCCTCCCCCCTGCCGCCGGTCAGCGTCACCGCCGACGTGGTGCATCTGGCCGCGATGAGCGTCTGGCTGGGCGGGCTGCTCACCCTGGTGCTGTTCCTGCTGCCCGGCACCCACCCGAGGGTGCTGGCCCGGATCCTGCCCGCCTGGTCACGCTGGGCCACCCTCGCCGTCGGCTGGCTGGTCGCCAGCGGCGTCGGGCAGGCGGCGCTCGACCTGGGCCGGCCCGCCGCGCTGGTCGACACGGCCTGGGGGCGGCTGCTGTGCGGCAAGGCGGCGCTGCTCGCCGCCGTGCTCGGCGTCGCGGCCTGGCAGCGCCGGGCGGTACGGCACGGCGCGGCGGCGGCCCGGCCCCACCGGGTCGCCACCGCCGCCGGTGTCGAACTCGCCGCCACCGCGCTGGTCCTGGCGCTCACCGCGCTGCTGGTGCAGACCCCACCCGGACGGACCGCCGGCACGGAGGCCGCCCGGGCCACCCGCGAGGGCGTCGCGCAGACCTTGACCAGCGGCCGTTACACGCTCCAGTTCGACGTCTACCCGGTGCGGGTCGGGGTGCCCAACTCGCTGCACGTCTACGTGTACACGCCACAGGGGCAGGCGCTGCCGGTGGTGGAGTGGAAGGTCAGCCTCGCCCTGCCGGCGGCCGGCATCGAACCGGTGCCGGTGCCGGTGGACAGCCCGGAACCCCACCACGGCAGCGCCGAGATCAGCCTGCCGGTACCCGGCGAGTGGACCATCCGGTTCACCGTCCGCACCAGCGACGTGGACCAGGCCACCGTCACCGCCACCGTGCCGGTCCGCTGACCGTCGGCCCTGGTCACGCCGCACGGCGTCGCCCGCCGCGCCTCGGGCCCGGACCGACCGCCGGGAGATCGGCGGTGTCCGGTCGGCGGGCGCCGCCGCCCGCCGGCCGGACAACCCGATCGGCTAACCTGCGCTGGCCCGGGGCGCACCCGGGCCGGGGAAGGGAAGGAGCGCCATGCCGGGCGACATGCCGCGTCAGTCGGTCATCCAGTGGGACGCCGAGGATCCGTTGGCCGCGTTGCGGGAACGGTTCGTCACCGACGACCTGATCTACCTCGACGGCAACTCCCTGGGCCGGCTGCCCGCCGCCACCCCCGAGCACCTGGCCCGACTGGTCCGCGACGGGTGGGGCACCGACCTGGTCCGTGGCTGGCCCACCTGGATCGAGTGGCCGCGCCGGATCGGCGACCGGATCGCCGCGCACGCCCTCGGCGCCCGCGAGGGCGAAGTGATCATCTCCGACTCGACCTCGGTCAACCTGTACAAGCTGGCCGCCGCCGCCCTCGACGCGCGGCCCGGACGCCGGACCATCCTCGCCGACGCCGAGGAGTTCCCCACCGACCGGTACCTGCTCCAGGGGCTCGCCGCGCAGCGCGGACACACCCTGCGGATGCTCCCGTCCGACCTCGACGAGGGGCTGGACCCGGCGACCCTGGAGGCGGCGCTGACCGAGGACGTCGCCCTGGTGGTGCTCTCCGCCGTGTCGTACCGCTGCGGGGCGCTGCTGGACATCGCGGCGGTCACCGCCGCGGCCCGCCGGGTCGGGGCGTACGTGCTGTGGGACCTGTCGCACGCGGTGGGGTCGGTGCCGGTGGAGTTGACCGCCAACGGGGTCGACCTGGCCGTGGGCTGCACCTACAAGTACCTCAACGGCGGCCCTGGCGCGCCGGCCTTCCTGTACGTCCGGCGGGAGCTGCAGGAGTCGCTGCGGCAGCCGATCTGGGGCTGGTTCGGGCAGCGCGACCAGTTCCGGATGTCCGCCGACTACGAGCCCGCCCCGGGCCCGGACCGGTTCCTGGTCGGCACGCCGCCGGTGCTGGGGATGGCCGCCCTCGACCCGGCGCTGGACGTGCTCGCCGTGGCCGGCGTGGACCGGGTCCGCGACAAGTCCGTGCGGCTGGGCCGGCTGATGATCGACCTGGCCGACGCCTGGCTCGCGCCGCACGGCTTCCACCTGGCCTCCCCCCGCGACCAGGGCCGGCGCGGCGGGCACGTCTCGCTGCGCCACCCGGAGGCACTGCGGATCTCCCGGGCCCTGGCGGCGGCCGGGGTGGTCGGCGACTACCGCGAGCCCGACCGGCTGCGGCTCGGCCCGGCGCCGCTCTACACCCGCTACGTCGACGTGTGGGACGCCATGCACCGGCTGCGGGACATCGCCGAACGGCGGGCCTGGACCGAGGTGCCGGCGGAGCCGACCCGGGTCACCTGAGTCGGGCCGCCCCGGGCAGATACCGGATTCCACCGCGCCGCACCCCGACTTCGTACCAGCATGTCGGGTGGCGCGGGTGGAGGCGGGGGTGTGCCGTGCAGGTACTGGTCCTGATCGTGGTGCTGGGCACCACGGTGCTGGTCGGCACCACCCTCGGCGGCCGGTACCGGGTCGCGCCGCCGGTGCTGCTGATCACCATGGGCGGGCTGCTCGCGCTGCTGCCGCCGCTGTCGCACGTGGTGCTCGAACCCGAGGTGGTGCTGCTGCTGTTCCTGCCCGCCGTGCTCTACCGGGAGAGCCTGGTGATCAGCCTGCGGGAGATCCGGGCGAACGTGCTGGTGATCGCGTCGCTGGCGGTGGCGCTGGTCGTGGTGACCATGGTGGCGGTGTCCGTGGTCGCGCAGGCGCTGGGCATGAGCCCGGCGGCGGCCTGGGTGCTCGGCGCGGTGCTCGCCCCGACCGACGCGGCGGCGGTGGCCGGCCTGGCCAAGCGGATGCCCCGCCGGATCCTCACCACGCTGCGCGCGGAGAGCCTGGTCAACGACGGCACCGCGCTGGTGCTCTTCTCCGTCACGGTGGGCCTGATCGTCGGCGGCACCGCGCCGGGGATCCTCGGGTTCCTCGGCCGGTTCGTCGGCTCGGCCACCGGCGGCATCGCCGCCGGGCTGGTGGTCAGCCTGGTGGTGGTGCTGATCCGCCGACGCCTCGACGACCCGCTGCCGGAGGGTGCGCTGAGCGTGCTCACCCCGTTCACCGCCTTCCTGCTCGCCGAGGCGGTACACGCCAGCGGGGTGCTGGCGGTCGTGGTGGCCGGCCTGGTGGTCTCCTACGCCGGGCCGAGGGTCATCCGGGCCCGGTCCCGGGTGCTGGCGTACGCCTTCTGGGACCTGTCCACCTTCCTGATCAACGGCTCGCTGTTCGTGCTGCTCGGCATGCAGATCCCCCGGGCGGTGGAGAGCCTGACCAGCAAGTCGGTGGTGCAGGCGGTGACCATCGCGGCGGCGGTCACCGTCATGGTGGTCGCGGTCCGGCTGGTCTGGTTGCAGCTCTTCTCGTACGGCCTGCCGGTGGTCGGCCGGGGCGCTCGGGTGGACCGGAAGGTGCGGGTCGCCGCCGGATGGGCGGGTTTCCGGGGTGCGGTCTCGCTGGCCGCCGCGCTCGCGGTGCCGGTGGCCACCGGCACCGGCAGGCCGGTGCGGGAACGGGACCTGATCATCTTCTGTACCGCCGTGGTGATCGTGTCGATCATGTTGGTGCAGGGCACCACCCTGCCGGCGGTGGCCCGCTGGGCCGGCCTGCGGGGTGACGCCGGCCGGGGCGACGAGGTCCGGCACGCCCGGCGGAAGGCCACCGAGGCGGCCCTGAGGGCGTTGCCCGAGGTCGCCGCCGGGATCGACGCCGCCCCGGACGCGGTCGACCAGCTCCGTGCGGACTACCAGCGGCATCTCGACGAGGCGGCGTCGGCCGACCGGGGGGAGGAGGCCGACCGGGCCCGCGAGCTGGACCGTCGACTCCGGTTGGAGGTACTGGACCGCAAGCGTCGCGAGGTCACCCGGTTGCGCGACAGCAACGAGATCGACGACAGCGTGCTACGCGAGGTGCAGGCCGCGATGGACAACGAGGAGATCCGGCTGCTGGGTCCGCCGACCGAGGAGTGACCTCGGCCGTCCGCTGGACCCGGTCCGGGCTCTCCGGCGGCCGTACGGTCGAACCTGGCCGGTCGGCACCCCCGGCCGTACCCCGCACGGCGGCACCGGCGGCCTTCCACGCCCGTCGGCGGGTGAGCGTCACGCCGCCGGCCACACCGCACTGTCCGGTGCCGGACAGCCGCCGCCGATGGTCGGGGCGGCTCGGCACGGATCTGGGCGCCGCCCGGCCGGGCGATCCGGACCCGGTCCGGACGGCATCGACCCAGCTCAACCCCGGCCACTTATTTGAACTCTTGAAATTAGTCATGTTTTGTTACCTGGCTGTTATTGACGTGACCACTGCCACTTCGGTTGACTGCGACGGAACCGCTTCCGCAACCGGTTCCGAACCACCCCACCCCCTGCGTCCCGGGAGCCCCCGTGCCGATCACCATCGCCGACGTCGCCACCCGGGCGGGGGTGAGCAAGACCACCGTGTCCCGGGTGCTCAACGGCAAGGGCGAGGTGGACGCGCGGACCGCCGACCGGGTGCGCGCCGTCATCACCGCCCTGGGCTACGTGCCCAGCGCGCGGGCGGTCGGGCTGGCCCGGGGCCGGACCCGGGTGGTCGGGATGCTGGTGCCCGCCCTCACCTGGCCGTGGATGGGCGAGGTGTTGCAGGGCGCGGTCGACGTCGTCGAGACCGAGGGCTACGGCCTGCTGCTGTTCACCTGCAACCGGGGCGACGAGTCGATGCGGCGGTTCGCCTCCCAGGTCTCGGCGAAGGCGTTCGACGGTCTGCTGGTCGTCGAGCCCGAGGGCACCCTCGACTACATCACCGGGCTGCACCGGCGGGGCCTGCCGGTGATCCTCATCGACGACCGCGCCCACCAGCCGCGCTTCCCCTCGGTACGGACCACCAACGCCGCCGGCGCCCGCGCCGCCGCCGGTCACCTGCTCGCCCTCGGACGACGACGCCCGCTGGTCATCACCGGCCAGCGCCGCTTCGGCTGCACCCGGGAACGGCTGGCCGGCTTCGCCGACGGCTATGCCGAGGCCGGGCTGCCGATCGACCCGCCCCTGGTCGTGGAGGGCGACTTCACCTTCGACTGCGGGCGGGCGGCGGTGGACCGGCTGCTCGACGCCGGCGTGCCGTTCGACGCCGTGTTCGCCCACAACGACCTCTCCGCCGCCGGGGCGTTGCAGGCGCTACGCGACGCCGGCCGCCGGGTCCCGCAGGACGTGGCGGTCGTCGGCTTCGACGACCTGCCGCTGGCCGGGCACACCCACCCGCCGCTGACCTCCGTACGCCAGCCGCTGCGTCAGATGGGCGCGGCGGCGGCCCGCACCCTCGTCTCGCACTTCGACGGCACACCCCTGCCCGACTCGCCCACCGTCATCCCCACCACCTTCACCGTGCGCGGATCCACCCGCGCCGGTTGACCGTCCACCCGGCACCGTCCGACCCACACCCCGCCGGCGGCACCGCACGCGCCGACCGGCGGCGACACCGCACACCCTTCACCCACCACCACCCCGCTCCCGAGCACGGGAGCACCGAGGGAGACCACCATGAGAAGACGACAGTTCGTCGCCATCGCGCTGGCCGGCGCGGTCACCCTGGCCGGCTGCTCGGAGACCGCCAACACCCGGGCCCGCGACAGCAAGGGCGGCGGGGCGACGGTACTCAACGTCGGCATGCCCAACGGGCCGCAGACCGAGAACCACAACCCGTTCCTGAGCACCTCGTCGGCCAACTCGCTGGGCTACCGCTGGCAGATCTACGAGCCGCTGATGATGTGGAACCCGGTCAAGCCGGCCGAGCCGTTCAAGCCCTGGCTGGCCACCAAGGCGGAGTGGGCCGCCGACTACACCTCGGTGAAGGTGACCGTCCGGGACAATGCCACCTGGTCCGACGGCAAGCCGGTCACCGCCGCCGATGTCGCCTTCACCTACAACCTGATCAAGGCCAACGAGGGTCTGAACCTGTTCGCCACGCCGTACAAGTCGGTGGCCAGCAGCGGCAACGAGGTGACACTCACCTTCGACAGCCCACAGTTCGTCAACCAGCAGAAGGTGCTGGCCCAGGTGCCGATCGTGCCGGAGCACATCTGGTCGACCTACAAGGACCCGACCACCGACATCAACAAGGGCGCGGTGGGCAGCGGCGCGTACACGCTGAAGTCGTTCACCCCGCAGACCACCACCCTGACGGTGCGCTCCAGCGGCTACTGGGGCGAGCTGCCGAAGGTCAAGGAGCTGCGCTACACCTCGTACACCGACAACAACGCGCAGACCACCGCGCTGGCCAACGGCGAGTCGGAGTGGAGCTTCGTGTTCATCCCGAACGTCCAGACGGTCTTCGTCGGCAAGGACCCGGCCAACCACAAGGTGTGGGCACCGCCGGTGCTCGGCATCCACGGCCTCTACATCAACACCACCAAGAAGCCGTTCGACAACCCGGCGCTGCGGCGGGCGATGAACATGGTGATCAACCGGGAGGACATCTTCCAGCAGGCCGAGGCGGGCTACTTCCACCCCCTGGTCAAGAGCGTGACCGGGCTGCCCAGCCCGGCCGGTGACGCCTTCATCTCGGCCGAGTTCAAGGGCCAGGAGCACAAGGTCGACGTGGACGGGGCGAAGGCGCTGCTCACCGGTGCCGGCTTCCGCTACTCCGGCAGCACGCTGCTCGACCCGGCCGGCAAGCCGGTGACCCTCACCCTCACCGACCCCGCCGGCTGGTCGGACTACCAGACCAGCCTGGAGATCGTGAAGGACAACCTGTCGAAGATCGGCATCGCGGCCACCGTCGACAAGGCCAACCAGGACGCCTGGAGCCGCAACCTGGAGGAGGGCAAGTTCGACGCCACCTTCCGGTGGACCAACGGCGGCGCCACCCCGTACGACATCTACCAGACGGTGATGGACGGCCGGCTGCTCAGGCCGGTGGGCAAGGCATCCCCGGCCGGCAACTTCGGCCGCTTCAACAACCCCGAGGCCACCGCCGCGCTGACCGCGTACGCCAACGCCACCGACGACGCCGCGCGGACGACGGCGATGGCCACCCTGCAGAAGGTCTTCGTGGAGCAGATGCCGATGGTGCCGGTCGGCGCGGACAACGTCGGCGCCGCCTACAGCTCGAAGAACTGGACCGGCTGGCCGGACGACGCCAACCCCTACGGCGCGGCGCAGCCCACCCAGCCGAACGCCGCCGACGTCGTGCAGCACCTACGGCCGGCGGGTTCCTGACCGTCGCGGTCCGGGCGGCGGCTCCCGCCGCCCGGACCACCGGCGGGTGTCCCCCTCTCCCGAGCAGACAGGAACCCGGCATGACGACCCCCACCACGGACGCCCCGGCCGTCCGCGAGGAGGTGCTGGAGGCGGTCGGCCTGACCAAGCACTTCCCGCTGCGCAGGCGGCTGCGCGGCCTGCTGTCCCGCACCACCCCGGCCGTGCACGCGGTCGACGACGTCGATCTCACCCTGCGCCGGGGCCGGGTCACCGCCCTGGTCGGCGAGTCCGGCTCCGGCAAGTCGACCGTCGCCCGGCTGCTGGCGCAGCTCTACCCCCGCACCGCCGGCACGATCCGGCTGCACGGCGAGCCGGTCACCGTACGCGGCGGGCGGCCCTTCCGGGCGTACGCCCGCCGGGTGCAGTTGATCTTCCAGGACCCGTTCGCCTCGCTGAACCCGGTGCACACCGTCCGCTACCACCTGACCCGCGCGCTGCGCATCCACGGCAACGGCGGTCGCACCCCCGCCGACCTGGACACGGCGCTGGCCGGCCTGCTCGACCGGGTGTCCCTCACCCCCGCCGAGCGCTACCTGGACAAGTTCCCGCACGAGCTGTCGGGCGGGCAGCGGCAGCGGGTGGCCATCGCCCGCGCGCTCGGCGCCGACCCGGACGTGCTGCTCGCCGACGAGCCGGTGTCGATGCTCGACGTCTCCATCCGGCTCGGCGTGCTCAACCTGCTGCGCGACCTCAAGGAACGGCTCGACCTGGCCATCCTCTACATCACCCACGACATCGCCTCGGCCCGCTACTTCGCCGACGAGACCCTGGTGATGTACGCCGGACGGCTGGTCGAGGGCGGCGACAGCGAGACCGTCACCCAGCAGCCCGCGCACCCGTACACCCGGCTGTTGATCGGCTCGGCGCCCGACCCGGACCGGATCACCGGCGGGGAGCGCGACGACGCCGGGGAACGGGGCGACGGGGAGCCACCGAGCCTGGTCCGACCACCGGCCGGCTGCCGGTTCCATCCGCGCTGCCCGGTGGCGATGCCCCGGTGCGCCACCGACCTGCCGCCCCGTCTCGACGTCGACGACCGGCCCGGTCACTGGGCGGCCTGCTGGCTCTACGACCCGGCGGTGGCCTCGTGACGTACCTGCTGCGCCGACTGGCCTTCTACCTGTTCACCGCGTGGGCCGCGCTGACCATCAACTTCTTCATCCCCCGGATGATCCCCGGTGACCCGGTCCGGTCGCTGATCTCCCGCTATCAGGGCCAGCTCAGCAGCGACGCGATCAGATCGCTGTACGTGCTGTTCGGCCTCGACTCCGGCGACAGCCTCTGGGAGCAGTACGTCGACTACTGGGCCCAACTGTTCCACGGCGACCTGGGGCTGTCGTTCACCGCGTTCCCGGCGCCGGTGTCGGAGGTGATCGGCGACGCGCTGCCGTGGACGCTGGCCCTGGTCGGGATCACCACCCTGATCAGTTTCGCCCTCGGCACCGGGTTGGGCGTGCTGGCCGGCTGGCGGCGCGGCTCCTGGTGGGACGGGCTGCTGCCGGCCACCACCTTCCTGTCCTCGGTGCCGTACTTCTGGCTGGGCCTGGTGGCGATCGCCGTGCTGGCCGGGCCGGGCAGTTTCTTCCCCTCCTCCGGCGGCTACGAGCCGGGCCTGGTGCCGGCCCTGGACAGCATCTTCCTGGGCAGCGCCGTGCAGCACAGCCTGCTGCCCGCCGCGACCATCCTGATCTCGTCGATGAGCGGCTGGATCCTCAGCATGCGCAACATGATGGTCACCGTCGCCGCCGAGGACTACATCACCGTGGCGCACGCCAAGGGCCTGCCGGAGCGCCGGGTGGCGCTGAGCTACGCGGCCCGCAACGCGCTGCTGCCCAACGTGGCCGGGTTCGCGCTGTCGCTGGGCTTCATCGTCGGCGGCACCCTGCTGGTGGAGATCGTCTTCTCCTACCCGGGCCTGGGCTTCCTGCTGTTCCGGGCGGTCAGCGCCAAGGACTACCCGCTGATGCAGGGCATCTTCCTGGTCATCACGCTCTCGGTGCTGGTGGCGAACCTGCTCGCCGACCTGGCGTACCTGGCGCTCGACCCGCGTACCCGCAAGGAGGGCTGAGGCGATGAGCATTCCCACCTCCAGCATCGAGCAGGTCATCCCGAAGCAGGGGGCGATGGCCCAGCCGTCGGCCCCGCGCCGCCGCCGGTGGCGCTTCGTCACCGGGGGCAAGGCCGCGACCGGGCTGGTCCTGGTCGCCGGGTACGCGCTGCTCGCGGTGATCGGGCCGTGGATCGCCCCGTACGACCCGGACGCCCGCAGCGGCGAGCTGCTCCAGCCGCCGTCGGCGCAGCACTGGTTCGGCACCACCCACCTCGGCCAGGACGTGTTCAGCCAGATCCTGGTCGGCACCCGGGGGGTGATGCTGGTCGGGCTGACCGCCGGGGTGGTGGCCACCGTGCTGTCCGTGCTGGTCGGGGTGACCGCCGGTTACCTGGGCGGGGCCTACGACGACGGTCTCTCGGCGCTGTCCAACGTGTTCCTGGTGATCCCCGCGCTGCCGTTGATCATCATCGTCACGTCCACCGTCACCGACGCCGGTGACCTGGTCGTGGCGCTGGTCATCGGGCTCACCTCGTGGGCCTGGGGGGCACGGGTGCTGCGGGCGCAGACGCTGTCGCTGCGTCGGCGCGACTACGTGGAGGCGGCCCGGGCCACCGGCGAGAGCACCTGGCGGATCATCGTCTTCGAGATCCTGCCGAACCTGACCGCGATCATCGCCTCCGGCTTCGTCGGCACGGTCGTGTTCGCGGTCATGTCGGAGATCACCCTGGCCTTCATCGGCATCTCGTCGGTGTCGTCGTGGAACTGGGGCACCATCCTGTTCTGGGCGCAGAGCCAGCAGGCCCTGGCCCAGGGGGCCTGGTGGTGGTTCGTGCCGGCCGGGCTCGCCATCGCGCTGCTCGGCACCGCCCTCGCCCTGATCAACTTCGGCATCGACGAGTTCGTCAGCCCACGGCTGCGCAGCGGCGGCCGGACCCGGATCCGCACCGCCGACGGGCACCTGGTGCGGATGCGGGTCGGCTTCACCCCGGTGCTGACCCGTCCCCCGGCCGACCCGTCGCCCGTCCGGCGCCCGGCACCGGTCACCGCGAGCGGAGAGGAGGCCGGCCGATGAGCACGCCGGTGCTGGAGATCAGGAAGCTCCGGGTCGACTACGGCCTCGGCGACGAGGCGGTGCACGCCGTCCGCGACGTGGACCTCACCCTGCACCGGGGGGAGGTGCTGGGGTTGGCCGGCGAGAGCGGCAGCGGCAAGTCGACCCTGGCGTACGGGCTGACCCGGTTGCTGCCCCCGCCCGGGGTGGTCAGCGGCGGCGAGGTGCTCTACCACCCGGTCGACGGCCCGCCGGTGGACGTGCTGTCGCTCTCCCCCGCCGGGTTGCGGGCGTTCCGCTGGGCCGAGACCTCGATCGTGTTCCAGGGCGCGATGAACTCGCTCAACCCGGTGCACAAGGTCTCCACCCAGCTACTCGACGTGATCCGGGCGCACGAGCCGGGCAGCACCCGGGCGGGCCGGGCGGCCCGGGCCCGGGACCTGCTGCGGCTGGTCGGCATCTCCGCCGACCGGCTGGACAGCTATCCGCACCAGCTCTCCGGCGGGATGCGGCAGCGGGTCATGATCGCCATGGCGCTGGCCTTGGAGCCGCAGGTCGTCATCATGGACGAGCCGACCACCGCGCTCGACGTGGTGATGCAGCGCCAGATCCTCGGCCAGCTCGCCGAGCTGCGCGAACGGCTCGGCTTCGCGGTGCTGTTCATCACCCACGACGTGTCGCTGCTGGTCGAGTTCTCCGACCGGATCGCCATCATGTACGGCGGCCGGATCGTCGAGGAGGCGCCCGCGGCGCAGCTCTACCAGCGGGCGCTGCACCCGTACACCGACGGGCTGCTGCACTCCTTCCCGGCGCTGCGTGGGCCCCGCCGGGAGCTGACCGGCATTCCCGGCTCGCCGCCGGACCTCAGGGCGATGCCGACCGGGTGCGCCTTCCACCCGCGCTGCCCCCGGGCGTTCGCGCCCTGCGCGGAACGGCTGCCGCCGCTCGGCCCGCCGGCCGGCGACGACGGTCCGGGGCGCACCGTCGCCTGTTGGCTGCATCCCGCCGCCGAGGCGGTCCCCCGGTGAACCGTCACCGCCCGACCGGCCCGGCCACCAGCCGGGCACCCGTTCCCGTACCACCCGCGACCGCGAGGAGAACCATGGACACCGACCTCACCATCCCGACGGAGACCGGGCAGGCCGACCCGATCGACAGCCTCCCGCCGACGTTCCGGTGGGGGGTGGCCACCTCGTCGTACCAGATCGAGGGCGCGGTGGCCGAGGATGGTCGTACCCCGTCCATCTGGGACACCTTCTGCCGGGTGCCGGGGGCGGTGGCGAACGGGGACACCGGTGAGGTGGCCTGCGACCACTACCACCGGATGCCGCAGGACGTGGGGTTGATCGCGGACCTCGGGCTGGACACCTACCGTTTCTCGGTGGCCTGGCCCCGGGTGCAGCCGGGTGGGCGCGGACCGGCCAATCCGGCCGGCCTGGCCTTCTACGACCGGCTGGTCGACGAGCTGCTCGGCCGGGGGATCGACCCGTGGGTGACGCTCTACCACTGGGACCTGCCGCAGGAGCTGGAGGACGCCGGCGGCTGGCCGGCCCGGGACACCGCGTACCGGTTCGCCGACTACGCGGAGCTGGTCTTCGACGCCCTGGGCGACCGGGTGCGGACGTGGACCACGCTGAACGAGCCGTGGTGCTCGGCGATGCTCGGTTACGCGTACGGCAAGCACGCGCCGGGCCGCCGCGACCTGGGCGACGCCATCGCCGCCGTGCACCACCTGCTGCTCGGCCACGGACTGGCGGTACGCCGGCTGCGGGCGGCGGCGAGCGGCCCGCTGGAGCTGGGCGTCACGGTCAACCTGGCGGCGGCCGATCCGGCCAGCGACAGCCCGGCCGACCGGAACGCGGCCCGGGCCGCCGACGGGATGGGCACCCGGTTCTACCTCGACCCGCTGGTCCACGGCCGCTACCCGCAGGACGTGCTGGACGACCTGGCGCACGCGGGGGTGCGGGTGCCGGTCGAGGAGGGTGACCTGGCGGTGATCGCCTCCCCGTTCGACGTGCTCGGCGTGAACTACTACTTCGGCCAGGTCTTCTCCGGGGTGGACGAGCAGGGCCGCGACCGGGACGACGACGGCCTGCCGGTGCAGCGGGTGGTCCAGCGGGACCTGCCGCGTACGGCGATGGACTGGGAGATCGTGCCGGACTCCTTCACCGAGCTGCTGGTGCGGTTGAGCCGGGACTACCCGGGGGTGCCGCTGATGGTCACCGAGAACGGCGCGGCGTTCGACGACCAGCCCGACGCCGACGGTTTCGTGGCCGACGACGACCGGGTGGCGTACCTGGCCGAGCACCTGCGGGCGGTGGCCCGGGCGCGGCTGGCCGGGGCGGATGTGCGCGGGTACTTCGCCTGGTCGCTGCTGGACAACTTCGAGTGGGCGTACGGCTACGACAAGCGGTTCGGCATCGTCCGGGTCGACTACGCCACCCAGGAGCGCACCCCCAAGCGCAGCGCGCTGTGGTACCGGGACACCGTGCGGCGGGTACGCGGCCAGCGCTGACCGTACGGGCGGCAATGGAGCGGGGCCGGGAACGCATTGACAGTCATGCGTGGACGGGGCTAACGTGCGCCAGGAAAGCGCTTTCACGCACCGTTTCCGGCCTCCTTCCCCGTCCCCGGAGGTTCATCCGCCATGCGCCGAAACCGCCGACGGTCCCTGCTCGCCGTCGCCACCGCGACACTCACCACCGCACTGCTCGCCCTCACCCAGTTCGGCGGCGCGCAGGTCGCGTTCGCCGCCACCCTGTTCAGCGACGACTTCTCCGACGGTGACACCGCCGGCTGGTCGAAGTCCGGCGGCACCTGGTCGGTGGTCACCGACGGCAGCGCCGCGTTGCAGCAGGCCAAGGGCGACACCGACAACGCCCGGCTCTTCGCCGGCAACACGGCCTGGGCCGACTACACCGTGCAGGCCCGGGTCAAGCCGCTCACCCTGCCCGCCGACGGCACGGTCGCCCTACTCGCCCGGGCCAGCAGCTCCACCAGCTACTACCGGCTGGCCCTGCTCCCCGGCGACCAGGTACGGCTGGAGGCGGTGCGCAGCGGCACCGCCACCACGCTGGGCGCGGCGTCCCGGCCGGTGGCCGCCGGTAACTGGTACACCCTGCGGATCGAGGTCGCCGGATCGACGGTGCGCGGCTGGGTCGACGGTGCGTTGGTCGCCACCGGCACCAGCACGGTCGCCGCGACCGGCCGGATCGGCGTGCAGACCGGCTACGCCACCGCCCGGTACGACGACGTCACCGTGACCAGCGGCGGCACCACCACCCCCACCCCGACCGCCGCCCCCACCACGCCCCCGACGGCGACCCCCACGACGACCCCGCCGACCAGCGCTCCACCGGTCGCCCGCTCCTCCGTGGTGGCCCGGGACGGCAGCGGCAACTTCACCAGCGTGCAGGCGGCGGTGGACGCGGTGCCGGCGGGCAACTCCAGCCGGTACACCATCACCATCAAGCCGGGCACCTACCGGGAGCTGGTGTCGGTGCCGGCCAGCAAGCCGTACGTCTCGTTCGTCGGGTCGACCGGCAACGCCCGGGACGTGGTGATCACCTACGACAACGCCTCGGGCACCCCGAAGCCCGGCGGCGGCACCTACGGCACCTCGGGCAGCGCGTCGGTGACCATCGACGGCCACGACTTCACCGCCCGGCACCTCACCTTCGCCAACAGCTTCGACGAGGCGACGCACGACTACAGCGCCGAGCAGGCGGTGGCCGTGCTCACCCGGGCCGACCGACTGGTCTTCGACAACGTGCGGTTCCTCGGCAACCAGGACACGCTCTACCACAACAGCGCCAGCACCGACGCGATCGGCCGGGCGTACTTCCGCAACTGCTACGTCGAGGGCGACGTCGACTTCATCTTCGGCCGGGGCACCGGCGTCTTCGACCGCTGCGAGATCCGGTCGCTCAGCCGCGGCTCGTCGAGCAACAACGGGTACGTCACCGCCGCCGCCACCATGATCAGCAACCCGTACGGGCTGCTCTTCACCGGCTGCACGCTGACCACCGACTCGGCGGCGGCGCAGAGCGTGCACCTCGGCCGGCCCTGGCACCCGAGCGGGGACGTCAACGCGATCGGCCAGGTGGTGTTCCGCGACAGCGTCCTCGGCGCACACGTCAAGAACTCTCCCTGGACCGACATGTCCGGCTTCTCGTGGAAGGACGCCCGGTTCTTCGAGTACCGCAACGGCGGGCCCGGCTCGACGGTCACCGCCGACCGACCGCAGCTCACCGACGCCCAGGCGCCGACGTACACCGCGCAGCGGTACCTCGCCGGCCCGGACGGCTGGAACCCGACCTCCTGACCCACCGCTGGCGCGCGGTGGCGGCCCGACGCCGCCCCGCGCCAGCGTGGCACCACGGCCTGCCCGGCACCGTGCCCCGACGTCGCCCGCGCGCCGTCGGGGCACGGTGCTGCCCGCCCTGACCGGCGACCGGGCGACTTTCTTCATTTCTTGACACAAGCAGTGGAACGGTGTTGGCTCAGTCATGGTTGTCGATTCGTTCGCTGTTTGCCGGACGACGGCGGCCCAGGCGACCCGGCGCGGCCCCCCGACCGCCCGACCCGCCATCGTCCCCGGTGCCGGCGGACCGTCCACGCTCCCGCACGGGTGCGCCGCCGCGCGCCGTCCCCCACCGAAGGGAGCACTCCGTGTCCCCCACCCCGCCGCACCTCCTGCGCTCGCCGGCCCGCGCCGCGCGGGCCGGGACCCTCGCGCTCTGCCTGGTGGCCGGCGCGCTCACCCTCGCGCCGCCGCCGGCCAGCGCCGCCGGGGAGAGCGTCAACGTCTGGCTCACCACCACCTCCGACGCCGGCGGACGCACCGTCACCCGGGGCCTGCAACCGCAGACCCCGGTCGCCTTCGCCGCGTCCAGCGGGTCGGCGACGCACACCATCACCGTCGACGAGAACACCCGCTACCAGCAGTTCGAGGGGGCTGGCGCGTCGATCACCGACACCACGGCGTACCTGCTGCGCGGTGGCCCGGTCAGCGCCGCCACCCGGGACGAGGTGATGCGCAAGCTGTTCAGCCCCACCGACGGCATCGGGCTGTCCTTCGTCCGCAACCCGATCGGCGCGTCCGACCTGTCCCGACCCGGCAACGTCTCGCTCGACGACACCTGCTGCGACCTGAACGGCTTCGGGGCCAACGGCTACAACACCAACGTCGAGCTACTGACCGCGCAGGCGCGCCAGCTCAACCCGTCGCTGCGGGTGATGGTGGTGCCGTGGAGCGCGCCCGGCTGGATGAAGGACAACGGCCGGATGGACCAGATGGGCTGGCTGAAGTACGAGTACTACGCCACCTACGCCCAGTACTTCGTCAAGACCATCCAGGCGTACGCGGCGCGCGGCGTCAAGGTCGACTACCTGTCGGTGCAGAACGAGCCGAACTGCTGCCAGTCCGGCAACCCGACCGCGATGGACTACCCCGGGATGAGCTGGAACTCCTCCGGGCTGGTCGAGCTGACCAAGAACTTCGTCTACCCGGCGTTCCGGGCCGCCGGGATCACCACCAAGGTGCTGGTGCACGACTGGAACTACGGCGACTACGGCACCATCGGCGCCGGGCTGCTGGGCGACGCCGCGGTGCGTACCGACCCGCTCTTCGGCGGCATCGCCTGGCACGGCTACTTCGGTGACCCGTCGGTGGGCAGCCAGGTGCAGGGCCAGTACCCGGCGGTGCCGCAGTTCAGCACCGAGCACTCCGGCGGCACCTGGGTCGGCAACCAGCACAACGAGGACATGGCCGACATCGTGAACTACGCCCGGAACTGGAGCCGCAGCGTGGTCAAGTGGAGCCTCGCGGTCAACCAGAACGGCGGGCCGCACAACGGGGGCTGCGGCACCTGCACCGGCCTGATCACCGTGCAGGAGGGCGGGGCCCGCGCCGGCCAGGTCGACTACACCGTCGAGTACTACACCACCGGGCACCTGACCAAGTTCGTCCGGACCGGCGCGTCCCGGATCGCCTCCACCGCCAACGGCACCGTGTCCAACGTCGCCTGGCGCAACCCGGACGGCGGCAAGGCGCTGCTCGCCCACAACGGCGGCGGTTCCGCCCAGTCGGTCAAGGTGGTCTGGGGCAACCAGTCGTTCACCTACTCGCTGCCGGCCCGCACCACCGCCACCTTCACCTGGTCCGGCTCGCAGTCCGGCGGCGGCACCCCGACCGGCGCGGTCACCGGCCTGGGCGGCAAGTGCCTGGACGTCACCGACGGCAGCACCGCCGACGGCGCCCTGGCTCAGCTCTGGACCTGCTCCGGCGGGCCCAACCAGCAGTGGAGCCGGGCGGCCGACGGCACGCTGCGCGCCCTGGGCAAGTGCCTGGACGTCGCCGGCGGGGGCACCGCCGACGGCACGAAGGTGCAGTTGTGGACCTGCAACGGCAGCGCCGCGCAGCAGTGGACCTGGACGGCCGGACGGGACCTGGTGAACCCGCAGGCGAACAAGTGCCTGGACGTCACCGGCAACACCTCGGCCGACGGCACGAAGGTGCAGGTCTGGTCGTGCACCGGCGCGGCCAACCAGAAGTGGACCCTACCGGCGTGAGCCGCACCGGGCCGGCGACCCTCGGGGCGCCGGCCCGGTGGCACCGTGCGCCGGGGCTGGCGGCACCGGCCACCGGGCCGGCCCGGTGGTCGCCCGCCGCGGTAGCCGGGCGGGGTCAGCGCACGCGGGACCGGGGGCGGCGGGCCGGGCGCCGGGGCGACCCGGGCGGCATCGGGGTGCCGGCCGTCCGGGGCACGCCGCCGTCGCGCAGCAGCCGGGCCATCGGCAGGGTGGCCGCGCCCAGCGCGACCGCGTCCGGTCCGAGCTGGCACAGCTCGATCGAGGTCTGCGCGTACGGCTGGCGCAGCGCGTGCCGCCCGGTGGCCTCGCGGATCTCCGGCAGGAACCGCTCCCCCAGCGCGAGCCCGGCCCACCCGCCGAGCACCACCCGTTCCGGGTTGAAGAGGTTGACCAGCGTGGCCACCCCCGCGCCGAGGTAGCCGACCGTCTCGTCGAGCACCCGGCCTGCCGTCCGGTTCGAGGAGCGCAGCAGTTCGCCGAAGGCGGTCTCCTCGTCGCCACCGGCCGCCGGCCGGCCCCGGTTGGCCTGGCGGAACCGGTCCAGCACCCCCTCCGCCCCGACGTACGCCTCCAGGCAGCCCTGGTTGCCGCAGCGACAGCGCCGGCCGCCGTACACGACCGTGGTGTGGCCCCACTCGCCGGCGCTGCTGTGCGCGCCCCGGTAGCCCACGCCGTCGGCCACCACGCAGGCGCCGACGCCCGAGCCGACCAGGGCGATGACGGCGTGCCGGGCGCCCCGGCCGGCGCCGAACCACATCTCGGCCTGGCCGAGGGTCTTGGCGCCGTTGTCGATGTGCACCGGGATGTCGGTGCCGGCGCGCAGCATGGCGCCGAGCGGGACCCCGTCCCAGCCGAGGGTCTGGGCGTGCACGACCGCGTCGGCGGTGCGCTCCACGGTGCCGGAGACGGCGACGCCGAAGCCGAGCACGGTGGCCGGGTCGACGCCGGCCCGGTCGACCACCGCGCCGAGGCCGTGCAGGAGGTGGGCCACCACGCCGTCGGGATCGGGCTCGGCGGGGGCGATCGGATACTCGGCCTTGGCCAGCGCGGTCATCGCCAGGTCGAAGAGTTCGACCTGGACGCGGGTCTCGCCGACGTCGGCCCCGACCAGGTAGCCGTAGCCGGGGGCGACGCGCAGCAGCACCCGGGGGCGACCGCCGTCGGACTCGACCGAGCCGGCCTCCTCGACCAGCCCTTCGTCGATCATCTCGCCGACCAGGTTGCTGACGCTGGCCAGGCTCAGCGCGGTGACCTGGCCCAGCTCGTGCCGACTCAGCGGGCCGTCCAGCCAGATCCGGGTGAGCAGCACCGAACGGTTGGCGCGGCGCATGTCGCGCACGGTGGTGCGTCTGGCGTCCATGTCGCCGCCGTCCTCTCCTGGGCGCCACCGCCCGGCGGCCCCACCCAGGATGCATCAACGCCACGATAAATGCCATTAACTAAGTACTGACAGCAATCCTGTCTGATCCGGACGTCGGCGACTCGTTCACATTTAACAAACTTAACTGCTAGCCTCCGGCCATTGATGAGGAGGTATGTCATGCGACTTCGACGTGGGGCGACCGCCCTGCTGGCCGGCGCGGCGCTGCTCGCCGCCGCGCTGCCCGCCACGAACGGCTTCGCGGCGGCGACCACCGGCGCCGCCCTGGTGGCCTGCACCGCGCCGGCATGGACGGAGGGCACCAACTACCCGGCCGGGACGCGGGTGACCTACGCCGGCCACCTGTACGAGGCGCTGGTGACCCACACCCCGCCGGCGGGCGCCGGCTGGAACCCGGTCGCCGCACCGTCGCTCTGGCGGGACCTCGGCGGGTGCGACGGCGGCGGCACGCCGTCGCCCACGCCCACCCGTACCCCGACGCCCACCCCCACCCCCACCGCCACCTCGTCACCGACGCCGACGCCCACGGCGACCGGCACGCCACCGCCCGGCGGCACCTGCGCGCTGCGGTCGAGGCCGGCGGGCAAGGTGCTCCAGGGGTACTGGGAGAACTGGGACGGCGCGGCCAACGGCGTCCACCCGCCGCTGGGCTGGATCCCGATCACCGACGCACGGATCCCCGGGCACGGCTACAACGTGGTCACCGCCGCCTTCCCGGTGATCCGCTCCGACGGCACGGTGCTGTGGGAGGACGGCATGGACGCCACCGTCAAGGTGCCCACCCCGGCCGAGATGTGCCAGGCCAAGGCGGCCGGCCTGACCATCCTGCTGTCGATCGGCGGGGCGACCGCCGGCATCGACCTCGGCTCGGCGGCCGTCGCCGACCGGTTCGTCGCCACCGTGGTACCGATCCTGAAGCGCTTCAACTTCGACGGCATCGACATCGACATCGAGACCGGGCTCACCGGCAGCGGTGACATCACCCGGCTGTCCACCTCCCAGGCGAACCTGGTCCGCATCATCGACGGGGTGCTGGCCCAGATGCCGGCGGGCTTCGGCCTCACCATGGCCCCGGAGACCGCGTACGTCACCGGCGGCAGCGTCACCTACGGGTCCATCTGGGGCGCGTACCTGCCGATCGTCAAGAAGTACGCCGACAACGGCCGACTCTGGTGGCTGAACATGCAGTACTACAACGGCAGCATGTACGGCTGCGCCGGTGACTCGTACGCCGCCGGGACGGTGCAGGGCTTCACCGCCCAGACCGACTGCCTCAACGCCGGCCTGGTCGTCCAGGGCACCACCATCCGGGTCCCGTACGACAAGCAGGTGCCCGGGCTGCCCGCGCAGCCCGGCGCCGGGGGTGGCTACCTCGCCCCGTCCTCGGTGGCCCAGGCGTGGAACACCTACCGGGGCGGCCTGAAGGGCCTGATGACCTGGTCGGTGAACTGGGACGGGTCGAAGGGCTGGACCTTCGGCGACAACGTCCGCACGCTCCAGGGCCGCTGAGGCCCGGTCCGGCCGCGCTCAGCCCGTCCGGGCGAGAGCGCGGCCGGCCGGTGGGGCGCGGTGCCACCCGCCGACGCGTCCACTCCGGCGGTGCCACCCGCCGGCCGGGGCCACCACGCCGGGCCGCGACCGTGGCGCCGGCTACCGGGCATCGGGTGGGGGTGCGTCCGGGGACCGCCGCCAGCGCACCGTGACCGTGAGCTGCCCCTGAACGCCGGTGCGCGCGATCACCGCGCCGGCCTCCGCGGTCAACTGCACCCCGAAGGTGATCTCGACCTCGTCCGGTCGATGGGCCATCGACTGGAACTGGCCCAGCGCGGCGGAGGCGGCGTCGCGTACCTCTTCGAGGGCCCGGTCGAACGTCGCCCGCGCCTCCCGGACCACCTTTCCCGCGTTGGCCGCGGGCGTCACGCCGGGCTTGCCGTCGACCTCGACCACCACCGAGCCGCCGCCGTCGAGGTCGAATCGCCGTAGTTCGGTCATCGCTCACGTCCCCTGTCACTCGGTCTGGCGGGCTGCCGGGTCGCATCCCAGGTCCATCCACTCGGCGCGGGACACCGCCCGCCGGAGGGCGTCGAGTTCGGCCAGCAGCCCGTCCAGCCGGTCGGGCTGTTGCAGGTAGACCAGCACCGCCCGTTCGAAGGCCGTGGCCATCGCCGCCGGCAGCAGATCCGACCCGTCCCGGCACAGCGTCCCGCTGCCGAGTCGGGCCGCGACCCTGCCGAGGACCGGGTCCGCGTAGGTGGCCGAGCGCCCCCGCCGGCTGAAGTACAACTCCTCGCTGGACCGGTGCCAGATCGCCTGCGCCTGCTCCGAGGCCAGGTACGCCATCAGCTTCCGGGCCGGCGCGGTGTCCTGGAACATGGCCGCGATGTCGTCGGAGACCTCCTGGAGCGAGGAGGTGTCCGCCGACCCGATCGGCGGCGTGGGGAAGAAGTCGAAACGTCCCGGGGAGGGTCCGCCCAGCCGGATCCGGTAGTTGCGGACCACGAAGGAGCCCTGATGGTCCAGGTGACACCCGGGCGAGCTGAACAGGCCCGTCGCGGCCTCCTCCCAGGTGGTGAACAGGCCCGCCCGTGCCGTCTGCCCGGGCGAGGTCGCCAGCAGCTCACCCCAGGCGCGCCAGGCGTTCCGGACCGGCTCCGACTGCCAGGGCAACTCGCCCCGGGTCCACCGCTCGTACGCCTGCTGCCCGGACTGGTGCAGCAGGATGTCCTCGATCCAGTCGGTGCCGGGCCAGCCGGAGACCGGCGGGGAACTCATCCCCAGGCACCACGGCATCCGCCCGCCGGCCCCGATGCCCCGGCCCTGGCCGAGCAGTTCGGTCCAGGTCCTGGGGGGCTGCTGGCCGACCTCGGGCAGTCGGGTCGGGTCGTACCAGAACACGCTCTTGAGGTGGGTGGCGATGGCGACCGCGTAGACGTGTTGGTCGCCGACCGCGCTGCCGTCCGACTCGGCCTTGCCGGCGAGGCGGATCAACTGCCGGCCGGCGCCCGGGTCACCGTCGAGCCCCTCGATCCCGTCCAGCGGTCGCAGGGCGCCCTCGTTGACGTACCGTTGCAGGTCGTTGAGGCGGGGCAGGACCGCGACGTCGAGGGGGCTGCCCCGCTCGATCCCCGCCTGGAGCACCTGGCTGACGTCCCGGTGTCCCTGGTAGTCGGCCTGCATGCCGGTCGCGGCCTCGAACCCGTCCAGGACCGCCCGGAAGGCGTCCGCCTCCCGACCGGTCCAGGAGCCGAGCACGGTCACCCGCCCGGCCGGCTCGGCGGCCGGGCACCCGCTCAGGCCGGTGCCGGCCAGCAGCACCGTGACCAGCGCCAGCGCCGTTCGCAACGTACGTCCGTGGTGAGTCATGTCGACCGGTATCCGTATTCCGCCAGGCGGGGCTGGAATCCCGCGAGGACCAGCACCGCGATGCCGAGCGCCAACAGGGGCAGGACGAACTCGACGGAGCGGCTGTCCGCCGCGCTGGCGGCGGCGGCCGTGGTGTCGTCCGCCGGGTCAGGTGTCGGCGGCGGGGACGGCGACGGCGACGGCGGGTCGTCCTGAGCGTCCGCGACGATCGCCCTGCGGGCTGCGGCGCACGCGTCCGGGCACTCCCTGCGCACCTCGGCGGCGAGCCGGTGGGCGGCCTGCGCGCGTACCTCGTCGAGCTGCCGTTGCCGGCTGACCTCGACGGACCGGACGCCCTGCCGGGCCTGATCCAGCTCCGCCGCCGACCGCAGGCTCAGCGAGGTGAGCGGCACCATCGCCACCGTGGCCACGGTGGCCAGCAGAAGGGGGAGGTTCAGCACCCGCCGGAACCGGCGGGACAGGTACACCTGGGCCAGCACCAGCAGCGTGCCGAGGGCGATCAGCGGCAGCAGCCAGGCGATCGAGGTCAGCCGGTTCGACCAGCCGGTGTCCACCTGCCCGTCCAGCACCTTCAGTTGCTTGTCCCGCAACTTGTCGAGCAGGCCGAGGATGTCGTTCAGCAGGCTCGCCGCGTCCCGCAGCGCGGCGACCCCGAGCGCCCGCAGGCCGGCGTCCCGGTACCGCGCGTCGGCCTGCTCGATCAGGCCGGTGTACGTCACCAGCAGCGCCTCGATGGTCTGGATGTCCCGGGTGCCGTCGTCGCCGGCCGCGTTACTCTCGGCCACCAGGGTCAGGTACTGGCCGGCGCCGGCGATCTGGCGCTGGTACTCCACCCCCGGCCCACCGAGGACCTGACCACCGTCGGCGAGGTTGCGCACCGCCGCGGTGTGCGCCCGGCGCAGCGCGGTCTGCGCGTCGTAGACGGCGAGGATCGCCGGCACCGACCGGGCGTCGGCCGCGTCGGCCGTGCGGGCGACACCGAGGAAGACCGCCAGGCAGGCGACCAGGGCGAGGGCGGTGACGGCGAGCAGCGCCGTCCGCAGCCGCAGCAGGGTACGGCGGGTGGTGCTGACGCGCCGCGACCGCCGCCCGTCCGCGCCGGCCGCCGGCACGTCTCCGCCCGCCGTCACGTCTCCGCCCGCCCGGCCGCACCGGTGGCACCCAACTCGGCGTTGCAGCGCTCGCAGTAGACCGCCTCGGTCGGCGACGACCAGCCACAGCCACCGCACAGCCGGTCCGCGCCGACCGGTTGGTGCGGCACCGGCGCGGGAGGTTGGCCGTCGTACCAGGTGTGGCTCGACATGACGGAGCTGACGATCACGTCGGTCCGGCTGAGATTCTGTTTGAGCCGGACCAGCCCGTCGGGCTCGACGTCCACCAGGTATCGCAGTTGCTCCAGCGCGGCCTCGTCCCGCGCCGCGACGGCCAACTCGACCGCCCGGGCCCACTGGGCGTGGGCCCCGATCCGGTCGCCCCGGTCGTACGCGTCGCAGCCCGCGTTGATGGCCTGTCGCAGCTCCTCCTGCCCGGTCACCTGGACCACGCTGGGGTCGAGTCGGGCCGACTTGATCAGGTCGTCGGTCCAGTTCACCAGGACGGTGGCGGGGGCGGCCCGCAGTTCCCCGTCGACCACCAGGTCGACCCGGGCGGCGAGCCGGTCCTCCTCCAGGGTGGCGTCCGGCGCCGTCACGTCCAGGCGGAGGTGGAACTCCCGGCGTTCCGCGCCCCATGAGCCGGTGGCGAACTCCACCGTCCGGTCGTCGATCCGGTCGGCGTACTCGGTGAGGTCCATGATGGTGGGCCGGGCCTGTTTGAAGAAGACCACCCGCGCGTGCGGCACGGTCCTCAGCCGGATCCGCACGTCCGGCAGCAGCTTGGCCATGGCGGCCCGGATGGTTTCCCGGAAGCCCGCCTCCAACTCGGCCGGCTGGCGCACCGCCTCGGCGGTCCCGCGCAGCGCGGCGGCGATCCGGAGCAGGTCCCGGGGACGCCACCCGTCGCCGATGCCCCGGGCGTCACAGACGAACCGGCCGGCGCAGCTCCGCAGGACCCGGTCCAGCTCCTCCTGGGTCTCGTGCTGGTTGATGCCGTCGGTGAGCAGCAGCACGTGGCAGATCGCCGCCGGGTCGGCCGGCAGCAGGTCCCGGGCCGCGGCCAGCCAGCTACCCATCGCCGTCCCGCCACCGGCGCTGAGCAGGGCGACCACGGCCTTCGCCTGCTTCCGGGTGTCCGCCGAGGCGGTCGCCAGCCCGGGTTCGGGCGGGTAGACCGTCCTGCCCCACGCGGTCCCCTCGACCACGGCGAACCGGACGCCGTCGGGCAGCACGTCGATGGCCGCGGCGGTGGCCCGCCGGGCCGCCGCGATCTTGGTCGGTGGATCCGCCATCGACCCGGAACAGTCGATCACCAGCACCTCGGCCAACCGGGGCGGCGCGGACGGGGATCGCCGGCCCGCTCCGTCCGCCGTCGGTCGCCCGGTCACCGACACGATGGCGTGCAGTTCCCTGCCGCCCGCTGGCAGGTACCGGTTCTGGTTGACCTCCAGGCTGAACTCCATGCCGGCGTCCACCGCTTCACGCTCCGTCCAGGTCGGTTCGGTCACCATCGGGTGCGGGGTCGGACCGCGTTCGCCCGGTCGATCAGCACGTCGTGGTCCTCGACGTGGTGCGCCTGCTGGGCGAGGGCCCGGTATGACCTCCCCAGCAACTCGCGGACGGTGCGCGGCGTCGGCGGCTCACCCAACACCGGGCCCCGGGCCAGGCCGGCGGCGTTCCCGGACCGGACCAGGTCGAGGGCCACCTCCCGGATCGCCGCCGTCAGCCGGTCGCGCGACTCGCCCTGCGGCTCGCCGCCGTCGAGGTGCAGGGTGGCCAGCCGGCTGACGGCCTGGTTCAGGTCGTCGGCGGTGGGCAGCCCGGCCGTCAGCCGGGACGACAGCACCCGGACCGCGGCGATCCGGGCGGCGTCGTGGTGTCGGGACAGCGCGGGGACCTCGTCGAGGCTGGCGACGGCCCCGGCCCGGTCGGCCGCGGCCAGCCGGAGCCGGGCCAGTCCGAAGGCGGCGCTGGCCTGGAACGGGTCCCGCCGCCAGACCGCCGCGTAGTAGCGGGCCGCCGTCGCGCCGTCGCCACCGCGCTCGGCGCAGTAGCCCAGCGCGAGCTTCGGGGCGATCTCTCCCGGGATGTCGCCGTAGACCGCGTCGAACTGTCGTCCGGCCTCGTCGATCCGGTCGTCGGTGAGGGCGAGCAGCGCCTGGTGCCAGGCGATCCGCCAGTCCGCGCCGGCCCGGGTGCCGAGGATCGTCGCGGCGGCGGTCACCGCGCGGGCGGCGGAGTGGGGATCGGCCAGTTCGAGGTGTGCCCGGCAGCGGCTGAGTTCGATCTCCACCGACGTCTGGCCGACGGTGGCGAGCTTGTTCAGCAGGCTCTGGGCGTCCGGCGCCTCGACCGTGCCCAGTTCGTCGGCGGCCGGATCGTCCGGGTCGGGCCGGGGCACCGGCAGGCCGAGAGCCACCACGGGCGCGGCGGGTCGGCCGTCGTCCAACACCGTGCCGTCGTGCTCACCGGTCCAGATGTGCAGCGGCAGGACCAGCCCGAGGCCCGCGTCGAGCAGTCGGGCGGACGGCTGGAAGAGCGACACCGGCTCGGCCTGCCGTCGGTCCGGCCGGCCGGCCAGGATCTCCCGTAGCACGCCCAGGAGCTGCTCGGACATCTCGCCGGCCGAGGCGAACCGCTGGGTCCAGTCCGGGTGGGTGGCACGGGCGACGAGCCGCCGGAACGACTCGACGCCGAGGGCGTCCCGGGCCGCGCCGGCACCGTCCGGTCCGGGCGTACGGTGCGCGAACAGCTCTGCCAGCGTCCGGCCGAGCGCGAACAGGTCGGAGCGCCTCGTCGCTCCCCTGGTCTGGAGTTCCTCCAGGCTGACCAGGAAGTCGGGGGAGCCGACGAGTCCGCTGGCCCCGCCGTCGTCCCGGCGGACCCCGCCCAGGTCGATCACCTTGATCCGGTCCGCGGTGCGCATCACGTTGTCGGGCTTCATGTCGGTGTAGAGCAGTCCGCGCCGGTGCAGGTAGTCCAGTGCGGCGAGGATCTCGTGGCCGTAGGCGAGGATGTGGTCCAGCGGCAGCGAGACGTCCGGCTGCCGGGTGTCCTTCGCCGCCGCCAACAACCGGCGCAGCGACATGCCGTCGAGGTAGTCCATCACGATGTACCCGGTCGGGCCGGCGACCGGGTCGTCGTGGGTGGCGAAGTCGATGCTCCGGACGATGTTCGGGTGATCCAGCGAGTTGAGGAACTGCCGTTCCTGGACCGCGGCGGCGAGGGCCTTCTCGTCGTTGGCGTGCAGCACGCCCTTCAGCGCGACCTCGATGTGGTCCTGGTGGGCGTCCCGGGCCAGGTAGATCCAGCCCTGGCCGCCCCGGGCCAGGCAGCGGACCACCTCGTACCGGTCGGCGACGACATCGCCGGGGCGCAGGCCGGGTAGGAAGCTGAACGGGGTCCGGCAGTGGGGGCAGAACCCCTCGTCCAGGCCGGGCCGGCCGGCCCGGCTCCGGCCGACCGGGTGGCCCCGGCCGCAGAAACGTGCCTCGTCCGGCACCCGTAGTGGTGGGGTCGCCGCACCGTCGGGAGAGAAGCTCAGCACCGGGAGCGAGACGAGACTGGCCACCGTCCAGCTATCCAGGTGGGCCGATCGGGACGTCGCCGCCGCCGGCCCGCCCGTGCTGGTCGCGGAGATCGGTGACCCGGCCGGGGACAGACCGCAGCGGTCACAGTAACCGGTCTCGTCGACGGTGCCGGCGCAGTTCACCGTCCGGGTGCAACGCGTCAACCCACCCCCCTCTCACGCTGGGCCTCGACCCGGTGCAGGACCGCGTTGGTGTACCGCCGCACCGCCGCGTCGGCGGCCAGCAGGTCGCACCGGCCGGCGGTGAGCAACTGGTACGCGCGGCGGTGGAACGGGCTCAACGCGGAGTCCTCCGAGAGGCCGTGGCGTACCGCCATGGCGAGGAACCCGTCCAGCCGGCCCCGCAGCTCGGACCAGCGCTCCTCCAGCGCGACGAGCTGTTGGCGGACCGATTCGGCCTCGCGCGACGCCCGGTCGGTGGCCCGTTCGGTCGAGGCGAGCCGGGCGGCCAGCGATTCGGGGCCGGCGGTGGCGGTCGCGGCCCGCAGCGCGGTGAGTCGTACCCGCAGCCGGGTCGCCCGCGCCGGCACCTGCGGCGGGTCGGCGACCAGCGGGGCGACCGCCCGGTACGCGCGGCGGGCGGCGTCCTCGGTGCTCTGGAGGGTGGCGATCCGACTCGCCAGCAGGGCGATGCGGAGCGGGACCGACTCGCTGCGGAAGGTCAACAGCATCCGCAGGTCCCGCGCGGGGGCCTGGTCGACCAGCGGCAGCACCACCTCGGCGAGCAGCGTCTCGGGCTCGGTGGCCTCGTCGATGTTGTTGATGATCAGGGCGCGCGGCGGGGTCTCGGCGGCCCGGTCGAGGCTCGCGTCGTCGGCCCCGCCGGTCCAGTCGGCGATCCGCCGGGACACCTCCCCGGTGCTCTTGCCGGCGGTGTCGACGGCCAGGTCGATGCTGCCCACCGGCGGCACGGCGGGCGCCTCGTCCGGTTCGCCGGCCCGGTCACCGGACGGTCGAAGCTCCCGGTTGGAGAGTACGGCGGCCTGACGCACCGCCGCAGCGGTGCCGGACTGCGGATGGACGGTGACGATGACCAGCACGTTGGCGGGCACCCGTTGACCGAAGAAGTCCGCGATCCGGCGGGCGGTCGACGGGTCCGCCGGGGTGTGGTGGGGCAGCAGGAAGCCGACGTCGACCGAGGGCTCCCCGGACACGTGGTCGCGCACCCGGGGAAGGTAGTGCAGGATCGTCTCGACCGGGATCATCCAGGACAGGCCGGTGCCGGCGACACCGGCCCCGTTGCCGTCGCCGTCGCGGTACGTGCTGACCACCATCCCGACGACGTGGCCGGTGATCTCGTCAACCACCGCCGCGCCGCTGAAGCCGGGGCTGACCTGGGGACCGATGGTCACCGGGTCCATCTGGACCCGTTCCCGTCCCGCGCCGGCCGGGCCGGCGAGCCGCGCCCTGACGAACGCGCCGTGCTCCAGCGCCTCGGGGAAGCCGCACACGACGACCCGGCGGCCCCAGGGTCGCAGGCGGCGCAGGGGCGCGAACGGACCGTGCGGCAGTGGTGCCGCCAGCTTGAGCAGCGCGACGTCGCCGCGCCCGTCGTCGGTGGGCGGGGCCCAGCAGCCGGGCACCACCCGGGCCGGCACCGTCGGGGTGCCCGGTTGGCCGACGAGGTCGACGTCGACCGGCCAGGGCGGTGCGGCGCCAGCGAGATCCGTCTCGGTCGCCGCGCCGACGACGTGGGCACAGGTCAATATGTGGCGGTCGTCCAATGCCATCCCGGCACCCAGGACCTCCCCGTGGTGGCCACGGATGCGGACCGGCCATGGCTCGTTGCCATGGTTGACCATCACCTTGCTGAGGGTAATCGAACCTCATCGACTCCGTTGACCTCGGCCGGCTGATATGTGGCCTTTCGCCGCTTTCCAAGTCGGATTTACGATCGAACCGGACCGCTGCCGCGAAGACTCTCGGCGGCATCCGGGCCGTCGGCCCGAATCCGGCTACCCGACCAGCGGTGACAGCAGACAGAGGCCCCGCCAGGGAGGGACCTCTGCCCGTCTTCGCCGCCGGGTTCCCGCCGGCGACGGGCGCACCCTTGCCGGCCGCCCGCCGCCGGTCGGCCGGTCCTCGACCGCCTACCGGTACAGGGTCAGCGAGATGTTGGCGCCGTACTCGATCGGGTAGCCGAGCGGGAACGAGGTCGTCTCGCCCCACCACGGCGGCGGGGGCGACGGCGGGCGACGCCACCACCAGTGCAGCCACCACCACAGGTCGTTGCCGCACCAACCCGTGATCAGGTAGTCCCCGTAGGCGAGCGCCGACACCGGTCCGCCCGGCTTGGCGACGCCGGGGCCGGTGGTGACCGACTCCTGCCACCCGCTGGTCAGGTTGGTCACCACCCGGACGGCGCCGTCGGCGCCCGCGAAGAACACGCCCGTCGGGCCGCCGCTGGCGCGCGTCGCGGCGAGGCGGGCACCGACGGGCACCACGCCCGCCGCCGAGACGGCCAGCCGGTTCCACGGGTCGGGCAGCCCGCCGCCCGCAGGACTGATCTGCCAGAGCCGGCCGTCCAGCCCGGCGTAGTACGCCTGCACGCCGCCGCTGGTCAGCGCCGCCACCCCACTGCCGGCAGCCGCGACGCCGGGCGGGCCGACGGACGAGGTCTGCCAGGTGCCGGTGCCCGTCCGCGAGAGGTAGCGCAGCCCGCCGTCGTCCCCGACGAAGAACGCGCCCGGCCCGCTGGACTGCCACACCCCGGCGATCACCGCGCCCGACGGGGCGACGCCGGGGGGCGAGACGCGCTGCGGGCCGACGCCGGGGCGTACCACCCGGTTGTACGAGGCGCTGTAGACGGCGCCGTCGTTGCCGACGAAGAAGACGTACACGTAGCCGTCCGGGGCGGCGAGCGCGTTCAACTGCGTTCCGGGGGTGGCGAGGTTGCTCGCGCCGTCGCGGTAGACGGTGATGTTGGAGGTCGCCGAGCTGGTGACGGCGGAGACGAGGCCGCCCTGCGTGCCGACGGTGAACACGGCCGCGTTCCCGTCGGCCTGTCGGACGGCGCTGACGTCGGCCCCGGGCGGGGCGACCACCGTGCTGCCGAACGGACTGAGGCCGCCGGACGACGCCAGGTAGAAGCGGCCGTCCTGGCCGACGGTGAAGCCTACGACCTGCGACGCCGCGGCCTGCGCGGCCTGCGCGGGCGGCGCCCCGACCGACGTGACGGCCAGCGCCAGCGCCGCGCTGGCCGCCGCCGCCGCGCGGAGGCGTCCAATTCTGGTGGGGATCACGGGTGTCCTTTCGGTCGACTGAGAACCGCGGGACACCAGGTTCACCAACCGACGCCCGGCCCGACAATGGTTCCGACGAATTTGCGAACCATTCGTGAAGTGCGATCGAGGCTGTTGACGCGGAGGCCCAGACAGTGCAGCCATAACGGCATTTCACCTGCGCAGACGCCGAGACGACAGGCATTTTCGACCCCCCCATTCCGGACGCATTCCGGACGTGACCGGAGGCGCAGCGTCCGCCACCTGTGGCAATTGCTTCCGCGTCCGTTCCGGCTGTCCCGGAATCGTCCGGACAGTGGAATTCGGGGCACTATTGTGGGGCGGATGGCGAGCCGCCGAGCCGGGTCCGGACCTGGGCGGCGTCCGGGTGGCCGAGCCGGTCGAGCACGTCGAGGGCCCGCCGCCAGGCGTCACGGGCGGGCCGGGGCTCGCCCGTGACGTCGTGGCTGTCGCCGAGGTGGGTCAGCGTGGTCGCCTCGTAGTAGCGCTCGCCGGCCTCCCGCCACAGCGCGAGGGCGTGGGTGTAGCAGTCGATGGCGTCGCGGTGCCGGCCGAGGTGGTGGTGCGCGTAGCCGAGGCTGTCCCACGCGTGGGCCTCCCAGTACCGATTCCCGGTCCGCTGTTGCCGCGCCAGGGCCCGGCCGCAGTAGTCGAGCGCGCGCGGGTAGTCGCCGAGTTGGATGTGGTACCAGCCGATGTTGTTGAGCGCGTTGGCCTGCCCCTGGGCGTGACCGGCCGTCTCGAACAGGTGGTGCGCCCGTTGCGCGTGGTCGAGGGCCCGTCGGTGGTCGCCCTGACGCTCCGCCAGGATGCCGAGGTTCAGCTCGGTGCGTCCGCCGCCGACCCGGTCGCCGAGTTCGGCGTACAGGCGCAGGGACCGCTCCAGATGGTCACGGGCCTCGTCGTACCCGCCGAGGCGCAGGCAGGCGACGGCCCGGTTGCGGTGGGCGCGGGCCTGGCCGTCCCGGTCGCCGGCCGCCGTGGCGGCGCGCAGCGCCAACTCCTGTACGCGGGACTGGTCCTGCCAGGCCCCCACCCGGTCGAGGTAGGTGTTGACGCTCCACGCGAGCTGCCAGGCGTGGGTCGGCAGCCCGCCGTCGGCGGCCAGGGCGATCGCGGCGAGCAGCGCCCGGTGTTCGGCGGCGAGCCACGCCCACGCCGCGTCGCGGTCGCGCGGCACGGCAATCGTCGTCCCGGGGTGCGCCGCCGGCAGGTCGATGTCGTCGCGGTGCCGGTGTAGCAGCAGGTCCGCGGCGCAGGCGGTGTGCAGGTAGTGGTCGAGCAGCCGGTGCAGCGCGTCCCGCCGGTGCGGGGCGGAGTCGGTGGCCACGGCCTGTTCGGCGGCGTACGCGCGGAGCAGGTCGTGCAGGGCGTACCGGCCGGGGGTGTGCTCGGCGAGCAGGTTGGCCCGGGTCAGGTCGGCCAGCGGCCGGCGCACCTCGGCCGGCTCGACGGCCGCCAGGCTGGCGGCGGCCGGGACGGACACGTCGGGGCCGGGGTGCGTCCCGAGCAGGCGGAACAGGTCGGCGGCCGCCGGGTCCAGACCACGGTACGACCAGGACAGGACGGCCCGTACGTCGGTGCTGGCCTCCCCGCCGTCGAACGCGTCGAGGGCGCCCCGGGTGGCCGTCAGCTCGTCGGCGAGCCTGGCGAGTTCGAAGTCCGGGTAGGTGGCGGCCCGCGCGGCCACGATGGCCAGGGCGAGCGGCAGTCCGGCCGCCGCGGCGACGATCCGGTCCACCGCGTCCGGCTCGGCCGCGACCCGGTCCGCGCCCAGCCGGCGGGACAGCAGCCCGCGACCCTCCGCCGGGGACAACAGGCCCAGGAACAGCGGGCGGGCGCCCTCGGTGGTGGCCAGTCCCGGTAGCTGGTTGCGGCTGGTCACCAGGACCAGGCACCCCGGCGAGCTGGGCAGCAGCGGGCGCACCTGGTCGGCGTCGCGGGCATTGTCCAGGACCACGAGGATCCGCCGGCCGACCAGCAGGCTGCGGTACAGCGCGGCCTGCGCCGCCAGTCCCACCGGGATTCGCTCCGGGGGCACCGCGAGGGCCTCCAGGAACCCGGCCACCGCCTCGGCCGGGCTCAGCGCGGGCGCCTCGGGGTCGAAGCCGCGCAGGTTGACGTAGAGCTGCCCGTCCGGGAACCGGTCGGCCACCTGGTGGGCCCAGTGCACGGCGAGGGCCGTCTTGCCCACCCCCGCCGTACCGCCGATGGTCGAGATCGGCACGGTGCCCGGCGGGCCAGCCGGCTCGGCGAGCAGCGCGGTCAGGGTGGCGAGCTGCGCCGACCGCCCGGCGAAGTGCCGTACCGCCGCCGGTAGCTGTCGGGGCACGAGCGGCTCCCGGTCCCGCTCGCCCTGCCCCGGGGCCGGCTGCCCGGACCCCGCTCGGGCCTGCCGGCCCAGCGCGGCGCGGGCGGCGGCGCCGAGCCGGTCGCCGGCCAGCGCCACGTCCGCCGCGCGCAGCATCCGCCAGTACGCCGTCTCCCACCGGGCCGGGTCGGCCAGCTCGGCGGGCAGCCGGGCACCGCTCTGTTGCGCGTACGCGGCGCAGGCGCCCAGGTACGCGGCGACGAAGTCCCAGTCCGGCAGCGACTTGGCGTTGAGCTTGTCGCTGAGGGTGGAGCGGGCCAGCGGCTGGCCCCGCCGGGCGGCGACCGCCACCAGGGTGTTCAGCGACGGTCCGCCGGCGAGCTGCCGCAGCCGCCTCAGCTCGTCGACGAACGAGAGCAGCGCCTCCCGACCGGTCTCCCCCACACCACACCCTCCCCGGCATCGCGACACGCTTCGAAGAGTCGGAGCCAGGATAGCCGGCATCGACCTCCGGCGATGACTGCCGGCGCCGCCCTGGCCGATGCGGCGACCGAACCTCCGGACCGGCATCGACCGGCCGACCCGTCGGGCGACCGTCAGCGGCGCCGGCCACCTCGATCGTGACATTGCAGTCGCATCGCCAAACGGGTACCGTGAGTTGCAATGCAGATGCATTGCAACGAGAGAAGGCCCCCGTGTACGTGATCGCGTTGTCCGAGGCCACCGCCGACCTGGTCGACCTGGTCGGCGGCAAGGCGGCCGGGCTGGGCGAGCTGATCCGGCGCGGTGAGCGGGTCCCCGACGGGTTCTGCGTCACCGCCGAGGCTCACCGGCTCGGCACCATTCCGCAGGCGGAGATCGTCGCCGCGTACGAACGGCTCGGGGCGGGCCCGGTGGCGGTGCGCTCCAGTGCCACCGCGGAGGACCTGCCCGAGGCAAGTTTCGCCGGGCAGCAGGACACCATCCTGAACGTCACGGGCACCGCCGAGCTGATCGCCGCGATCGGGAAATGCTGGGACTCGCTGCACACCGTCCGCGCGACCGCCTACCGCGACGCCCGCCAGATCGACCACCAGACGGTGCGGATGGCCGTCGTCGTGCAACGCATGGTCGCCCCGGTGGTGGCGGGGGTGTTGTTCACCGCGAACCCGCTGACCGGCCGCCGCGGCGAGCTGGTGGTCGACGCCGCGCCGGGTCTCGGCACCACGGTGGTCGACGGCGCGGCGACGGTGGACCACTATGTCCTCGACGGTACGACCCGAGCCGACGCGGGATGCCTGACATCCGCACAGCTCGCGGAGCTGAGGGCAACGGGTGAACGGCTGCAGGGTCACTTCGACTGCCCGCAGGACGCGGAGTGGGCGTTCGACGCAGCCGGCGTGCTCTGGTTGCTGCAATCGCGGCCGATCACCAGCCTGTTCCCCCTCCCTCCGGAAACCGGAAAGCCCCTCCCCCGGGTCTACCTCGAGTTCGGCCATGTCCAGGGGATGCGGCAACCGGTCACCCCGATGGGCATGGCGACCCTGCGAGCACAGGTCGCGGCGATGCTCGCCTCGCTCGGCGTCCGGGTCGAGATCGTCGACATCGGCGGTCGCCTCTACGGTGACCTGACCGAACTGGCGCGGAACAGGTCGTCCCGCAAGCGGCTGGTGAAGCTCATGGCGGTCGACTTCGGCCCGCGGGCACAGACGGTGATGCGGCACGTCCTGGCGGATCCGCGGTTCGCGCCGACCAAGACCAGCACCGGACGCGGCGCGGCACCGGGGGCCGCGTCGCTGCGGACGGCCGGCCGCGCGGTGATCGGGATCCTGCGCGCGCTGGCCCGTCCCGACGCGGCGCGGATCCGAATGTTCCAGGCGATCGAGGAGATGAGAGTGGGGTCGGCCGCCCCCGTCGACCTGCGGACCGCCGCCGACCGGCTCCGCTTCGTGCAGGCGGACGCCGAGGACGGCGCCGACGCGATCATGTGGCCGATCGTCACCGGGATGCTCGCCGCCGCGTTGCCGGCTTCGTTGCTCAGGGGCGTCGCGAACCCAGACGAGATCCACGCCGTGCTGGGCGGGATGCCGCACAACGTCACCATCGAGATGGACCTGGCGCTCTGGCGGCTCGCTCAGGGCACGGGCGCACACCGTCAGCTCCTCCTCGACACCCCGCCGCACGAGTTGGCCGCGCGCTATCTGCGCGGGACGCTGCCCGACGTCGGGATGGACGGCTTCCTGGACGCCTACGGTCATCGCGGCGTCGCCGAGGTCGACCTCGGCGTACCGCGCTGGGCGGAGGATCCGGCACCGGTCTTCGCGGCGATCGCCAACTACCTGCGGGTCACCGATCCGCGGCAGGGGCCTGACCAGCGCTTCCGACGGGCCGCCGCCGCGGCTGAGACCGCCCTGGCGGAACTGGTCCGGCGGGCCCGCCGTCGGCGGCCGGTACGCGGCACGATAGCCGGGTTCCTGCTGCGCCGGGCCCGGTCGTTGGCGGGCCTGCGCGAGGCCGGCAAGTTCGCCGGGCTGTACCCACTGCGGGAGAAGCGCCGGCAACTGCTGCTCATCGGCGCCGAGCTGCACGCCGCCGGGCTGCTGGAGCAGCCCGACGACATCATGTTCCTGACCCTCGACGAGGCGCACACCGCCGTGCACCAGAGCATCGATCACCGGGCGGCGGTCGCCTCCCGCCTGGCGGTACACCGCAGGGAGCTGCGCCGCAGGGCGGTGCCGGTGGCGCTGCTCTCCGACGGCACCGACATCGAGACCGTACTGCCGGCCGCGCCCGCGGTCGACGGCACGCTCGCCGGCGTGGGTGCCTCGGCGGGCCGGGTGACCGGCCCCGCCCGGGTCGTCCACGACCCGGGCACCGCCCACCTCGAACCCGGCGAGGTTCTGGTCGCCGCGACCACCGACCCCGGCTGGACCCCGCTGTTCCTCACCGCGTCGGCGCTGATCACCGAGACCGGCGCGATCATGGCGCACGGCCCCACCGTGGCCCGGGAGTACGGCATCCCCGCCGTCATCTGCGTGCCCGATGCCACCCGGACGATCTCCACCGGTCAGCTCGTCACCGTGGACGGCGGCGCCGGGATCGTCACCGTCCACTGACCGCTGGCTCGCCAACCCGAGGAGGACCATGGCCGACAGGAAGGCCCCGACCGGGGCGAGGGTGGGCCCGCTGGTGGGCCGGGTGGCCGCGATGGAGGCCGCGATGTGGCGCAGCCTGTACGTGTGGGCGCGGCGCGAGGCGCTGCCGTTGGCGCCGGGCGATGAGCCGTTCGGCTACCTGGGCGTGGTCAAGCCGATCCTCGGCATCTTCATCGGCCTGTCGATCGTGGAGATCCCGATCCTCGACATGATCGTCACCAACGTGGTGCCGTGGGGGCCCGTCCGCTGGATCGTGCTCGCCGTCGGCATCTGGGGGCTGCTCTGGATGGCCGGCCTCTACGCGAGCATGCGCATCCACCCGCACGTCGTGGGTGACACGGTTCTGCGGGTCCGGCTGGGTTCGGGCATCGACATCCGGATCCCGTGGACGGATGTCGAGGCCCTGCGCAAACGCTACCGGTCGCTGCCCTCCAGCAAATCGGTGCAGGTCGAGCGGGAGGGGGACCGCCGCGTGCTGTGCATCCCGGTCGGCAGCCAGACGAGCGTCGACGTCCTGCTGCGCCGGCCGAGGACCTTCGACCTGCCCGAGGGGCGGTCCGAGCCGATGGACGAGGTGCGGCTGTACGCCGACGACCCCGACGGCCTCCTGCGCAGCGCACGGGGCACCCCGGCGACCGGGGACGTCAGCCGGTAGCTGCCGGCCGCTGGCGGCGGGTCCAGGCCACCCACTGTGAAACGATCGAAGTCATGCCCAAGAAGGTCGATCACCAGGAGCGACGTACCCTCATCGCGGACGCGTTGATGCGGGTCGCCGCCGAGCACGGCCTGGAGGCCGTCAGCCTCCGTCACGTGGCTGCCGAGGCCGGCGTGTCCGCCGGGATGGTCCAGCACTACTTCCGCACCAAGGACGAGATGATGGCGTTCGCGTTGGCCGTGGTCCGCGAGCGCAACCAGATCCGGGTCACCGAGGCGCTGGCGCGACTGGGCGAGAACCCGTCCCCTCGGCTGCTGCTGCGTACGATGATCGCTGCGCTGTTGCCGCTCGACGAGCGGACCCGTGACGACGGGCGGGTGGCGTTGGCGTTCCTCGCCTACATCGCGGTGCGTCCGGCGGCCGCGCCCAGCCTGCGCGAGGACACCGTGCAGCTCACCGGGTTCATCGCCGGCCTCCTGCCGGTTCGAGACGCCGCCGCCGCCGCGGCCGGGCTGCTGGCGCTGATGGAAGGGCTCGGCGTCTATCTGCTCGGTGGGCAGTACACCACCGAGCAGGCGTTGGCCGCGCTGGATGCCCACCTCGACCTGCTCTTCGGCTCGTCGACAGGTGCCTGACCAGCGGTTGACCGGCTGCGAGGGATCACCGCGCGGGGTCGGCGGCGGCACCCTTCATGCTGGTCTCCCGGGCCGGTCGCGGGTGTGGACGGCCTCGCCGGTACGGCCCGCGTCGACCGCCACCAGCACGGTGAGCCGGTGCGTGGCGCGGGTGAGCGCCACGTAGAGGTCGCGGCGGCCACTCGGCCGGGCCGCGACGATCCGGTCGGGGTCGACCACCAGCACCTCGTCGAACTCCAAGCCACGGACCGCCGACACCGGCACCACGTGCGCCCCGGTCGCGGCCAGCTCGGCGACCGCCTCGTCCGCGCAGATCACGGTGCCCGGCCCGGCCGTGAACTCGGCGGGCAGGTTCCGGGTACGCGGCTGCGCGCCGTGCCGCAGCGACCGGCTCGGCGGCTGCTCCGGCGCGATCTCGGCCAGCAGGTCGCGGCTGAACGCCAGGATCTCCGCGGTGGTGCGGTAGTTGACGGTCAGCGTGGACAGCTCGAAGCGGTCCCCGACGGCCTGCCGCCAGCCGGTCACCGTCGACCCCGGACCGGCCTGCGCGAAGTCGCCGACCACGGTCATCGAGCGGGCCGGCGCCCGGCGGAGCACCGCCCGCCAGTCCATCTCGGTGAGTTCCTGCGCCTCGTCCACCACCACGTGCCCGTACGCCTCCGCCGGTGGTCCGTCGACCAGTTCGGCGGCCTCGTCGAGCAGGACCCGGTCGGCCGTTCGCCACGGCGTGCCGGGGCTGCGGCGCAGCGCGGCGAAATCGGCCGGCAGGTGGGCCGTGGGGTCGGCGAGCAGCCCGGCGACCACCTCGGCCGCGGTGAGCGGCGGCCAGATCGCGTCGACCGCCGCGTGCAGCCGCGGGTCGGCCCGCAGCGCGGCCGGATCCGCAGGCTCCGGGTCGACCGCCCGGGGCGCGTCCTCCAGCCCCAGCGACCGCAGGTCGGCGGCCACCGCCTCGTCCAGGTCGAGGCCGGTCGCCGCAGCCACCTCCGCGTCGAACCGCGCCAGCCGCGACGCCGTCTGCCGCTCCTGCTCCCGGGCCAGCTCGGCCACCAGGTGGTCGCGGAAGACGCGCCGCCCGGGGTTGTGCGGCAGGCCGCGCGCCGCCGCGAGCGCCTCGGCCACCGCCGCGCCGCCGAGTTTGATCCACTCCGCGCCGGCCGGCAGCGTGACCGGCCCGGCGACCGGCCGTCGGCGCTCCACCCAGGCGGCCAACCCGGCGGCCATCTCGCCCCGGCCCTTGAGGAGCGCCACGGCGGGTGGGTCCGGCAAGCCCGGAGCCGGTCCGGCGACCTCCGACCGGGTCACCAGCCGCACGTCGTTCTCGCCGAGCGACGGCAGCACCTGCGAGATGTAGTCCAGGAACCGGGCGTCCGGCCCGACCACCAGCACGCCACGACCGGCCACCGGAAAGGCGAACAACACGTACGCGGCGCGGTGCAGCGCCACCACCGTCTTCCCGGTGCCCGGCCCGCCCTGCACCACGGTGACCCCACGGTACGGCGACCGCACCACCGCGTCCTGCTCGGCCTGCAGGGTGGTCACCGCGTCGCGCATCCGCCCGGCGCGCGGCGCGCTCAACGCCTCCGCGAGGGGTCCATCGCCTGGCACGTCCGCGTCCGTCGGCGGCGAGCCGTCCAGGATCTCGTCGGTCACCCCGGACAGCCGCCGTCCGGCCAGCCGGAGGTGCCGCCTGCGGCGCAGCCCCATCGGCCGGGCTGCGGTGGCGGCGTAGAACGGCGCGGCGGCCGGTGCCCGCCAGTCGATCAGCAGCGGCTCGCCGTCCACCCGCAGGCCGCGCCGCCCGATGTGCAGCACCGTCCCGTCGGCGTGGTCGATTCGCCCGAACACCAGGCCGTCCTCGGCCGCGGCGAGATCACGAAGTCGCCGGCACAGAAGAGCGGTGGGCGTGCCGGAGAACGCCGCCCGGGCCATGGCCGCCTCGGCATCCAGTCGGGCATAACAGGCCGTGATCGTGACCTGTTCGGCTGCCACCTGCTCGTGAGTTCCCATGCCCTCCCATTGTCAGGAGTTCTGTCGGCAAGGTAAGTCTTGACTTACCTGGCGCCCTGGACCGGCGCCCGCAGGCCGGTGAGGGTGGCCTCGACGGACCGCCGCCGGGGGTCAGGCCGGCTGACGGGACACGACCGACCCCCGGACCGCCTCGATCAGGCTGGTCGTGCGGGGGTCCGGGCCCATCGTGACGCGGAGTCCGTTCATTAGGACGATGGTCGGCCACCTCCGAGTGGGCCGGACACATCGGGCCACTCCTGGCCACCACACCGCCCGGCTGGCTGCTGAGCTGCTCCGACACCCTCCGGGACAACGTCGCCGCTGGCCACCACCTGGCCGTTGCAGGCACTCGGTGTCCTCGCCGAGGTGGAACGCTGGCAACGGCAGCTCATCGAACGCGCCGTGGTGGCAGCGCGGGAGGCCGGACTCTCCTGGGCCGAGATCGACAACGCGCTCGGCATCAGCCGGCAGTCGGCGCACGAGCGGTTCCGCAACGTCGCAACGTCCAAGCCACCCGCCTGAAGGGGCGGGGCAACCGGTGGCTCCGTCAGGATGAGAACTACGCCGTGATCGAGAAGAGACGATCGACAGGGTCCACGACGGCGGCCAGCAACGCGCCGGGCACGAGCCCCGGGTCGTCGGCGCGGATCGTGTCTGCCTCGAACGTGGCGAACCCGGGTCCGCTGATCCGCAGGCGGAGTTCCAGCCCAGGATCCTCCCCGCCCAGGTGGTTCGCCACCGCGAGGATCTCCGCGGTCGCGGCGACACCAGCGACGGAGAGCCGACGCGCGTCGCCGCGCGAGCGGGTGACCAGCCGCAGGCCGAAGACGCCGGAACCGACACCGACGATCGTCACCAGTACGCCACCGGCGAGCAGGCCCCAGAAGTCCGCAGACGACCACGGTGGGTCCAGCGCCACGGCGACGGCGAGCAGGACCGGGCCGGGCAGGCAGATGGCCAGGAACGTCAGTCGACAGAGCAGCGCGCCGATCGGACCGAGACGCGCTTCCGCTTCCCGGGGAGTGCTCGTCACCCTCGCACCCTAGTACGCCGGGGTGGCTGGCCGGCGACGTCGTCGCCTGGCCGCTGCTCGGGGTGTGCGGGCTGGGCGGACCGGGGTGGTGCGGTTCAGGGGCCGACCAGCCGGTCGCGGCGACGGATGAGGTACGCCGTCTGCGCGGTGTTGCCGGCCAGGCCGATGGCCCGGTCGTACGCGGCCCGCGACTCCCCGCTGCGGCCCAGCCGACGCAGCAGTTCGGCGCGGGTGGCGTGGAAGGCGTGGTAGCCCTCCAGCGGCAGACCGTCCACCTCGGTCAGGGCGACCTGCGGGCCGTCGAGCTCGGCGACCGCGATCGCCCGGTTGAGCCGCACGATCGGCGAGGGGTCGAGGCGGACCAGTCGGTCGTAGAGTGCGACGACCTGCGACCAGTCGGTGTCCCGGACGTCGCGGACGTGGGTGTGGACGGCGTTGATCGCGGCGAGGATCTGGTAACGCCCCGGTGCCTGGCCGGAGGCGAGGCGCGCACGCGCGGGCGATCTCGGGCACGGTGAGCCCGCCGACCATCCGCAGGGCCAGGGCAACCCGTACCTCCATGGCGAGAGCGGGGTGGCAGCAGGTGAAGACGAGGCGGAGCCGGTCGTCGTCGATGGCGCCGAGCGGCTCCGGGGTGTCGGACAGCATCAGCGCCTCCCGGTGCTTGTCCTCGCGCCTGACCTCGCGCCGGATCCGGTCGATGGCCTTACGGTGGGCGGTGGTGGTGAGCCACCCGCCGGGACTCGGAGGAACCCCGTCGACCGGCCAGCGCTCGACGGCGGTCGCGAACGCCTCGGCGGCCATCTCCTCGGCGACGTCGTGGTCGCCGAAGCGCCTGGCCAGGGTCGCCACCAACCGGGCCCACTCCGCACGGTGGACAGGGGTGATCACCTCCCCGACGTCGGTCACGCGCCCAGGAACGGCCGGAGCTCGACCCTCCGGTTACAGTGCCTCGACCCCAGGGCGGCGAGCCGGAGCGCCACGTCGAGGTGAGGGGCCTCGATGATCCAGAAGCCGCCGACGTACTCCTTCGACTCCACGAAAGGCCCGTCGGTGAACATCGCCTCCCCGTCCCGGCCGTCGACGACGGTGGCCGTACCGGGCGACGCGAGGCCACCGGCGAAGACCCAGTGGCCCCCGGCCCTGAGCTGCTCGTTGAACGCGCTGATCGCGGCCATCTCCGCCGCAGTGGCGGACTCGGTCGTGTCGTCGAGCACGGAGAGCAGGTACTGCGCCATCGGATCGTCTCCTGTCGTCGGGTGGTCCTCGGGCCGGCTCACACCCCTGCTACGAACGCCGCTGCCTCCATCCGACACGTTCCACCGACATTTTTCGTACGCCGCGCGGCGGGGGTGTGTGGACCTAACGGAGAACGGTGCTGCCACCAGGTTGACAACAGGGGTGCGGTCGCACGACCTCGCCGACACCCCGGTCTTCACCCTTGCTGATCGTGATCGCGCAGCGAGGTCGGGGAGAGCAACGGCCCCAGTAGTGCGTCGTCGACGATCCCCGGCAACCGCCGGGCCACCCCCGCGAGGAGGTCCGCGACCTGCACGCGCGGGTCGTCCCGGGAATCGACCATCACCAGCCCAGCCAGCGGCGATACGCCGTAGGGCAATGCCCCCGCCAGGTCAACGTCCGCGGCCGATGGTCCGCCGTCGTTGGCCAGCGCCTGCTGGAGGCGGGTCAACCGGTCGGCGGTGAGGGCGCTCTGCTCGTCGTGGGTCACCAGCACCTGCCGTCGACCGCCACTCCAGGACAGGACCGTTTCCGCCAGCGCCGGCAGCAACGGTTCCAGCGGTGGAGGGATCGATCGGTCGTCGTTGTCGATCCTGGTCAGAACGGCCCACACCTGGGTCGGGTGGAGCCCGTCGAGGACAGCAACGGCCGGCGCGCCGAGTTCGTGTCGCAGCAGCGCCTCCCGGGCCTCGAAGAACCGCTCCACGGTCCGGCGGACCGGATGCCGCCGTTTGAGTCGGACGAGATCGACGAAGGCGGCCAGGAAGGCACCCCAGTCGGCTCCGGCCGAGTGTCTGGCGCGGTACAGGGCGAGAGCGGCCGGACGGTGGTCGCCGGTCAGCCGGGTGCCGGCCGCGTACGACGGCTCGGTCAACAGCAGGTCGACGATCCGGGTGACCAGGAAGAACTCCTTGTCGATCAGGTGCACGTGCGCGCGACCCCGCAACGCCGTCAAGAACCACGCCAGCGCTTCACCCGCGCCCGAGCGGCGAAGGAACTGCCCGGACTTGAGCTCACGCGGGGAGAACCGGAACCCGGACCGCAACGTGGTGACCAGTCCGATGGCCTCGCCCACGCCCAGGTCGACACTCGCGTGCGTGATCACCGGGCTGGTCGACCGCAGCAGGTTGGTCCCCGAGAATCCGGACTCGTCACAGGCGACCTCCACCACGGCGCCCACCACCGCATCCATCAGCGGCAGCCCGCCCTGAAGCGGTGATCTCACTCCCGGTCCCCCACCATGCCGACCATGGTCGCTGCGGGCACCCTCGTCGAACAAGCCGATTGCGGTCGGCGGGCCCTGATGGAGGGCATGCTCGTGCCCACCCTGCGACACGCTGCCCAGCTCCGGCAGGATGCTGCACCCCGTTCATCGCCGAAGAGATCGACGGGTCGCCCTCTCAGGGTGGATCGGGGTGAAGACCTGGGGGCCAGGTCCGGGTGCTTCCGCATATGGCTCGGCCGCGGTGCGGGTCCAGGGTGGAGGGGCAGCCAGCACCCAGGAGGTTCCGTGTCCCGCCGTACCGTCGCCGTCGTCGTCGCCGTGCTCGCCGTCCTTGCCGGGCTACCCGCGTCGGCACGCGCCGATCCCACCCGGCCAGGTCTCGCCTGGGGCGAGTGCCCCGACGACCTGCCGAACGTCCCGCTCGACCCAGGAGTGCGGTGCGCCCGGCTCCGCCTGCCAGTGGACTGGGCACGGCCGGCCGGTCCAACGTTCGAGCTCGCCGTCGCGCGCCGGCCCGCGCGGGTGGCGGACCAGCGGGTGGGCACGCTGGTGTTCGGGCCGGGCGGCCCCGGGGACTCAGGGGTGGAGCGCATCCGCAGGGGAGACCGGTTCAGCGACGAGTTGCTCGACCGGTTCGACCTGGTCAGCTTCGACCCGCGTACGGTGGCGCGCACCGCCGCCGCGGTCTGTACGCCAGACCCGGCCCTGCGCAGGCCGCCCATCCCGTTGGCCAGCCAGGCCGACTTCGACGCTGTGGTGGCGTACAACCGGGCGTTGTGGACCCGGTGCCGCCCGACCAGCCCCGTGTTCGACCACGCCGACACCCTCAGCACCGTGCACGACCTGGAGGCGCTGCGGCGCGCGCTGGGAGAACGGCGGCTGAACTTCCACGGCAGTTCGTACGGCACGCTGCTCGGCCAGCAGTACGCCGAGCAGTACCCCGACCGGGTGCGAGCCATCGTGCTGGAGGGCGTGTTCGACCACAGCCTCGACGTGCGATCCTTCGTGGGGACCCAGGCCGCCGCGCTGCAGGACGCTTTCGACGAGTTCGTCTCCTGGTGTGACAGGTCGGCTGAGTGTGTGCTTCGCGACCGGGACGTGCGGTCGGTCTGGGCCGGGGTGCTGGCCCGCGCGGACCGTGGCGAGTACGCGCCCCGGACCGCCTTCGACGTTACCGCCGTAGCCCTCGGCATGCTCGCCGGTCCGCGCTGGCCGCAGTTTGCCGTGGCCGTGCGGGACATGGACGCCGGCGCGGCACCGCCCGAGCTGAATCTCCCGCTCGCCGTCGCGGCCCTCTGCGCGGACTGGCCCGCGACGGTGCGCGACCACACCGAGTACGCCGGCCTGGTCCGGGTAGCCGGGTCCATCGCGCCGGACGTCCGGTACGGCGCGGGCCTGCTCGCCGTGCAGTCCTGCCTGGGATGGCGGTCCCCGGTCCGGAACCCGCCGCACCACCTGCGCGTACACACCCGCACCCCGCTGCTGCTGCTCAATGCCCGACACGACCCCCGCACCGGCTACGCCTGGGCCACCAACGTCGCCCGGCAACTGGGCCGGCACGGACGTCTGGTCACGTACGAGGGCTGGGGCCACGGCACGTACCTGCGCAACGAGTGCACGATCGCGACGGTGGACCGCTACCTCATCGACCTGGCGCTGCCCACCCCCGGCGCCCGGTGCCCGGCGGGCTGAAGCCGGCGGAAGACCACTGCCACCCCGCGCGATCTCCGATACTCGAGGGATCTTGGACCACCTACCATCTCCGTCATGGCTGACTTGGCGCGATGCGTGAGTAGGAGCTGCACGACCGGCTGGCTCGACTGGGTCCACGGCGAACTGTGGCTCTCGCCGGTCGGCTTGATCCGGCGTCGGCTGAGCTGGGCCGAGTCGAAGGCGCATGGCCTCGGGCCGACGGTCGGCACACCACTGCCGGAGTCCGCCTTGGACTCGTTCGATCTCGCCACGCTGCTGGCCGAGCATCCCACCAACAAGGTCATTCACTTCGACGCGGTGGCCACCGCGCGGCTGGTCAGGGGCAGCACAAGCGATGCGCTCCGACTCGCCATGAGCGACGGGAGCCGAGCCAAGCTGCTGTGGCTGCGCCGGGACCCGGCATACGAGATCCTGTCGACCTCGCTGGCCGCTGCCCTCGGTGAGCGACTACTCCCGCAGGCCTCCGGCCGGGTCGTCCGATGATGCCGACGTCCGTGATCGGTGCTCCTGCCTGCTGAGTCTCGCCCGACCGGGGCAGGACACCGTGTCATCCGGGAACTCCCGACCGGTGCCGCGGCACCCGCCGGGTCGGCGGTGAAAATCACTGTCCGGACCTGGTGCAGCATGTGGGCGAGGGATGCCGCTCCTGGGCCGCCACCGTCGCCGCGGGGCCTGCCGCCTCGGCCAGGTCCGCGTCGAGAGGCCCGGCTGCGCCTCGGGAGCGCGGGGCCCTGCTGGCCTGGTTGGCCGCATCGACGCGGCAGCTTGACCTGGTGCCGGGCGACGGCACCGCAGTTCTGCGGCGACTGCGAATCACCCCACCAGGTCCAGCGCACGGAACATCCGCATCGCACCGGCCGGCGCCGCCGCCGGCGAGGATCCGGACAAGGCCGACGCCTCCCTGCAAGGCACCGCCGGTGAGCTGGTCCTGCTCTTCTACGGCCGTATTTCGATGGCCTCCCTGACGTTCGACGGCGACCGACGTCACGTCGACCGGCTCATCGCCTGGGACCCGTCCGAGTAGGACGCGACGCCGCGCCACCCCGTGCGCCCACGGGGCGGTGCCCGGCAGGTTGCCGGATCTAGGATACGGCGATGCAGATCTCCGTGTGGGTCCCCTACGACGAGGAACAGCTCCGCCGCACCCTCCAGTTCGTCCTCCGTCCGCAGCTGAGACCCATCCGGATCCTGAGCGGAGTGCTGATCGTCATCGGCCTCGCCCTGGTGGCGCTGAAACCGTCGGCGCCGCTGGCCTATGTCGCCCTGGTCCTCGGACTGCTGTTCGGGTTCGCGATCGCACCGATCACGGTGGCCTGGTCGATGCGTATGCAGTCCAACGTCATCAGGGACGGGTTCCACATGACGCTGGACGACGAGTGGGTCACCCTGACCTACCCGCTCGCCGAGTCGCGGTTCCGGTGGGCCGGCCTCGGCCGGGTCATCGAGACCCCCGAGGTCTGGTACGTCATGTTCGGCAGGATCCAGGCGATCACGATCCCGAAGGACCCGATGACCGAGGAGCAGCGGGCCGAGGTCGCCGCGTTCGTCAACGGTCTGCAACCCGCCGGCAGGTGACCGCGCCCATGGCGGAACAGTCTGGGCAAAGACGACGAGGGCCGTGAGCCGGCCGACCGTCAGGTTCGGCGCGGTGCCGCAGCGACGTGCGCGGCGCGGCCGGATCAGCGTACGAGGAGAGCAGACGGCCGGCCAACAGGCGGCCGACGAGATCGACGCGGCCGGAGGGGTGCGGACGCCGGCCGCGCGGACCCGGCGGTCAGCCGGCGGCCAGCACCTCGCGCAGCCTCGCGGCGAACTCTTCGGGTTTGCCCGGGTAACCGAACTCGCCACCGAGGAAGCCGCCATGGTGGCTCGGGAACACCGTGGCGTCCTGGCCGAGCAGGGCCGCGGTGCCGATGGCCGTACGCGCGGTGTATGTGCCCGCGGACTCCTCGCCGACCGCGATCACGATCCGGGTCGGTGCCGCGGTGAGCGCGTCCGCGTCGGGGCGGTAGTCGCTGATCGCCCACGAGTTCTTCGACAGCAGCGGATCGTCGCGGGTGCCGTCGTCGTCGCTCGACATGCCGAACACCGCCGGGTCGGGTGCGGGCTGGGCGAAGTAGTCCTCGGTGAACTCGCCCTGCCAGGACGTCATCGCGATGAATGCGGCCATCCCCGCGCCGGCGCCCTTCGCCTGGTACGCCTCATGGAAGCCGGTCCGGGCGCGCTCGGCGGCTGCGGCGTCGGGCAGCACCGCGTTGATCGGCGGCTCGTGCGCCACCAGCGTGCCGACGTCGCCGGGGTGGGCCGCGACCAGTTCGAGCGCGGTCACCGCACCGCCGCTGCTGGCGAACACGTCGACCGGCCCGGCGCCGAGCGCCTCGATCAGCAGGTGCAGGTCGGCCGCCTGCTGCTGCGGCGTATGGTCGGACCGGCCGTCCCTACGGACGCTGCGGCCCAGACCGCGCGGGTCGTAGGTGATGACCGTGCGGTCCGTGAAGTGGGCGGCGAGCGAGTCGAAACCCCCTGCCGTCATCGGCTGGCCGATCATGAACAACGCGGGGGCTCCCCCGGCAGGGGGAAGTGGGCCACGGACGTCGTAGACCAGGTCGACGCCGGGTGCGGCGAGTGTGTGCGTCTGCGTCTTCGTCATGCCGGTGAGCCTACGGACCTGGTCACTGCGGGGTGCCCCCGGGAATTCTGGTGTCTTCAGGAATTCTGTGCGGGTCGGCGGTGCCGGCTGACGGTTAGTCAGATTCGTCGATGCATAGCCACATCGTCCGGCCCGGTTGCCGCTCTGGGCCGTCACCTCACTCACCACCAGCCTGGCTGATCCGGAGCGTGCCGAAACAAGCGTTCGAGTACCTGCTCGTGGCACCTGTCCGGATTGACAGGGCATCTACCGCAGGGCCGCGCCGTTGCTCATGGCCCCGTGGCTTCCGCTCGCTGTCCGCCCCCGGGGCACTCCTCGGGCGGGGCGTAGGCACGAATGGTGCCGTTGTGCCGCGCAACTCCTCCGTCAGCGGTGAGGGCTACGAGGCGTTTGCAGACGGGACACCGGCCCCGCTGGTGCTGCGAGCGCTGAGTCACCTTGCCTCCCCGGGCAGGTGTTTACACGTCTTCAGTTTCATCCGCCGAGCCATGCCGCCCATCGTCGCCGATCGAGGCTCGGAAGCGGGCTGACCACGGAAGGTGCCAGGTTCGCCCGGACGACCTCGGTCGATACGTCCGGCCGAACCTGCCACCATCATGGGTGGCGAACGAGGCCGACAGACCATCCCCGCCCTAGATTCTGTCTTGCGGATCTTGGTTGTCGGGGACGGCGCTGCGCCGTCTGGCATGCGCGACGCGTGGTTGCTGTCAGACGTTCCGGGAGCAGCTTCCGGGAGTTCTGGAGCGTTACCAGCGTCGGACATCCCGGTTGATCGGCCAGGTCGGTGCGGTGGTGCGGGAGTTGGCCGGGCCGAGGTGGTGCTCGGCCGCTCAACTGAACCCATCGCAGCACATCCGTCCGGTTCACATTGGACGAGCATCTGCGTCGAGGACGAGCCACAGGTCCCGCCGCGAGACCGAAATCCGGCAGTCGGCCCGCAGCCGGCGATCGTTCTGCCCATAGGCATGCCTGCGCCTGAGCCGAGGCCGCCGCATTGGACTATCAACACTATCGATCAGCGAACTGTCGGTATTCCGTCATCCAGGCGAATCGCCGCCAAGGCATAGAATGCCCGAGCAGACCGAGTGGCCATAGTGGATCACTGGAGGCGCACTGGTGCGGTGGCGATCGGCGGCGGTGTGCGACGTGTGCCAGCCGTTCCGGCTGTCCGAGCGGGCTGGCGGGCCGGCGGGCCGGTGTCATCGCCCGCGCGCGGCACCGTCGGTTTGCCGGGCGTCGCCGAGAACCTGGCCGACGCGGGCCGTGTTCGCCGGACTGGTCAGTCTGCTGCTCGTCGGTTGCACCACCGAACCGGAGCCGACCCGGCTGGACGGCAACGATCAGATCGTCGAGCCGACGGTCAGTAGTGCGGCGCGGCCCGGTCCTGAGTTCGACCTGGCCCGTCGGAGACTCGCCGGCGCCCCGCTCACCCGGGACGGTAAGTATCAGGCCCGGCTGGCCGGCGACTGGGTGGTGGTCGTCTCTACCGCCGACGGTGCCGAGTTCGACCGGTTCGCCACCGGTGCCGAAGGCGCCCGGATCAGCATGGACTTCTCTCCTGACGGGCGATACCTCGCGGTCGGACTACCGGACTCGGTGGTCCTCTACGACTTCACCACGAAGGCCCCCACGGCGCTGATCCTGCCCGAGGAGGTGAGGCGACCGGCGGGCGAACCCCAGCCGGGCGCCGGCAAGTTGCGCTTCTCGGCCGACAGCGGCCATCTGGCGGTCGAATTGTTCGATGAAAGGGCCAACAGTCGCTACTGGCTCTACGATCTGGTCAGTCGCCGTGAGATCGTCTCGCCGCTTCCGCCGAGCATCGAGGTCCCGAGTGATCCGGGTGTCATCTGGTACGTTTCGGGGCTGACCGTGGTCGACGGCGGAAAGCGGGTGGTGATCGCCGGTCGAGAAGGTTTCCTGGTCTGGATACCGGACGAGCGGACATTCCAGTGGCGGCCCTGCGCCTGTGGTAACACCCTGTCCAGTGCCGTGGACCGGCAGGCTCGGCACGTGGCGTTTCTGACCCTGGACGGCGAAGTGGTGCTCTGGGATCCGGGCCCTCCCCAGGAGGTGGGGCACTGGAAGGTGCCGGCCGTGGACCCCGGTGCTAAACCGGCCGTGGACCCCGCCGAGTTGGAGTTCACCGAGGACGGCGGCTGGCTGTTGGCTGGTCCGGAGTACGGCCACGTGTGGTCGGTCCCGGACGGCAAGCTGGTGGGTTCGTGGCAGGGGTCCGGGTCGTGAGCGGCGGCAAACCGAGACGGCGGCGCGGCACCAGCGGTCCGGACCGGAGGCGGGGAGTCCGGGGCGGGCGTCCGGCAGGGGGCCGGGACAAGCCGGGCGGCGTTGAGCCGGTGCCGCGGCTGCGTCGGATGCTGGGATCGTTACATCGGGCCTGGTGGTTCGTGCTGGGTACGGCGGTGGCCGCCCTCCTCGGCGCCACCGCGAGCATCTATGTGCCCAGGTGGGCTGACCATCTGGACCCGCAGGTCGTCGCGGTGTACGTCGTGGCGAATCCGGCCACCGTGGACAGTTGGGGTACCGCTGAGTTCGCCATGGTGCTGCCGAAGGACGCCCGGCCCTCCGATGATCCGCCGGTGGGCTGTTCGACGCTGATCGACTGGGCGCGCGCCCTCGGCGCGGTCGATCACAAGCTGAGCCGGGTGCGCGTCGTCGTGCAGGGCGCCAGCGACCAGGGGGTGCTGATCGACAACCTGAGGGCCCGGGTGATCCGGCGCAGCCACACTCCGGATCCGGCCGGTGTGCAACTGCGCTGCGGCGGCCAGCAGGGGGCCGCCGAACCACGGGACGTCGAGATGGACCTGGACGCCGCCCAGCCGGCCGCCCGCTACCGCACCCTGGTTGAGGGGCGCCGGCCACTGTTCGGGTTCACCCTCGCCAAGGGCGAGACCGAGGTGTTCGATCTGACCGCGTTCACCGCCGGCACGGTGGAGTGGACTCTCGAACTCGACCTGGTGGTCGCTGGGAAACGGAAGCGGGTCGAGGTGACCAATCGGGGCCGGAGCTTTGTCACGACTGCGGCGCCCGGACCCCGGACCTACCAGGTACCCCCGGGCGGCGACCACTGGGTCGAGTGTGCGCAGACGCCCCGCCAGGTCTGCCCGGAGGGCGGTACGCCGGCACGCTTCCGGTACGACTCCTGACGGGGGCTGTCTCGGCTAACCAGCACCCTCCGTCACCGGATCGCCCGAACCCCACGGCCGGTCCGGCGGCTGATCCTGCTGCTCGGCCTGCCCGCCCTCGTCGCCTGCGGGGTGAACACCCTGGACAACGTGCTGAGCATGATCCCGGACCCGGGCAGCGCCAACGTACTGCTCACCGCCGACTACATGTACCCGCTGGCCAACCAGATCGCCAAACCACTGGCGGCCACCGTCCTCGCGCTCACGCTGGCCGGCAACCTCAGCGTGATCGCTGCGGCAGCCCGAACCAGCCAGCTTCGACCCCCATAGGCGCGGAGAGTCAACCAACTGAACGCATAATCATCGCTCACCAAGGGAGGTGACGCCGATGGGCGATCCTTCCCGCGAAGGCTGCTATTTCCCTGCGGGTACCTGTTCCTTGGCCTCGTCGTAGCCGACCCTGCTGGGTGCCGCGGTCGGCGCGTAGATCACCCGGATCACGCCCGTCGGGAACACCTCCGTCGCCATCATCGTCAAGTGGTACGGCGTGTCGCCGTCGTCGAACAGCCGGCGGCCCTTACGCGCCGCCACCGGATGCACCAGCAGGCGCAGCTCATCGACCAGCCCCACGGCAAGCAACTGCCGCACCACGGAGATCGACCCCGGGATGAGGATGCCTCGGACTCGGCCATCGGCCTTGAGCGAGGCGACAGCATCGAGGAGATCACCCTCGACCAGCTCCGAATTGCGCCAAGAGAACTCCAGCGGCTGACGCGAGACGACCACCTTGCGAACATCCCCGAGCTGCTTGGCGAACGGCGCGTCGTCCCCACCCGCCGCCTCGCGGTCCGGCCATGCTCCGGCGAAGCTGTCGTACGTCTCCCGGCCGATGAGCAGCACGTCGGCGGTGTCGTAATCCTCACCGACGGCGCGGCCCATGTGCTCGTCGAAGTACGGGAGATGCCAGTCGGGGTCGATCTCGGCCACGCCATCGGCCGAGATGAACAGAGTGGAGATGACCTTTGCCATCGCGGTGATCCCTTCGAGAAGTAAACCGGGCAGCATCCCCAACTTATCGGCCTGCCGCAGAACTGTCCGAGGCGGAGTCGGCATTGCAAGGCTCGTAGTGATGCGATGAGACCGACTGCGACGGGGTACGGCTAGAAGCCGCCGCGCTACGACCGCAGCCAGGTGCCGCGGTCGTCGTTGTCGGCCGGGTCCTCGCCGGCGCGGTGAGTCGACGTCCCCTACGACCGCCCGTCGATGCGCCGGATCAGCCGGTCGTACCGGGCGGCGGCTCGCACGTGGCGGCGAGCAGGATCGTCATGCGCGCCGGTCCCGATGGTCAAGCAGCAGAGGATCTGCGGGCCGGTCGTCGAGTGCGGGTTCCCGGTCGGCTCGTCGACGAGCAGCAGCCGGGGCCGCCGATCAGCGCGCGGAAGTCCACCCCGCACACCACGCTGTGGCGGCAGGCCACCCCAGCCGAGGTGTGCTGCTGCGTCCGTCTGACCGAACCCGGACGCGTTCGGTCCCAGAGAAATCCCATTGGGTTCACGTTGGCTGTGCCGATGAGACGTATCACGGCGAATCTCGCCGGTTTGACGCTGGCCTGCGGGCTGGCAATCGTCCTCCCGGGCAAGGCGTTCGCCCTGCCCGGCTGTGAGGTGCCGGTCCCTCCGCCGGCTTGCTCTCCACAGGACCCCACCGATCCCGAACCACCGGCCGGAAGCGACCAGCCCGCCACCGGCATCGTGGACTACCAGGAGAACGCAGACGGCCGCATCAGGGTGACGGGCTGGGCGTCCGACATCAACGGCGGACCGGTCCTCGTGCAGCTCAAGGTCGACGGCGTGGTTCGCGCCGCCGAGCTGTCGCGAGGCTGGCGTCCCGACCGCCAGGCATACGTGGGCTTCGATCTGGCGGCGACCGCCCCGACGAGCAACGGCGAGCACACCATCACGGTCCTGGCGGTGAACGTGCCGGACGGCACCTCGCCGGTGCCTGCTGCCACCGAACTCAAGCGGACCACGTACTTCATCAAGCCGCCCGCGCCGACCGATCCGGTGTTCGTCGCGGCAATTGTCAACAGCCAGACGCAGATCACGGTGACGTTCACCGACAACTCGATGGCCGAGACTGCGCACGTGGTGACCTATGACTGGATGGAATACAAGCTACGCCGCGGGGGCGGCTACGGGTGGGTGCCGGAGGCCAGGACGGTGTATCTGCCGCCGCAGGCGGGCACGGGCCGGTACAGCCACACCATCACGAATCTGCCCAGCAACACGTTCTTCAAGTTCTACCTGTCGACCAGGGAGAACGAGTTCTCGTCGGAGACCCTGCTCGGATCGGTGGCGACCCCGTCATGACCACGGTGCAGAGCCTCGGGCTGAAGCTGTCCCCGGGCGGCGGGAACACCGGCCGCGGGCGGCGGGCGATCGTCGCCGTGCTGGCGGTGCTGATCACCGCGGCGGGTCTGCTGGCCGTGCCGTCACGGCCGGCGCGCGCTGACGGCGGCGTGGTCACGGTCGACTCCGACACGATGCGCCGCGGCCTGTTCTCGGCGTACATGCGCTCGCGGGCGCACGGCAAGCAGGGCCTGCGCGACATGTGGCTGTCCGCGGAGATGGTCGGCTACCGGCAGCGGAACCCCGGCGCGACCCAGAAGCAGCTCGTCGACCATGTCGTGTTGATGCGCAGCTACTACAACACCAACATGGGCGCCCAGGATCTGGAGCGGCCGTTGTACGAGTTCATGGTCAAGCTGCTGGAGATGAGCGCGCTGGCTCCCGGCGGGCAGATCGCCGCGCCCATCGTGCGGGAGCTGATGGAACAGACGGTGGGCAAGCAGTTAAGCGCCTACGGCCAGATGGTCGACGAGGTGACGGCCGCGCAGTTCCAGAACTCATTCTTCAGCCAGGTCTACGCGGTGCAGGACCGGGTGTGGGGTGAGGTGGCCGGCCGGGGCGTCATCGACGCGACCTTCGCCCAGGCGTGGAACGCGCACTTCGGCACGCAGTACAACGTGAGCGCCACGGCGAGCCAGGACCAGTTGCTGGCCGACCCGCTGCTGGCGACGTTCGTCAACACCCAGGCGCTGCTGGACCGGGCCCAGAACAGTGACCTGTATCTGGCCCAGGCCCGGGAGATGCTCAAGACGCTGCTGGCGGCGGTCAACGAGCGGGCCGGGCAGGCGAACGCGTCGGTCGCTGCGCTGCAACTGCTCTTCCCGGTGCACGGCGCCAACGCCACCGACGTGGAGTTGGCCGCGCGCAAGGCCGAGGCCGCCCAGCGCCAGCAGTGGATCGACGGGGCTGCCGCAGCCGTGCAACTGCTGTCGACCCTGGTGTCGTTCGCCGACCCGAAGGCCGGCATGGTCGTGGAGCGGACAGGCCGGGCGGCCGTGCAGATCGCCACCGCCATCAACGAGTTCCTGCCGGCGCTGGCCAGCAAGGGCCTCACCGCGGCGCTGACGTCGATGAGCGGCATCGGGCTGGCCGCCAACGTCCTGGGCGCCGTCCAGACGCTGCTGCCGCTGTTCGGCGTCGGGCAGCCGACGATGGATCAGCAGATCATGGACGAGGTCAGGGCGCTGCGCCAGCAGGTCAGTGACCTGACCGAGCAGATGCACGACCGGTTCGACCGGATCGAGCTGGCCATGTCGGAGATGTTCGTCCAGATGAACGAGCAGTTCGGCGTGGTGATCGACCTGGTGCAGGCGACCCAGGCCCAACTGGCGCAGGTGACCCGGGACCTGGCCGCATTGACCCGGAAGGTCGACTTCTGGGGCCAGGCCCTGTACGTGCGCGAGCAGGAGGGTGAGCAGCTCGCCGTCGCTGAGACGATCAACGACTGGGTCGGCTACCGCACTGCCATGGGCCGGGAGATGACCTGGCAGGAGTATCGGGACCAGGCGTTGAACCTACAGTTCGCGGCGACGGACCGCAGCACGCGGGTGCCGCTGGCCGCACCGGTCGACACCACGGATCCGATGACGGTGTTGAATCTGTACGGCCATCACGGGTCGGTCGCGTACCTCAACGACTACGCGCGCCGCAATCTCGGGCTGAGCGGTGCGGTCACCGGGGTGCCGGCGATCGAGTACTGGATGCAGGCCGGGCAGGGCTACCAACTGCTGCTGGCACAGAACCCCGAGCACGCCCGTTCCATCAACGGCGTGACCGACAAGGTGCTCACCTCCGGGGAGACGATCCAGAACGCGGTGCGGACGTTCAGCCGCCCGCAGCCCAAGGGCAGCGCGCAGCGGCTCAACCCGATGTTCGGCAAGCTGATCGACAACTACCGCCAGACCGGGTTCCAGATCGTGGACCGCCTGCACCAGCTAAGCGAGGCCCAGTACGCGGGCCGGACCGGTTATTCGATGTTCGGCGCGCCGAACCAGGCCGTGGCCAAGCCGGCGACCGAGCCGGCGGCGGTGGCGCAGTGCGGCGGCACCGTCACCCGGACCCGGCCATCCAACGTGCGTAGCCTGGACCTACAGGAGGCGTGGGTGGCACAGGCCGGGCGGGCGGACGCGCCGGTGGTCATGTGTTACTGGACCCAGTGGGTCAACGTCACCGGTCCCAGCGATCCCGACGGTGAGCGGCCCTACTCCCGCAACGCCGATCTGGAGATCGTCTTCGAGGTGCTGCAACAGTGGGACGGCCACGCCGTGCTGCCCAGGCAGTGGGCCAAGACGTTCTCCTACGGCAAGATCGAGCAGTACACGCCGAACGACCCGTCCCGGACGTGGACCGTCAAGTCGGACGCCGCGATGGCCGCCAAGTGGACGTCGACCTACAAGTCCCAGTTCGAGCAGTCGGCGGTGTACTCCCAGCCGGAGGAGGCGTTCCTGAAGCAGAAGGTCCGCGACTGGCTGTACGGCAAGGCGGGCCAGTACTACGCCAGCGTGATCGACGAGATCACCACGCCGGGCAAGCCGCTGCACGACCTGACCGAGCAGCTCAACGTCCGGTTCAAGCTGCTACAGGCCTACACCAGGCTCGGTTTCGCGCGGTCGATGCAGCAGGACGTCCTGATCGGCCTGCACCTGTCCGGCCAGGACCGCATCCCGTCCGACGTCGGCGCCTACCAGGTGACGATGCCGTTCCTACAGGCACGCAACAACTACTGCCAGTCGGTGCAGAGCTCCGGCAAGTGCGTGCTGCATCCCGAGGGCGTGCTGCGACCGCAGACCGGACAGGATCCGGCCCTGATGCCCTGCGACTGGGCCGAACCCCGGGCCGACATCATCGAACGGTGCCTCAATTATCACATCGACTACCGGTCGGGCAAGCTGCGCGAACGGCTTGAGGCCGCCAGCGTCAACATCGCCGCCTACGGCGACTGGGAGCAACTGTCCGAACCCCGCCCCGCTCCGCCGCTGAAGTTCGTCGAGGGCATCCCCGCCGTCGAGCAGACGCTGCTGAGCATCCGGGTAGGGGAGGCTGCCGCCAAGCACTGACCGGGCAACCGGTGACAGCGGCCGGCGAGCGGACACCCTCCGCGCGCCGGCCGCGTGGCGTCGATCGCAGCCCGGTCCGCGCTGGCCGAGCCCGCTGAGACGGCCGTTGGCCGGAGCTGGTGTGGCATGTTCCAGCCCTCGGCGAGAATCCACGGTGCGGTGGAGAACGTGTCCGGCTGCTACCGGTAGCTCTGCTTTCGCGGATGCTTACCTCATAGGAATGCCTGGTCGACGAACGATGGATCACGGGTGGCGTCCGCTGGGAGTGGGCTGTCCGCCTCCCCGTCCTGCGACTCTTCTTCCTCGCTGAGCCGCTCCGCCAGCTCGAAGAACAACTGCTCGGTCGGCCGCAGCCCGGCGACGGCCGAGGTCAGGTCGGCTTGCGCAACGAACCGGCCTCCCTGACCTCCGACTGACATCACGGCGAGCCAGCCGTCATCTTCGGGCTGGAACAGGTTGCCGCCGGTCTCCGCCCAGAACAACACGAGGTCCTCCCCCGGCGCTTTGAACTCAGCGGCGCCGGCCAGCAGCATCAGCGCTGTGTGTACATCCCAGCGCTGGTAGCCGAAGTGCAGAAGGTAGACCTCCAGTGCTCCGTTGCGATGCACGGCCACGGTCAGCTGCCCCGGGGCAGCGTCCTGCGCCACCCGCGAGGCGAAATACGTCCGCGGTGTCGTCTCCTTCGGGATGTGCCTCCACTCGTCGGTGACCTCCTTCCCATCCCAGTACCAGCCGTTGAACATCGCGTCGGGGTTGGAGATGGCCGAGAGATCGGTCGGGGTGTCGAGCCATCGCTCGAACCCTTCACGGCTGATCGGCAGGCGAGCGGCGACAAGAAAGCTGTCCGACATGCGGCAGAGGGTCTCACGTTTCCCATTGGCACGCAGCATCATGGTCCGACTCCATTCGAACCCACGACCATGACGTTCGCCAGGCCCATCAATTCCGACGTGCCGGAAGGAGACGATCGGCCAGGCGCGATGTGGACATGCACACTCACCCGCCCCGCCCGGCGGTTGTCATGCGGAGCTGTCGGAAACCGGCGATCCTGGCCTATCGCCTGCGGTCACCGACCGACCAGGGAACAGTGCCACCGCGAATCGTGTGACTGATTCGCGTCTGTGCCGGTGGGTGCATTCCCGCCGACGTTATCCATAGGCTGGACGGTCACGGGCCCAGCCGGGTGGCTCAGCGCCTGTCAGGCACGGCGAATCGGGGGTTCATGGTGGCCGAGGTCCAGTTATCGGTGCTCGGGCCGCTCACCGCCCAGCACCGCGAGCACACAGCGGCGCTGGGCGGCCGGCGGCAGCGGATGGTGCTGGCCGCACTGCTCGCGGCCCGGGGCCGGGTCCTGCCTACCGACCGCCTACAGAGGTTGGTCTGGGATGGCGAGCGGCCGGCCAGCCGCGCCACGCTGCACGGCTACATCGCCGAACTGAGGCGGGCACTGGAACCAGGTCGGGTCCCCCGCGCGGCAAACGGCGTGCTGGTGCGCGAAGGGCCCGGGTACGCCGTCCGGCTGCCACCGGAGCAACTCGACGCCGAGCAGTTCTCGCTGCTGGTCGCGCAGGGCGGTGAGCTGATGCGCCAGCATCGCCCCGGCCACGCGTTACCGCTGCTGGAACGTGGCCTCGCACTGTGGCGGGGACCCGCGTACGCCGATCTGGCGCAGATGCCCTTCGTCCTCCCGGAGATCGCCCGGCTGGACGGGATGCGCTCGTCGGCCACGGAGTTGCGCCTGACCGCGCTGCTGGACCTCGGCCGCCACGCCGCCATCCTGGGAGATCTGGAGGCGCTGGTGCTGGAGCACCCGCTGCGCGAGCGTGGCTGGGAACTGCTGGCGATCGCGCTGTATCGCTGTGGACGACAGGCCGATGCGCTCGCCACGATCCGGCGGGCCCGCGCCACGCTCGCCGACGAGATCGGCCTCGATCCCGGACCCGGGCTGATCGGTCTGGAAACGGCGATCCTCGACCATGACGACGCGCTGGAGCCGCCGGTGCGCCGCGACGCCCAAGCGGCGACGCGGCTCACCCCGAGACCGCCCCGGACGACGAACCTCCCCGCAGCCTTCTCCTCGTTCCTCGGCCGCGCTGCCGAGCTCGGCGCGGTCGACGCGGCGCTGGCGGGCAACCGGCTGGTCACCATCACCGGCCCCGGCGGCATCGGCAAGACCCGGCTGGCCCTGGAAGTGGCCCGGCGGCGGGCCGACCAGGACGGCCCGTGGCTGGTCGAGCTGGTCGGCCTGCGCGATCCGGCTCTGGTCGCGGGCGCGGTGGCCGACGCCGTCGGGATGCCCGCGGCCACGGTCGCCGAACTCACCGCCGTCCTGGCCGGCCGCCGGATGCTGGTGGTCGTCGACAACGCCGAGCACGTCCTGGGCGGCGTCGTGGACACGGTGACCGCGCTGTTGAGCGGCTGCCCGCGGTTGCAGGTGATGGTGACCAGCCGGGAGTCGCTGAACCTATCGGGCGAGCATGTGGTGGCTGTGCCGCCGCTGCCGGTGGCGGACGCGGTGGCGCTGCTCAAGGAACGCGCAGCAGCGCTCGGCCCGATGAGCGAACAGGACGGCGTGGCGGCCGAGCGGATCTGCCGGGAGCTGGACGGCATTCCGCTGGCCATCGAGCTGGCCGCCGCGCAGTGCCGGGCGCTGTCCCTGTCGGAGGTGGCATTCCAACTGGACGACCGGTTCCGGCTGCTGGACGCCGGACCGCATGCGTCCAGCGGCCGACACCGCTCGCTGGACAGCGCGATCGGCTGGAGCTACGAGCTGCTGTCGACCGGTGAGCGGCGCCTGTTCCACCGGCTGAGCGTCTTCGACGGCGGATTCGACCTGGACGCGGCCCGCGTGATCGACGCAGATGCCGATTCCACCGTCGCGCTGATCGGCCTGGTGCGCAAGTCGCTGGTGGCCGTCGACACCACGGTCACCCCACGCCGTTTTCGCCTGCTGGAGACCATCCGCGAATACGCGTCCCGCATGCTGGCCGGCGAGGAGCGCGACAGCGCGGTGCGGTTGCACCGCGCCTGGCTGCTCAACCTGGTTGAGCTCGGCGCCGGGCGGCTGTCCACCGCGGACGGCGGCGCCTGGTTACGGCGTTTCACCGCGGAACGCGACAACATCCGCGCCGCGCTGAGTTCCGCCTTCGATGCCGGCGAGCCGGGCACCGCGCTGCGCGTCTGCGGCGCGTTGGGCTGGTTCTGGTTCCGCACCGGGCAGATCGACGAAGGGCTGCGCTGGTCGCGCCGGACCCTGGCCGCCGTGAGCCCGCTCGACCTGCCCGAACCCGAGGTGCAACTGGCCCGAGTACGCACGCTGATCACCGTCGGGAGCCTGTACTACCTCAAGGGGCAGTTGGAACAGGCGACCGGTCCGATGACCGAGGCGGTGCGGGTCGCCCGTGAGATCGGCTCCTATGACGCGCTGAGCGACAGCGTCATCTACATGGCGTACCTGCTCGCGCTGAGCGGCCACAGCGCGGCGGCGATCGCGCCGGCCGACGAGGGGGTACGCCTCGCCGAGGCGTTGGGCACACCGTATGCCCAGGCCGAGTCGCTGATGGTGCGCGGGCACATCAGCCGGGTCTGCGGCGACCTGCCACGGGCCCGGGCCGAACTCGCCAAGGCCTATCGCCTCGCCCGCCAGTCCGGCCACTCCTGGGCGGCGATCTCCGCGGGTTGGCTGGGCAGCAAGGTCAGCATGGACCTCGACGAGCCGGAGGTGGCGATCGACGCGCTGCGCGAGATCGTCATGCTCGCCGACCCGCGCTACGAGCTGACCAGCATCCTGGTCTCGCTGCACACGCTGGCCGGGGCGCTGGCGCACGCCGGCCGCGCCGACACGGGCGCGGTGCTGCTGGGGTTCGTCGAAGCGTGGGGCGAGCCGGTCGGATACTTCCCCGCGCGGATGGATCCCGTGGACGCGCCCGCGCACGCCGAGGCGGTCCGGACGGGGCTCAGCGCCTCGGAGCTGGCCTCCGCCCTGGCCCGTGGGCGTGCCATGACGTTGGCCGAGCTCCAGGAACTGGTGCCGACCTGCTGATCGACAGGCTTGCCGCAGCCCGTTCAGGCCATTAGACGGGCTACCAGCCGGGGAAGGCAACGTGGGTGAGGCACCACAGTGAGCTGCACAGCCACAGGGCGATGACGACGGTGAACACGGCGCCGCCGTGAATCCCCCGCCCCCGGAGACGATCACCTATATCGCTCGACGGTGAACTCCATCTGACGAGCGGAACGTGGAAGGGCCCAGGTCGTTCGATCCCTCCACGTTTCACGGTCTGTCGACCGGAATCTGCCGTGGCGGTCTCCTCCAAGGCTTCGTGCGCAATGAGGCTCAGTGTCGCAGCGAGCTATTGAGAGTGGCATTGCACTGAAACGATACGGCCGGTCTGAGAATCGATGGTGAGCTCGACCCTCGGCCATCGGATCGTTGGGGTCGCCGTGTTGCCTGCTTCAACCGTAGGAGGACCGCAAAGCGACGTCGTATCAATCCGCAAGGGTCGTTCCGCCGGCTCGCCGGTGAGAAAGCCAAGGCCCAGCATCACGCCGGCGGCGATGACAAACCGTGGGTGCGGGCGTCGCAGGGGCGGCGAGCTGCGCGGCGGCGTGTCCAGATCAATAACTGGCATACGGCACGTTAGCGCCTGGGCCAGCCCAAGGACCATCGTCCAGGTCCGACCCGCCAGAGCGGCGGTCTGTGTCAACGCCAGCGGCAGGAGCCCGAGTTCGGCGGCCGGTTCGGCGGACCCGTCGATCCGGTGCTCCGCGTAGGTGCCCGCCAGTTACAGTAGTGCGCTGACCGCAAACGATCACCGGGTTTGGTCACTCAGTTTGCGACCGAGGGCGACCTCACCAGCGGTGTCGTTCACGCCGTACCCGAGCAGGTTTGCGATACTGCAGGCCAGCACATCCGGGTATCGGTTTGTTCGCGTTGCGCCACCGCGATGCGCATGCAACTCTCGTCCTTGTCCTTCCCGCCGGGCCGAACTAGGGTCCGACCTCAGTTTCAAGATCCTGGGAGAAACGTATGAGTGATATCGGCACCATCACTGGCAAGGTGGTCGTGAACAGGGTGATGTCGCTGGACGGCTTCATCGCTGGTCCTGGTCACGCGATGGACTGGGTCTTCGAGTACATGACTGCGGATACGGTCCCGGATGTCATGGCGGCCACGGGCGCCATGCTCATCGGCCGGGGTACTTACGAGGTCGGCAAGCGTATGGCCGACCAGGACTCCACCTACGACGGGGGAGCACAGTTCGTCCTCACCCACATTCCTCCCGCCGAGCCGGACCCTGCCGTCACATTCCTCACCTGTGGACTTGAGGAAGCCGTTGCCACGGCACGCAGCGCCGCGGGCGGCAAGAACCTGGAGATCCTCGGTGCCGATGTGGCCGCCCAGTGTCTGCAGAGCGGGCTCGTCGACGAGATCCTGGTGTATGTCCTACCGCTGCTGCTCGGCGACGGTGTCCGTTTCTCGCCTCCGGGCTTCGGCAGGATCGACCTGGAACCGCTCAGCAATACCCAGTCGGGCGTCGTCACCATGCTCCGCTTCGGCGTGCGAAAGTAGGCGCACCCTCCAACGGCTACAGCATTGTCCCTGAACGTTCGCGCGGGTGTGATCAGGCAGCTTGGGGTCGTGGGCGTCCCCTGCGTTGCTGGCGTTCGCTGCGGATGCGGGCGCGCGCGGCGTTGTGCGGCTAGGACATCGGCCTGGCTGGCGTTGGCGTTGCGCCAGCGCAGGTAGGCGTGGAGTTCGCGGGTCTGCATGGTGTCGTTGGGTGGTTGGAGTTGGTCATCACGAAGGTGCGCAGCGGCCCGAACTGGGCCTCGATCGGGTTGGCCCAGGACGTCTGGGTCGGGGTGAAGCACAGCTCCACCTTGTTCCTCCTGGCTCAGGCACGAATGGCGGGGGCCTTGTTCGCGGACAGTTTGTCCAATATCACATAGATGGGGGTGCCGCCCGGACGGGCCGCCCGGATCGACTACGGCGCCGCCAGGCTGTGATCGCCGCCCTTTCGCTCGCGGCGGCTCGGCTCGACGGCCAGCGTTGCCGGGATGCCGCGCCGCACTGGTGCACGGCGCGGGCCCGGCTGCGACGAGAGCCTCGAAGCGGCAGGCTCGACGGCGCTCGTGAGGTCAGGACTCCCCCGGGTCGCTCCAAGCCTCGTCGAACGTCCGCTCCGCCCACGGGACGACCACGACCGGGCACGGGGCGTGCTGTACACAGTGCTGGCTGACCGAGCCGAGCAGCATCCCGGCGAAGGCACCGTGTCCCCGGCTGCCCACCACCAGCAACTGCGCCCGGTCCGCAGCATCCAGCAGCGCCTGAGCCGGATGCCCCCGCACCACGTGAGTGGTGAACTGGACGGGCACACCGCCCCTGGCCACGTCCGCGACCGCCTCGGTGAGCATCTTTCCGGTGATCGCCGCGATGCTCACATCCTCGAACACCGCGGCTGACCACCCGTACGCGAAGGCGTACTCCGCCGGGTCGTGCCACGCGGCCACGACGTCGACCCGTGCGTTGCTCAGTTCCGCCTGGGTCACCGCCCACCGCAGCGCGATCAGTGAGCCCGGCGATCCGTCGACCCCGACGACGATGCGCCGTTCACGCTCCTCGGTCTGGTCCGTCATGTCGACCTCCTCGTAGCTGTCTGGCAACTGGCGGTCGTAGGTCCTACTTCAGCCAGCCGGTGCGGCGCACCAGCGGGATCCGGGCCCAGTCCACGCAAGGGCCCTGGTCGGTCTGAAGCTGGAACAACTCCAGCAGCCGGGTGCGTTCGGACGATGCGGCGACCACCTGCAACGTGTCCCGCTCGTCGGTCAGGAGCAGCCCGGCCGCCGACACACCCAGCAGCTCGACACACCTCTCGGTGAGCACGTGCAGGAACTCGATCACGTCGAAGTCGTCGACGAGCGTGTCGGCCATCTCCACGAATACGTCGGCTAGCTGGGTCTCGGCCATCTCAGTCACCTCGTCATCAGGGGTTCCGCCGGTCGCGCCCGACGGGGTGGTCCGCGACGCGCCGCCCGCGCATCACCTTCTTGTTCCTCCGCCCCGAGGTCACCGGCTTGTTCCTCCGCCCCGAGGTCACCGGCGCGCCCCCGATACAGGTCCAGGACACCCAGCCGGATCCCGCCCACCCGCAGCGGCAGCGCGAACACCGCCCGGACCCCGGCGAGCACCGAGGCCGGCGTGAACACCGGCAAGCGGTTCCGGCACTCCGCTGCCGCCACATCGGCCACCGGACAGGGCCGCCGGTGATCGCGTCGACGTCCGGCCCCTCACCGAGGGTCAGGGTCAGGTCTTCCAGCTCCGACGCTGTCCGAGCCGTGGCGTACAATCATCGCCCGACGATCTCACCCGAGAGCGGGCCGGCCAGTCTGCTGCCGCGGCCCACGCTACTGCTTCTCGTTTTGCTGCAGGGCTTCCTCAAGCTGGTCTTCCAAGATGATGATCCGGCAGGCGGCCTCCAGGGCGGTGCCCTGATCCACCATCTCGCGGGCCCGGGCGGCCAGACGCAACTGGTAGCGGGAGTAGCGGCGGTGCCCGCCGGCAGAGCGGTGCGGGTTGATCAATTTCGCCTCGTCCAGGCGACGCAGGAAGTCCTGTGTGGTGTCGAGCATCTCCGCGGCCTGACCGATGGTGTAGGCCGGTGTGTTCTCGTCGCCAAACATGTCATCGGGGTTTTGCCCCATGTCACCTCCACATCGAGGGCCCCGGCGCGTACGCGCCGGGGCCCAGGGTTACGGGTCAGAACACCATCTACCGACAGGAACGTCGGCTTGTCGTATCCGCACCAGCCGCTGAAGGCTTCGGGTGCGAGGATCGCATATGCGTGACCGGAGACCACCTCTCGTTCGATGGAAACTGCGGTGTCCGCCAAGCCTGGAATGACGGCTACTGGCGGGCGATCCAACGGTGTACGGCCCTCCCTTTCCTCTGCTTCTTCTTACCCTTGCGGTCGTACGGTCCACCGGTGTCGGAGCCCACGCGACTTTATGGCCCCCACACGTGCGGCGAACATCAGCTGGAGCCCTAAGCAAGTCTTGGCCCCACCTGCGTGCCCCGCCGCGAATCACACGTCGGGGCCGATGTGCTCATCCCGCCGTTTTGGCGGAACGAAGCCCGACTCCTGCCGCCCGTCGTGACTTCACGGCCGGGCGGTCCGTCTGCGTCTTGACGGATCTCTTCTCTCGACTCCAGGAACAGTATGCCACACCGCCGAAGATGTCTAGGCTTTCCAGCCTAGATTTCCTAGCCGTCGGCCATCAGGGTCACTGGCCTACGAAGCAAGCACGGCGAGAGCCGCGCCGATCCCGTCGACGCAGGGCTGGTCGGCTGCGCGGAAGGTGTGGCGGCGGTGGAGGTGACCAGGGAGTGAACACGCGCCGCACAATCCGCCGGCTTCAAGCGATGCGGCGGCCCGACACCGCTCCCGACCTGTTCCGTGATACCGGACTGGCGTTCTTGCTATGACCTCGGTCGCCGCACCCGCACCATCCGGTCCACCGGGCGCTCGCCTGCGCCGAGTGCCGACGAGGCCGTTTGCTTCGTCACGGCGCTAACGCAACAGCGCCCGGGGAACTACCACCGCCGGTAGGCAGGTATGGGTTTGTATGGGGTTCCCCCGCACCGCCTGGCATCGCGCGACGCTCATCAGCCAGGCCCGTCCTAAGGACGAGCGTCAGGCGGTTCCACCTGCGGTGAGAGGGAACGATGATGAGGTTGCTACCGCGAGAACGCCAATCACAGTCCAGGCTGGTGGGCATCACGATCGCGGCGGTGCTGCTGGGGATGGGGGTACACGCCAGCGGAGAGGAGAAGTCACCCGCCACACAAGGGAATCTTCAGGCCTGGCATTCGAGGATGGTGAAGGTACCGCGGCCGTCGGCGCAGGGGTGCTTCACTGCGGCCTATCCCGAGCTGGTGTGGCAGAAGACCGAGTGTGTGGCCCCGCCGTCGGCCCCGATGGCCCCGAACCTCGAACAGGCTCCGCGGCGGGACGTCGGTGGCGGGATCGGGATCGTGACGGGAAGGCCCACGGGGGCCGGTCCCATCACTCGCGCGTACGGCAGCTTCGAGAAGGTGAACCAGCAGAACCTGTTGAGCGTGACCAGCGTCCCGCCCGCTGCCCTGCCCGGGGAGCCGCCCAGCGGGCCGACGATGCCGGGCAGCTACTCGTTCCAGCTCAACACCAACCACCTCAGGGTCCAGGAATGCAACGGTTCACCGACCGCTGGGCTGTGCCGGGGCTGGAAGCAGTTCGTGTTCGCCAACGACGGCACCAAGAACGGCAACCCTAATCCCGATCCCAGTCCCAGCAGGCTCTACGTCGAGTACTGGCTGCTGCACTACAACCCGGACCCGAGCCAGGGCCAGCCATGCCCGTCAGGGTGGACCGAGGTCCCGGACGACGCGGAGATCCACTGCTCGCGGAAGACCGAAGCGATCAACCTTCCCTACCTACCGATCCAGAGCATAACGAGGCCGGCCCTGCGACTGGACGGCTCGATCACGAAGACGGCCGACGGGCAGGAGACCGACACCGCCACCTTCAACGATGGGTTGGGAAGGCTCTACTCGTCCACGGGAGCGGGCATCCTCCACGTTCTGCCACCGGATCCTCAGGAGCCCGGGTCGGAGTGGGCCCAGGTCGAGTTCAACGTGTTCGGCTATGGTCGCGGGTCCACGGCCAGGTTCAATCCCGAGGCGAGTTTCAACGTCCGCACGACGATCGAGGACGGCAGCCCGGTCAAGCCCGACTGCCAGAACTACGGCTTCAGCGGTGAGCGGAACAACCTCAACTTCGGACCTCCGGGCCCGGTCCCGTCGAGCCCGGCACCGGCCGTCGTCATCAACGAGTCGGTCCAGGGGCCGGCGGCGTCGTCGGCCTGCCGCGTCGCCGCGATCATCGGCGACACCCACCAGTACACGTTCGGCGGTCTGTTCTACGACTTCCAAGCCACGGGCGACTTCGTCGAGGCACAGGCCGGTTCCACGTTCGAGGTGCAGACCCGCAAGGTGTCCGGTGCGCCGAACTGGCCCAACACCTCGGTCAACCGGTCGGTCGCCGTGAGGATGGGCAACTCGAGGCTGGCACTGTGCGACGGGACGCGTCTGGTGGTGAACGGCACCACCACCAGCCTGCCGGCCGGCGATTCCCTGCTGCTGCCCACCGGGGTGGCGATCGATCGTGTCAACAACGTGTACACCTTCAGAGACCCGTCGGGCAACAGCGTCCGCGCCACCGTCAACACCGGGTACCTCGACCTGGGCGTCGGCGTCGGGCCCGGGGCAACGACGGTGCGCGGCCTACTGGGCAACCCCAACGGCGATCCCCGTTTCCTGGAGGCCAAGGACGGCAGCGTCCTGCGCGTTCCGCTCTCCCACACCGACCTCTACGACAGGTTCGGCGGCAGCTGGCGGGTCAGCCCTTCCGCCACCCTGCTGCAATCCTGCAACACCGTCGCCGTGGGTAACCCGACGGGGCCGTTCTACGCCGGCAACCTCAACTCGAACACCCGCCTGTGGGCGCAGGAGCTCTGCCGCTCCCGGCAGGTCGCCACGCAGTGGTTGGACACGTGCGCCCTGGATGTCGCCGTGCTCGGCGCGTCCGCTGCCACGGTCTATGTGGGACTACAGCGACCCGAGGTCGACGCCAACCCCGTGCAACCGCCCGCTTGCACGCCGGGAAGCACTCATCCGACCTGCCCGACACCGACGTGTTCCCCGGCGGGGGGATGTCGCAAGGCCGGCGGGTAACCTCGCCAGCCTCCGCAGCACGTGCGATCTCCGGGGATGACCCCATCGACCGGGCATCCCCGGAGGTCTCGCGGTCAGGTGCGGGTGCCTGTGTTGTCGAGGGCGGCGAGACAGGTGCGGATCTGGTCGGCTTCGGGGGTGCCGAGGTCGGTGTAGATGGCCAGGGCGTGCTGGTAGTGATCACGGGCCCGATCGCGCTGGTCGAGGGCCTGGTGGGCGCTGGCAAGCCCGGCCTGGGCGCGGGCCCGCTGGTCCCGGGCGCTGATCTCGGCGGCGATGGTGTGGGCGGCGGTGTAATGGGCGAGCGCGTCGGTGGCGTGGCCGGCGGCGAGCGTGGCCTCGCCGAGCCCGTTGAGCGCCCATGCAGCGCCGTGCCTGTCACCGGTCATCCGCAGGATCGTCAGAGCCTGCTGGTGATACCGGGCGGCCTCGGCGGGCTGTCCGAGGTGGCGGTGAAGGGTGCCCAGTCCGTCCAGGGTCCAGGCTTCGCCGTTGCGATGACCGGCCTGACGGAACAGGACGAGCGCCTGCGCGAGGTTCTCGGCAGCCGCCTCGTACCGGCCCGATCGCGTGTCGACCTCCGCGAGGTTGGCCAGCGACACCGCCTCGCCGGCCCGGTCTCCGCTCTGTCGGTACAGCGTGAGCGCCTGTCGGAGGTGCCTGGCGGCCGTGCGGTAGTGGCCGAGCCGCTGTTCGACGTCGCCGAGGTTGCTCAACGCGCGGGCCTGACCGATCTGGTCGCCGGCCCGCAGGTGCGCGGTCCGGGCCTGCGCGAAGTGGGCGGCGGCCTTGCGGTAGTGGCCCAGCCGCTGTTCGGCGACGCCCAGGTTGGTCTGGGTCCGGGCGTGCCCGAACCCGTGGCCGGTCTGGCTGAACAGGTGCAGTGCCTCCGTGAAGTGTTCGACGGCGGACTCGTACCGGCCGACCCAGAGGTGGGCGACGCCGAGGTCGGTCAGGGCGTGGGCTTGTTCGGTGACATCGCCGGTGTGCCTGGCCGCGTGGTGGGCGTGAGTGTGGACGGTGACGGCATCGCCGCCGTGGCCACCGGCGAAGTAGCGGTACAGGATGCGGGAGAGGCGGGTCGTGTGGGTGGGCCAACCGTGGCTGGCGCTGTGGGCCGCGACGGTGACCAGGGTAGGCCGTTCGATGTCGAGCCAGGCGAGAGCGCTGTCCGGGTCACCCAGCTCGGGGGCGGGTGTGCCGGTCGGGGGAATGTGGGGCCGAAGGTGCGCCTGGGCGGGATGGAGGGCGTTCATCGCCGCGGCGGCCGTGGCGAGATAGTGGTCGAACAGGCGGGTCAGAGCTTCCCGGCGGTCGGCGGGGCGGACCTCGTCGTGCGCGCGGGTGATGGCGAATGCCCGGACGAGGTCGTGCAGCATGTACCGGCCCGAGGCGGACTGCTGGAGGAGGTGGTCGCGGCACAGGTGGTCGAGGTGGGCGCGGGTGGTGTCGAGGTCGGCGTCGGTCAGGGCGGCGGCAGCGTAGGCGTCGCTGTCCTGCCCGGGGTGCAGCGCGAGCAGCCGCAGCAGCCGGCGCTGGTCGGCGGGCAGGTGATGGTAGGAGAGTTCGAGGGCGAGTTCGACGCCGGTTTCCAGGCGTCGCTGGTGGTGGCGTTCGTCGAGCCGGTCGGCGTGGTCGGTGAGGGTCCAGCCGGGTGTGGCCCGCATGTGTCCGGTGGTCAGATCGAGGGCCAGCGGGAGATAGCCGCAGCGCCGTGCAATGCGCGCCGCCGCGGCGGGATCGTCGCCCGTGGGGACGTGGCTGACGACCTGGGCAAGATAGTCGACGGCCTCGTGCGCGGCGAACACGTCGACCACCAGGTGCGTGGCTGGGCGCAGGTCGGACAGGATTCGCCGGCTGGTGATCAGGGTGAGACAGCCGGGAACCTCGGGGAGGAGCGGCCGGACCTGGTCGACGTCGGCGGCGTTGTCCAGCACGATCAGGGTACGGGTGCCGGTGAGCTGATCGCGGTAGGCCGCCGTGCGGGCGTGGAGATCGTGGGGGATCTGGTGGGCCGGTACGCCGAGCAGGCGCAGGAAGCCGTCCAGGACGGCGGCCTGGTCCGCGGGAGGTCGGGCGGGATCGGGGTGAAATCCGCGCAGGTCGACGAAGAGTGTCCGCTCGAAGCGGTGTTCCCGGATCAGGAGGTGTCCGGCGTGGATGGCAAGCTGGGTCTTGCCGACCCCGGCCATCCCCTCGATCGCCGCGACCACCATCGCCCCGTTGGTGTTTCGGTTGCTGAGGGTGTGACGGAGCTGGTCGAGTTCGGTGGCACGGCCGGTGAACCCCGCCAGGTCGGGCGGCAGCCGGTCCTGGACCCGTACCACCGTGGCGGCCTGGGCCTCCCCGCCGACCACTCGTAGCGCCTGGCGCCACTGGTGCACGTATCCCTCGTTCGGGTGCAGTGCCTGCACGACCGCGGTGACGAGATCGGTGTTCAGCCGGCGCCGACCGGGCTTGAAACAGTCCACGACCGTGGGCCGCTTGGTCAACTCGCTGGCCGGGCGACCGGCGGCCCGCCACGCGTTGTTGACCTGGCTGGTGATCCGTTCGTAGGACGGGTTCCCGGCCCAGACCTTCAGGGACCTCAACGCCGCAGTGAGCTCATCGAGCGTGCGAGCCCGACCCGGGTCCGGCATCACGGCGGACGCATCGTCCGCTCGGGTAGCGGTCATCGATTGATCTCAAGCATTCATCGATACGGACAGATGTAGCTCATCGTATCCGAAAGAGTGCGTCGCGTGTCCCGGGTGGTAGTGCTGGACCCGCCTCAGGCCGATCACGACCGCGATGGGGAGTCCACTCGCCGGTAAGTAAACCGCCCTCCCCTACCCGCCTGGCTCCACCACTACAATCACCACCGGCCCCAGCCGGTCAGCGGCTGCCCTCGCGGACCTCTTGCGCCGCGCGGACGACCAGGTCGGGCTGCGCGTAGTGAATGTAGTGGTCGGTGGTGTCGGCAATGACGAAGCGGCCCCGGCTGGACAGCTCCACCAACCGGCGTTGTGCCGTGAGTGCGGCTGCCGGCTGTCCCGCAGCGGCGATGACGATCACCGTTCGATCACCCCAGGCGCCCGGGTGGACGGTCGCCTGGACCTGGCGAGCGCTGTCGAGGCTCGCGGCGGCCTCAGCGCCAGCGGCAGCCAGCGACTTCGGGCCGTAGACCACCGGCGCGGCCTGGCGGGCCAGGGATGGTGCGTTGTCTGGAATCAGCGCGTCGCCGAAGAGCCGTACAGCGCCGATGCGGGCGGCGGTGCGTTCGGCCGCGAACTGGAGGACGAGCGGGAGCCTTGCGGCGCTCAGGGCTGCGGTGGCGTTCTCGTCGCTCACGTCGAGGAGGACCAGGCCGAGGGTACGGTCAGGCCACCGGTCTGTGAACAGGCGCACGATGTGACCGCCGTAGGAGTGCGCGACAAAGACGTACGGCCCTGGCTCACCGGCCGCTTGCAGCAGGTTGCTCAGCTCGTCGGCCTCCCGCCCGGCGGTGCGCGGGCCCTGCCCGGGTTCGCTCCACGCGTAGCCCGCCCGGTCGTAGCTACAGACCCGGCCGTTGCCGCTGAGCTGCCGCTGAATCGTCGCCCATCCCGCCGACGATTCCCCCAGCCCCGCTTCGAGCACGACGGTGTGCCCACCCGTGCCGGTGCAATCCAGGTGCAGCCGGTGCCCGCCGACGTCGACCATCCGCCCGGACATTGGATACCGCTGCCGGTCACCGCGCGCGGACAGATGTTCGTAGCCCGCGCCCACCCCCGCGATCAGCAGCACCACGGCCAGCATGGCGATGCCGGTCCGCACGATCCGCCGTCTCCTGGCAGAGGACGGGACAGGTACCTCGTTCGTCGTCATGCACTCAGCAAATCGCGGCACCCGCGCCGAACGCACTGGAGCGGGCCGGACACTTGACGGTGGAGCTGGATCTACCTGCGGGTCCCACCTCGCCCCTGGGCTGCGGCTGGGCCGCCCGTACCCTCGCGGAGGTGAACCCTACGACGTCCTGGCAGGCACTGCGACTGCCACCGTGGCGTTTGCTGCGATCGGCGTGGCCGTGGCGGGCCTTGGCCTACCAGCTCTCTGGGCTGGTCTGCGGAACGTTCGCGCTGGCTGCGGTGGTAGTGCTGGCCACAGCGGGAGCCGCGTTGAGCCTGACCCTCGTCGGTGTGCCCATCCTGATGGCGTTGGCGCTGCTTGGCCTGCCGGTCGCGGCCGTCGAGCGGTGGCGGTTGATCCTGGTCGACCAGGAGCCGATCGCCTCACCGCACCGCGTCCCCGAGCGCGCCGGGCTTCTGAGCTGGCTCAGGACGCGGTTCCACGAGCCGGCAACCTGGCGTGAACTGGCGTACACCCTCGTGCTCGTGGTCCTGTTACCGCTGGAACTGCTGGTCACCCTGTACGCGGTGGTGTCGCCGGTGCTGTTGGTGATGGCCTGGCCGCTGTTGGCCAACAGCCCGCCGGACGCCACGGTCCAGGGCTACCCCGGCTGGGTCATCGCCACGAAACCGCAGGCCTGGCTCGCACTCCCGATCGGGTTCACGATCACCGTGGCTGCCGTGTACCTCCTGCTTGCCACGGCCGGCCTGCACGCCGTACTGGCCCGCGCATTGCTCGCCCCGCGCGAGGAGGAACTGCGGGCAAGAGTGGTGGAGCTGACCCGGTCACGCGCACGACTGGTGGCGGCGTTCGAAGCCGAGCGACGGCGCATCGAACGCGACCTGCACGACGGAGCCCAGCAGCGGCTCGTGGTCCTGGCCATGACACTCGGGCTGGCCCGGCTGGATCTGCCCGCCCCGGGCGGCCCGCTGTCCCGCTCCGCCCACGATCTTGTCGTGCGGGCACACGACGAGGCGAAACAGGCGCTCAGCGAACTGCGGGAGCTGGTACACGGCATACATCCACGAATGCTCACCGAGCATGGCCTGCCGGCGGCCGTCGAAGACATCGCCGACCGACTGGGCATCCCGGTCGACGTGCGGATGTCGGTGCCTCGGCGCCTGCCGCCCGAGGTCGAGGCCGCCGCGTACTTCCTGGTACGCGAGGCGCTGGCGAACGTGGTCAAGCACAGTTCCGCCGAGCACGCCTCGGTGACCGGGCAGCTTGCCGCCGGCAGGCTCGTGCTCACCGTGCAGGACGACGGCGTGGGTGGGGCCGACCCGCAGCAAGGCTCGGGCATCATGGGACTCGCGGACCGGGTTTCAACGGTCGACGGCAGACTGATCCTGACGAGCCCGCCCGGCGGTCCGACAACACTCACCGTGGAGATCCCTTGCGATCAGAACGAGGGCAGGTCAGTCTGCGAGTAGTCCTTGCCGAGGACGGTGTCCTGCTCCGCGAGGGCCTCACCGGGCTGCTACGCCGATTCGGTCATCAGGTGGTTGCCGCCGTAGGCGACGCGGACGAGCTGCGACACGCCGTCGCTGAGCACAATCCGGATATCGTGCTCACCGACGTGCGAATGCCGCCCGGCTACACGGACGAAGGGCTGCGCGCGGCGCTTGCTGTCCGACGCCTGCGCCCCGGCCTGGCCGTGCTGATACTCAGCCAGTACGTCGAGCAGACCTACGCGGCCAAGCTGTTGGAGTCGTGCGACGTGGGCGTGGGCTATCTGCTCAAGGACCGCATCGGTGACATCGCGGATTTCGCCGCCGCGGTGGAACAGGTCGCCGCAGGCCGCACGGTCATCGATCCCGAGGTCGTCCGGCAACTGATCCGCAGACAGGCCGCTCCGCTCGAACGGCTCTCGCCCCGAGAGCGGGAGGTCCTCGCGCTCATGGCGCAGGGGCGCTCGAACAGTGCCATCGCCGGACAGTTGTCCGTCAGCGAGGCTGCCGTAACCAAGCACATCGGCAATCTCTTCAGCAAACTCGACCTGCCACCGGCCGAGACCGACCACCGCCGGGTCCTCGCTGTCCTTGCCTATCTGCGCGGGTGAACCCGACATCGGCCGGTCAGGGCCGTGGACCGCGACCCGGGGCCGGTCGGGAGGGCGCGGTACGATGCCCGCTGAGCTGAGCGTACGTCGATCGGGGACCCGCTGATCCGAGGATGGGTTCGGCTTATGGAGCCGACGCGGGGTGGAGCAGCTCGGTAGCTCGCTGGGCTCATAACCCAGAGGTCGCAGGTTCAAATCCTGTCCCCGCTACAAGTGAAAGTGCAGGTCAGAGCCCCGCCCCCGGATCGTGGGGGCGGGGTTTTCGATCTCCTTCGGAGCACAGTCCGGGCACACGAAACACCACGAGGCGACATGGGACAGTGGTCTGGGCCGCCCGCGCGCACACCGTGCCGCCGTGCGGGTCAAACATCGAACGGCAGTGAGGCGGACAGGTCGCGGTGGGCGTCGATCTGGGCGCGGATGGTGTCCAGATTCTGCTCGGCCCCGTCCGTCGCGTCCGCGCCGCGACGAACCGCAGCGGCAGATCGCCCGACGCCGACAGCGCGACAAGGGCATGGCATGGGCATGGGCGAGTTTGGCCGGGCCGCCGCCCTGCTCGCTGTGCCTGCCCTTCCACACCTCGATCCGCTGGTTCGCCCGGACGTTGTCACGCTCGGGTGTCGTAACGGGAACCCGGTGGAATCCGGGACTGTCCCGCAGCGGCGGGTGGGAACGACCGCGCGGCCGGATCCTCAACCACATCGGCTCCGTCGCCGGAGTGGTCGCCGCCCGGCATTCCGCCGAGCCCGCGGTCACCGCCGCCGTTGACGAGACCGCCCCCACCTACGCACGCGACTGGACAGGGCGGGCGTTCCTGCGCGGACTGGTGACGAATCCACTCAACCCGGCGATGACGCCGCCAATCAGCTACGGTCGCGGACGTTGCCGCGGGCCATGGCGTACCGTTCGCGGACCGCCGGCACGGCGTCTGCCTCGTACACCTCGATCTGCCCGACCGTCCACGACGGCGGCCGCTGCCCGCCCGACAACACCCAGGCTGCCTGACGGGCGGCACCGTCGGCGACGTACTCCCCCGCCGGTGGGACGAGCACAGGACGTCCGAAGACCGTAGGCGCGATCCGGCGCACCGCCTCCGAGCGGGCGCCGCCGCCGACCAGGACAACTCGGTTGACCGTCGTGCCCTGCGCGATCATCGCGTCCAACCCGTCGGCGAGTGCGCACAGCATGCCCTCCACCGCCGCGCGGGCCAGGTGCGCGGGGGTCGAGTTCCGCAGGGTCAGGCCGTGCACGGCGCCAGTGGCGTGCGGGCGGTTCGGGGTGCGCTCACCCTCCAGGTAGGGCACCAGGGCCAGCCCGTCGGCGCCCGGCGTGGCGGACAGCGCCAGCGCGGACAGCTCGGCGTGGTCCACCCGCAGCATGGTCGCGGTCGCGTCCAGGACCCGGGCGGCGTTGAGCGTGCACACCAGCGGCAGGAAGCGGCCGGTCGTGTCGGCGAACCCGGCCACGATCCCGCTCGGATCGACGGCCGGCACATCGGAAACGGTGGACACTATGCCAGAGGTGCCGATCGACACAATCACGTCGCCCGGCTCGGCGCCGATCCCCAGCGCCGCCGCGGCGCAGTCGCCGGCGCCCGGGCCCAACGGCGCGCCGGTACGCAGGTGCCCAGCCAGACCCGTCGGCCCGAGCACCTGCGGCAGCAGCACGTCATCCCGACCAAACGCCAACCGAATCAGGTCGAGGCGGTACTCACCGGTCACGGCCGACCAGTAGCCGGTCCCGCTGGCCTCGCTGCGGTCGGTGCGCAGCGCATCCACCCCCGGCTCGCCGGCCAGTCGCCAGGTCAGCCAGTCGTGCGGCAGACACACCGCAGCCGTGCGGGCGGCGTTGTCCGGCTCCGCCAGGGCCAGCCAGCGCAGCTTGGTGACGGTGAAGCTAGCCACCGGCACCAGACCGACCGCCTCCGCCCAGGCTCGCTGCCCGGCCTCGCCACCGCCGAGATCCGAGATCAGGTCGGCGGCGGCGCCAGCCGAGCGGGTGTCGTTCCACAGCAGGGCGTCCCGGACCACCGCGCCCTCGGCGTCCAGGCACACCATGCCTTGCTGCTGCCCGGCGACCGAGGCAGCCGCCACGTCGTCCAGACCGCCAGCCTGCGCGACCGCCTCCGACAACGCGGCCTCCCACACGGCCGGCGGCACGACGGTGCCGCGCGGGTGCGGCACGCGGCCCTCGCGCACCAGCTTCCCGGTCTCGGCGTCACGGATGACGACCTTGCACGACTGGGTCGACGAGTCGACCCCGGCGACGAGCGGCACCGGTCCTCCCAGCGGTTGTGGGTTACAGGGTCAGCCGGCATGGTTGGTCGCCGGGAGCGGACCGGGCGGTCGACGACGAGCCAGTTGAGCCGGACGAACCCGAAGCCCTCGGCGCCGCCCATGTCAGGATCGAAGTCCTCGAACGTGTCCCGGTCGGCCAGCAAGTCCTCGCACGTCTCGCGCCAAGGGCCCCTTGGCCCGTCAGTCGACGGTCCACAGCTCGAAGGTCAGACGGTCATCGCGAGTCGGCTGCATCGACATGATGGACCTCCGTACCGCCGACAGAGCCGGGCGATGAGCAGGATTTGTTTAATGGATGAATTATTTGACCGTGCCGCGACATTGTCAAGACCGTGATAACGCGCAAGAAGCCCCCGCCGCCCGCACCGCGCAGGCACGGTGCGGGCGGCCAGCAGTGGGGCTAGGCCGTGTTTCGTAGCGGTTGACGGCGTGTCGGTGGTCGCTCATGGGAGAGGTCTCCGGTAGTTGGTTCAGCGACCAAGCAGAACGTCACACCGGAGACCTCGTGCCGAGCGTAGCGGCAGCGAGGCGACATGACCTGACCGACGTGCAGTGGGCGGTCCTCGAACCGTTGCTGCCTGCGGGAACGGGTCATGCTCGGCCACGCAGATGGACCATGAGACTGATCATCGACGGGATCCGGTGGCGGGTCCGGACCGGATCACCGTGGCGAGACGTGCCCGCGCCCTACCCGCCCTGGCAGACCCTGTACCGATGGTTCCGGCGCTGGCAACGTGACGGCGGCTCCTCACCTCGTTGCAGGCCCTGGCGGACGCGGCGGGGTTGATCGGCTGGACGGTGAGCGTGGACTCGACCATCAGCCGCGCCCATCACCACGCCGCTGGGGCCCGCCGCGACGGTCAGGCGCAGAAGGAGCCGCCCGGTGGTGTGCAGGCCGAGCCGGCAGATCACGGGCTCGGCCGGTCGAGGGGCGGCTGGACCAGCAAGACCCATCTGGCCTGCGAGCAGGGCCGCAAACTGATGGCCGTGGTGGTGACCGCCGGACAACGCGGCGACAGCCCACAGTTCATCCCCGTGCTGGCCAGGATCCGCGTCCCCCGCGCTGGTGGCGGCCGGCCACGCACCCGCCCCGACATGGTGCTGGCCGACAAGGCGTACACATCCAAGGCCAACCGAGCCCACCTACGATCCCGCAGCATCCGCGCGTGCATCCCGAGCAAGGCCGACCAGGACGCCCACCGCAAGGCCAAAGGCTCCAAAGGCGGACGTCCGCCCGCCTTCGACCCCGAGGTCTACCGCCTACGTCACGCCGTGGAGTGCGGCATCAACCAGCTCAAACAACACCGCGCCATGGCCACCAGGTACGACAAACTCGCCGTGCGCTACGAAGCCACCCTCACCATCGCCGCCATCAACCAATGGCTCCGCGCCCTACGAAACACGGCCTAGCTTGATCTTTAACCCGTCCGCCGTGGCCTCGGGTTATTTGAAGACTTCGTTTTCTTCGTGCTGCCTATCGCTTTTGTGCTGGTGGCGGCGGTGACGATGTGGACGTCGTGGCGTGCTGCTCGGTGGCGGTTGGGGTGTCCGGGCGGTCGTCCGGGGCCTGGTCGGCTCGGTTTCGGTGCGGCGGCGGGGCAGCCGGCTTTGGTGCGTAGGTGCCGAAACGCGCGGCGGACGCGGGCAGGTGAGAGCCGTTCGGGTGGTGCGGGGCGTTCCCAGGGCCGGCGGAGGTCGCCGACGGCGGTGCGGGCGAGGCGTAGCTGGGTGTAGGCGGCCAGCACCAGCCAGGTCCAGCGGTCAGCGGCGTTCGGGTCGCGCAGTTTGGGACTGGTCCAGCCGAGGGTTTGCTTGAGCATGCGGAAGGTGTGTTCGATGTCGAAGCGGCGCAGGAACGCCTGCCAGAGCAGGTCGACCTCGGCGGTGGTGGCGGCCGGTTGGGACCACCAGAGCCAGACCGGTTTCGCGATGGCACCTGATGGCAGCCGGTCGACGGTCAGCAGGATCACGGTGCCCTCGATGATCGGGAGCGGGCCGTGCTGGGCGGTCCAGGCGGTGCGATGGGTCAGCCTGGGGTGCAGCCCTGCCAGGCTCGCGCGGTCGCGGTGCCGTAGAGACGGGTGTCGGTGCTCGTGGCGACGTCCGGGTCGCCCCAGCTGGCCGGGTCACCGAAGATGAACTCGCCGCCATGGCGTCGTGGGCGGCCGGTGGTGCCCGGCAGCCGGGGTGGCGTGGGCCGGCGCAGCACCCGGTCGGAACGCATCCGCACCAACACCTGAACGGGTAGATCGGCCAGCAGGAAAGCCAGCCGGGGCCCGTCGTAGCCGGCGTCCGCGACGATCCACACGTCCGGATCACCGGGATGCCACTGCCCGGCGGTGATCAGCCGCTGCACCACGTCCCGTAACTGCCCGGCGGTGACCGTGGCGGCGTCGTCGCCGGGCGCCAGCCGGCGGGCGTCCAACGGCGCGCTCCACGAGGTGCGCCCGGCCTCCAGAGCGGTGACGAACGAGTACGGCCAGCCCGGAACCCCGATGTGAGTGTCCTTGCCGCGCCCGTAGGTGTGGCACAGCACCCGCTCCGGGCAGGTGTGCGCCTCCGGCCGCAGCCAGCACGTCACGTCCACCGCCAGGACGATCCGCCCGTCCGCGGCCCGCGGCAGCGGCACCGCCGCCACAACGGTCCGCAGCCGCTCGACGTCGATCCGACCCCGGTTCAACGCCGCATACAGCGAGCCGTGACCACGGCGATGCTCACCCACCAGCGACAACTCCACCAGCGAACGCACCGGCGCATCCCCGCACAACAACGCGTCCGCCAGCTCGAACAACGCATCCCCACGAGCGGTCAGACAACGATGGAACTCACGCCGGAACGCGGCCAGCCGCCCGACCTCATCGGTCGACCCGGCATCGTGCACACTGATCACCAGACAGCCCTTGATTTGCGATCTTCTTCCCTAGACAAGAGGAATGATCGATCAAGGGCTGTCTCCATGATCAGCCGGGGTCGATACCGCCGCCCAGCAGGTTAAAGATCAAGCTAGCCCTCCGACCGGCGCCTGCGACACCGTAGACATCGCTCGCCTTGGCCGAATCGATCGACACCTTGGCCAGGGCGATACCTCGTCATCGATCCCGGCATGGCTACGCCGACTCGCAGGCGTCCGCAACCGAGACAGGCGCCCGGCCGACGACCGGACTGACTGCCCGTCCGGTAACGGCGAGCCGCAGGAGCCATCTGGCCGATCTGGGTGGCGGCGGCTGTTCATTAGCATGGTGGGCATGACGTCAGCAAGGCGGCGTGGCGCTGTACCGCCGATCGATCCGGGCGAGGTCCGGTTCCGGGTCTGGGTGGCGGTCATATCCGGTCTGCTCGCGGCTGTCCTTATGGCCTATTTCGGACACCGCGTGTACGTGGAAACGGCAGCTAACTCAGCACATCGCGCGAGCATGCTGGTGCTGGAGCCCGGGAAGGTTCTGGAGGTCAACTACTCCAGCGCTGTGGGAGGATACGGCGGCAACGCCGGCTCACAGGAGGTCCGGTACCGCCTGTCGGGCGGCAGCGAAGTGGTGTCATTTGTAGAGCGACGGGATGCCTACCTCAACGTCAATGAGGGAGAGTACGCCATGCTGGGTTTGTGGCACGGGCACCTCGTCACTGTCGAGGGCCAATATGTGCGGGATCCGTGGACGCCGGGAGCCGCGTTGGTGTTCCCGCTGCTGCCGGCAGCGTTCGTACTCATGGTGCTGCAGGTTTACCGGGTGTGGCGGCTGCGGAGGGCGCCGCCAAAGTATCTCTTCCGTGACAACTCCAGCTTGTCGTATACCCGTTCCGCCGCGCTGTTGGCCTTGGGGGCCGGTTTCGTAGCAATGTTCATTGACGGAATTCCGTGGGTGCCGGTGCTGGCCTTCGTGGCGAGCGCCCTTGGGCCGCTGGCGTGGTTCGCGATACGGGAGCTCGGCGAGCGCCGCACCACTACACTGCGGTAGGCACAGACCAGGGATGCCGCCAACCACCGGGTTCCGCGATCAGGACGGAGACCGTGGAGATGCAACCCTTTGTCGCGTTCGATCTGCGGGCGACCGATGACCAATCCTGGAGGCGTTTTCAGAACTTCATCGGCTTGATAGATCGGCGAAGTTAGCGGCGGTCGAGGTGGTCTCGGGGTGCGTCGGGTGGTGGCGCAGCGGGTGCGTAGTCGCTGGTCGGTGGAGTTAAGGGAGCCGTAGGCGTCGCGGGCGACGGTTTTGGTCACTCGGTTGGTGCCTTCGGAGGTGGCGTTGGTGATTCCTGTGCGGATGAACGTGAGGATCTGTGGCCACCAGGTCTCGATCGTGGTGGCGAGCCGGTGAATGAACCTTCACCCACCGAGTTCGAGAAGCCGGCCTGGCGCCATCGATGGGATCGATTGGTGACTGTTACGACAACGGCATGATCAAGTCATTCTGGGGCCGCATGCAGACCGAACTGCTCAGCCGCCGCCGGTTGTCTCATTCTGCCGCGACCGGCGGTCCCGAGGCGATGGCGGTGCAGGCGCGACCGGCCAGACCGGCCATCGCCGTATTGAGGTTCGTACCGGCGACAGCCGCTTTGCTGTCAACGAAGAACGGTGTTTTCATCGCCGCCGTCAGCGTCATGTTGTCCTTCAGTCCGGTGCGGACAAGCTCGGCCTCGGCGGTACTCGCCTTCATCCACTGGCCGAAAGCCCTGTCGACGGCGGCTTTCTCCGTGGTCAACGAACCCGGTGTGGATCGCTGGCCGAGATCGTTGAAGACCGCGGACACCCGCGCTGTCCGATCCGCCAGGACGCGAAGCAGACCTGCCTTGTCCACCCGGATCAAATCCGTCGGTGTCGACGCTCCGCCGGGCGTGAGGCCGTCAGGACCGGGCGCAACGAAGCGTAAGGCCTCGTTGTGGTTCTCCGAGGTAATAGCCTCGGCCTCGGCGCACGCGGCGAGTACCTGCCGCTGGTAGAGATAGACGGGAAGGTACCTGACGGCCAGCACAGCGAACACCGCGAGAATAAGAAAGGCTCCCACCAAGCCGAAACCGATCTTGTACGTACGGGAGTGGGAACCGCCCACCGTCATCCGCGACCGTGGACCGGTGACGACGTTGTGCAGCAGCACGTTGTGATCGCCAGCGACCGACGCCCGGACGGCGCTGGGTGGCAATTGGGCAACGAGGTACCGTACCTCGGCCGAGAAGGCCGGATCGCTGGCCGCCACCTGCGCTATCGCCGCGCCAGCGGCCCGCTGGACCTCCGGCCGCACCGCAGGCCCCATGGCGGCGGGGTCCGCAGCGGTGAAGGTCGCCTCGGCCTCCAGTAAACGCACCGCTGGATGCCCGCCTGCTCGAGATGTCACCAGGTCGTACAGCCGCCGCATCGCCGCGTCGATCACGTTGTCGATCTCGGCGTCCGCCCGCGTGCCGACGCGTCGCGCCTTGCGCCACGCCCAGGCGGCAACCACCCCGGCGGCCACCTCCACTCCGGTCATTGAGCCTCCCGCGTTTCACATCGCCAGCGAAGCTTGTCGATCAATTTATCATTGAGCCTGTCCTGACTTCGTCGTCAGACCAGATCTGCACGGACATTCACAGCCCGACAGTCGCCCGGTACCGGCGGCCGCGATCCTACCTACCTTGAGCCACAGTACTTTTATAGTCCCAATTGGATAATTGGACGATTTCGGACGCGCCGCCACCCCGGCAAGGTGCTGCGCATCCGCGTGTGCGAGAAGGCCGATGGCCGGCGTTGGTCGGCGGCCCGGTGCAGGTGGCCGCGATGACTGGATACGGGCGGGACGACGAGTGGGACCGGCTGGCTGAGGCTGGCCTGGCATTTCCCATCGAGCGGGCACGGCTCAATAAGATAAGTGCAGTGAGCCATTTTCATCGTGACGGTGCAGGTCATGGGCGGTGCGGGAGGCTGGTGTCCATGTAGGACGAGGCTCCCGGTAAGACAGCAATCGACCAA